>DATEHM010000026.1:0-10014 GCA_035279545.1 bacterium | reverse complement strand
CGCTACCAGGATATCGCCGAGGACTTCTCCCCCTTGAGCCGGGCGCGCTTCGAGGCGTTCTTGGGGCGCCCGGTGGAACACTGGCCGCAAGACATCTACGCGTATGAAGCGAGCGGGTACTGGGTGAAGCGCGTGCCCGGCCGGCTGTACCACGCGTGGCTGGGATACCGTGCGCACACGATCCTGGCGTTCACTCGCGCCGTGACCGCGATGGTGCACACGCTCAAGCCGCAGATGGCGGTCGGAATGTACGTCGGCGCCTGGTATCCCGTCTACTACGAAGAAGGGGTCAACTGGGCCAGTCCGGAGGTGCACCCCCCCTACCCCTGGATCGGCCCGGAGTGGGTACGGTCCGGCCTGGCGCCCCTCCTCGACTACCTCATGATCGGCCTCTACTATCGCCCGATCACCGTGTGGGACGCGCGCGCTCAGCACTCCAATCCCGAAATCAGCATCGAGGGCGGGGCATGGCTCGCCACCTCGTTGGTCGGAGGGGCCACCCCCGTGGTCGGATCCCTTCTAGTCTCGCTGTATGACGGGGCGCCCGATCGGCTGGCGCGGGCGGTGCGGACGTCGCAAGCCTGGACCCGGGGGACGATGCTCTTCGACCTCGTCTATCTCAACGAGGACAACCTGTGGCCCGGTGTTCCCACCGGCGATGCGCCATAACCCGAAGGGGTCCCTCGGCGTACGAGAGACCCCTCCGCGTCGTCATCCGTTTCCGTCGATCGTGCTTACGCGCTTCCTAAGGATCTGCGAGCAGAGAAAGCGCTTGTCTGCCCTCCAGCCGCACCGTCGTCATCCAGCTGAGCCGCAGCGTGGGCGACGGCCGGAGTAGGCGAACGCGCTACCCGGTCACCACCTCGCTTTGCGGATACTGGCGGCAGATCGGACGATACGGCGAGGAGCGTCTACTATGATCCATCCGCATCACCTCCTTTTGTGACTATCACAATCATGACGCCCGCACCCCTCCGCGTCAAGGGTCGGTTCGCGGAGCGGAGCCGGGGGCGATCGCCCCGAGGCTTATCGCTTCTTCGAGTGCGCCCGCAGCCATACGGCGATGCCGTCGCGGGTGGAGGTCCCTCGGGCAACGTTCGTGATGAACTCGACCGACTCGTGGGCCGGGGTCAGGCTCAATCGGTAGCCAGCTCCCTCGATGAAGAGCCGGGCCGCCTCAAGCGCCGTGCGCTTGTTGCCGTCGTGGAATACCTGATCCCGGGTCAGCCGGTCCAGATAGAACGCCGCCATGTCCCAGACCGACGGTTGGGGGCGCAGTGCGATCCGCGTCTGGACGAAGTTCACCAGCGATTCCAGGCTGGGAGGATAGACCACGTTCTGTTCCCCCGCGAGGTAGAGTCCTCCGGTGGCCCGGATCATGCGCTGGTTGACCGTCTTTAATTGTTCAACCGTAAGGTACTTCACCGTTTTGCCAAGGCCTCCCAGACCGTTCGGTAGTCTCGAAGGCTCCGCTCCAAGCTACTGGTGAACACTCGTTCGCTCAGGGATTCTGCGGCGGGCAACGGGCGGGAGCGTCGGGCGCCGGTGGACCGAGATCGAACAACCTTGATGCGAGCCCTTGGCGCAGGGCGATTTCTGACAATCCGCCGCCTTCTGACCCCGGATTTGTGCCGCGAGCCCAATGATTTGGGCCGACGCGACGAACTAGACCGCCGCACGCGTGATTTTGTAGATGTGCCCGACATCATATTAGCTCCCTCGAATTAATCTAGCATGGGTGTATAGTGGGTGCAATCCCCTAGACGAATGGACCGACCTGGGATCGTGACGGAATATCATCGCCTGATGATTGAATGTGTGCGGCCGTCATACATGAAAGCAGAAGAAGATATACGGGAAAATCACGGAATATACAGGGAATTCAGCCAAATATGGCCCAAATATCTCAAAAATATGGGCTCAGTGGAAACCGGCATCCGACATCAATCTAAGGAGGACACCGGAAAGGCACTCCCGGTGTCCTCAATCACCTTGATGGCAGATTTTGGGTCGAATGCCGGGTGGGGTTAACCGACGACGCGTACGTTTTGGGCTTGCGGCCCCTTTTGCCCCTGGGTGATCTCAAACTCTACGATCTGCCCCTCCTCCAGGTTGCGGAAGCCTTCTCCGGCGATCCCGGTGTAATGAACGAATACGTCTTTCCCTTCCTCCGGCGTAATAAACCCGTAACCCTTCTCTCGATTAAACCATTTTACAGTACCCTTTGGCATACGCTCGTTCTTCCTCCCCCGGGGGCCGGTTGCCCTGATTCCGATCCCTTTATACCACGGCACCTCCGCGAATCCTGCCTGCCAAGCCTCCCCCGAGGGACTCCCCGGCCCCTTGGAAGCGCCCCAGCGTGTATCCCTCGAGGTCGTCCGGGAGAGGCTCCCCCACCACGACCGCGGCCATCGCTTCCCCGATCAACGGACAGAGGGTCACGCCGCTGTGGGTTGCCGCAATGAACAGGTTCTCAACCCCGGGCACCGCCCCCAGGATGGGCAGCCCATCGTCCGGGATCGCCCGGATCCCGGCGAAGGCGCGGATGACTCGGGCGGTCCCAAGCGGCGGAAGCAGACGGACGCCCGCACGCGCGACCTCCCTGATCTGCTGTAGGGTGGCCTCCCGGCCCATTCCCGCCTCTTCCCGAGTGTGCCCAAAGAGGACCTCCCCGGTCACCAGCTGCCGGGCGCCTTGCACGGTGTGCCGGAGCAACGGAGGCAGGGGTTCGCTCACCAGAACATGACCCCGGACTTGGTGGATGGGAATCGCGACGCCGATCTCCCTGCCGATGAGCGGCGTCCACGGGCCCACCGCCAGCACCAGCGCGCGCACCTCGACCTCTCCTCGGGGGCTCTGGAGGAGGAAGCTGTGGGCGAGCGCGCGGATGGAGACGTGGCCGCAGTGAAACCAGGCGGTGGCCCCTTGGGAGCGGGAGGCGGAAATGAGCCGCCGCACCAAGAGGAACGGATTCACGCTGCCGTCGAGAGGGGAATACGTCGCGCCGAGGATCTCGGGGGAAAGCGCCGGTTCCCGCCGGAGGACCTCGTCTCGCGGGAGCCAGCGCACCTCCAGCCCCGCCGCAGTCTGGCGATCCGCCAGCGCCCCGGCGGCGAGGGCCTCTTCCTCGGTCAGCGCAGGGGCGAGGCCCCCGGTCCGAAGGTACTCGATGGCCCCAATGGCCTCCTGGAGGAGAGGATAGCGCTCTGCACTGCGCAGGCTCGTTCGGGCGTAGGCAGCGGGGGCCTTCGTGTGAACCCACACCCATGCGGAGGTGGCGGACGAGGTTCCGCCTCCCGGCCCTTCCCGGTCGAGGAGGATGGACGAAACCTTGCGTCGGGTCAGATGATAGGCGATCGAACATCCGACGAGGCCCGCCCCGAGGATGCCGACGTCGAAGTTCGACCGTTCAGCCATCGACCCCGGGCAGCGCCTCGGCCTCGCCCTCGAGGCCGGCAATGGCGGAGAGGGGCACCGGGCGGACGGGCGGGCGCACGCGAGGCAACGGCACCTGCCCGATCGGCACCTCCAGGGCCCCGCTGAGCCACTGCATGACCGGAGGCCGGCACCGCCGCCACTGACACACCCCCATCCCGCAACGGGTCCACCGCTTCAATTCGTCGGGCGTCCGGGCGCCGTCGTCCAATCCGGCCTGCAGCGCGGCCAGGGTCACCCCCTGACACGGACACAACACCGTCCCGGGCGGTCCCTCCCACCGTTCAACCACGTCGTCGGGCATTGCACCGATCATGATCGACTCGCGCGCCCTCGCGCACAGGGGCGCCGACATCGCCCGCAGCTGTCCCCGGGACTCCTCCAGCTTCGCCTCGGGATCGGGGAGGAGGTGGAGCTCGCGGAGGGCAGAGCGCGCGGCAAGCCGCCCCGACTCAGCCGCCGCGCGGGGCGTGTCCACGCCTCCGCTGTCACCGGCGATGTAGAGCTCGGAGGTGGGACCGTGGAGCGCCAGCGTCCGGTCATACCGCGGGACGAATCCGCCGAGCCGAGGATGATAGACGCAGGGGGCCCCGGCGAGCCGGGCCAGATCAGTCAACGGCTCACGGGGGGATTCCACGCACAGCATCCGGCACTCATGCTCGGACCCATCGGCGAGCACCACCCGTTCCACTGTCGCCGCCCCCCTCGCCTCCGCAACGCGGCCGGGGATGACAGGAATCGCCGGGGGTAGTCCCTTCGGGCGGTCCGCGCTCACCATGAGGACCTGGGCCCCTCGCTCGGACATGCGGGCCGCGAGGCTGGCCCCTTCGGCTCCCCCGACGACCACCGCGGGTCCGGCGGCCGGGCCGACCTTCCCGGCGCGGACCAGTTCCCATGCCCCCTCCAGGGTGTAGACCCCCCCGAGCGTCCAGCCGGGAAAGGGGACGAGCCACTCGAGCGCCCCGGTGGCCAGAATGACCGCGTCGGCGGCGACCAGCCGGGTCCGCCCGGCGCGCAGCACGGCCAGGGAGCGGCCGAAGATGCCCCAGACCGTGCTTCCCCGCCACACCTCGGCCGACCGGAGGTCGCGGATCAGTCCTTCGGCGAGCCCGCGGGCGCCGGGGACGACGACCGCGCGGCCGCCGAGCACGGGGCGTTCCTCGATCAGGAGCACGCGTGCCCCCGCCGCGCGCGCCTCGCCCGCGGCGGCCAGCCCGGCAGGGCCTCCGCCCACGACGGCGATCTGGATCTGGATCGAAGTCACGAGGGCGACGTTCGGCGCAAGGCGGCCACGACGGCCTCGGGCACGATCGGCAGCTCCTCGACGCGGGCCCCGCTGGTATCCATAATGGCGTTCGCGACCGCGGCGGCCACCGGCACGACGGGCGGCTCCCCCACCCCCTTCGCCCCATAGGGACCCCGCTCCGAGGGGACCTCCACCAGGGTCACCTCGATCGGCGGCACGTCCGCGGCGCGGGGGAGCGCGTAATCGAGGAAGGTCCCGGTCGCGACCGACCCGTTTTCGTCGTAGACCATCCGCTCGAGCAGGGCCCACCCGATCCCCTGCGCCACCCCCCCGTGAATCTGGCCCCGCACCGCCGCGGGGTTGATCGCCCGCCCGACGTCCTGGGCGACGGCGTAGTCCACGACGCGCACCCGACCCGAGTCCGCGTCCAGCCGGATGCGGGCAACGTGCGCCCCGAACGCCGGCGCCCGCTGGACGATCGCTTCGGACGCGACGCCGAGCAGCGGGGGATGGCCCGCGCCAAAACCGGAGGTGAGCTTCACGAGCTCGGCCACCGCGACGCTGCGCGTGGGGACGCCGCGGACCCGCACCGCGCCGTCGACGACTTCCAGATCCGCTTCGGCGGCCTCGAGCTTGCTGGCGGCCAACCCCAGGAGCTGACGACGCGCCTCCGCCGCGGCCTTCACCACCGCCGAGCCCACCGTGTAGGTGATCTTGCTTCCGCCGGACATCCCCGCGGCCGGCGCGCTGTCGCTGTCCGCCCCGACCACCCGGACTCGTGAGACCGGAAGCCCGAGCATCTCCGCCGCGATCTGCGCGAGACCGGTGGCCGTCCCGCTGATGTCGACCGAGCCAACGATGACCTGCGCGGTGCCATCGGGATTCATCTTCACGCAGGCGCTCGCCGGCTCAAGCCCGCCGAGCCACCCGCCGGCCGCGACGCCCACCCCTCGGCCGTCTCGATCGCGGCCGCGCCAGAGAGACGTCTCCTGCGCGGCGCGGAGCACCTCGCGGAGCCCGATCCGCGGCCAGGGGTCCCCGTTTGGCATCGGGTCACCGCCCTGCGAGGCGTTCCGGATCCGAAACTCGATCGGGTCGAGCCCTAACGACCGCGCCAGATCGTCCATCACCGACTCGAGGGCAAACGCCGCCTGCGGGGCCCCGGGAGCCCGATAGGCGCCGACCGGGGCTTTGTGGGTCAGAACCTCCCGCCCCTGCACGTCCAGGTGCGGAGCCTGGTAGTTGCCGCCGAGCATCAACGCGGCGATGTTGAGCGGCGCGCCGGGGAGCGCCCCCGCGTCGAAGAGGAGGCGCGCCTGGATCGCGGTCAGCGTGCCGTCGCGGCGCGCGCCGACCCGAACCTCCAGCGCCGACTGGGGCGCGGGCGTGGCGGTGCGGAACTCGTCGGATCGTGTCAGCACTACCCTGACGGGCCGCCGCAGCACCATGGCCAGCGCTCCGGCGATCGGTTCCAGCAGCAAGATCTTGGCGCCGAAACCGCCTCCGACCGCCATCGGGATGATGCGGACGGAGGATTCCGGGAGCCCGAGCACCTGCGCAACGTTTTCACGGGAATAGAACAGGGCCTGCGTGGCCGTCCACACCGTAAGCCGCCGCGCCGCCGAATCGTAATCCGCGATCGTCGCGTGGGGCTCGATGTACGCTTGATGGATCACCGAGGTCCGAAATGTCCGCGCGACCACCAGGTCTGCCTCGCGCAACCCACGCTCGATGTCGCCCCGCGTGAACCGAACCCGGCTGGTGACGTTGCTGGGCCTCTGGTCCGCCGGCCCCTCTTCGACCTTGACCGCCGCGTGCAGACTCGCCTCGCCGCTCCTTCCCGCCAGCTCGGGTTGCACGAGCGGGGACGCGGGGTCGGCCGCAGCGACCGGATCGATGAGCACGGGGAGCGCGTCGAATTCCGCAGCCGCGGCAAGCCGCTCCAACCCGTCCGCTGCCGCCTCCTCGCTCTCCGCCACGATGGCGGCGACCGGCTCGCCGACAAATCGCACCTCTCCCTTCGCGAGCAGATAGCGTCCGCGCGCGTTGGGCACTCCATCCCCGAAGGGCAGGTCCTCCTCGCGGAGCACCGCGACGACCCCGGGCACCTCCCGCGCGGCGGCGACCGGCAGGCAGCGGATCCGAGCGTGCGCGTAGGGACTCAAAAAGAGGCGGACGTGAAGCAGCCCGCGCATCTCCTGATCGGCGACAAATTGTGTACGGCCGGTGACTTTCTCCTCCCCGTCGACCCGCGGGAGCGACTGTCCGATCACCGAAAACGCCATGCTCGATGCCCCTCACCCGTTGTCCCCCAGACACACGACGGACCGCGGCGGCACGCTGGGGGCGTAGGATTGTTTCCAGCCCCGCCCGAGGGGCTCCTGCACGCACGGCCCCAGGGAACCTGACAACCCTTAGCGAACGCTGTGGAGAAAACTGGGTAAACACTGGGAGGGAAGTGGGGATCGCGCGCGTCCACGGTCTCTCCCCGCAGGGTCCACGCCGGGGGGTTCATGGCGAGGTTTGATCGACAACTCCAAAAGCTTGGCGCGATCCGATTGTGGGGGGGACGCGGGTTGAAACACCGCGGGGCGCTGCTCATTGGCGTCCTGCTGCTCACCCTGATCGCCACCCGCACGGGGGTGCGACCGTCCGCCCCCGCCCCGTCCGGCCCATCGCTCAGGGGCACCGGGACGCCGGCCCGGTCAGCCATCCCACACGGGAGCGACCGGTTCCTCATCGTAGGGCTGACCCAGGATCAGCACCGAACCGACTCCATCATGGTTGTGCAGTGGGATGCGGCACACCGCCAGGCCCGCATACTTGGAGTACCCCGCGACACCGGCGTCGCCATTCAGGGGATCGGGTACACGAAGCTTGTCCACGCGTACGCGACGGGCGGCGTCGGTCGAACCCGCGCCGCGGTCGTCAAGCTCCTCGACATTCCAATCGCCCATTACTTAGTCTTTAGCATCCCCGCCCTGCGCCATCTCGTCGATCTGATCGGCGGGGTCCCGATCACCGTGGAGAAGCGCATGTTCTACAACGATCGGGAGCAGCATCTCTTCATTAACCTCCAACCCGGCGCCCAGGTGCTGGACGGCGCGCGCGCGGAGCAGTACGTCCGCTTCCGCAACGACCCCGAGGGCGACATCGGGCGGATTCGGCGCCAGCAGCACTTCGTGCGCGCCGCACTGCAAGCGCTGCATCGGCCGACGGTGTGGGTTCGCCTTCCGCAGATCATTTCGACCGCCCGTGCCGACCTCGGGACGGACCTGACCAGCGAGGATCTCCTGGGATGGGCTCACGAGGTCGACCACCTCGCCACGGATGCCGTCTCGGCCCAGACCATCGAAGGCCACCCCGCCACGCAATTCGATGCGATCATGCGGATGCCGCTGAGCTTCTGGATTCCTGATACAGACGACCTGCGCGCGAAGGTCCGCTGGCTCCTGACCGGCGTCCTGCCGGCGCCGAAGCCGTAGCGTCCGGGGCGCGGCCTCGCGTAGCGGCCGACGGCGGGGCGCCCCACGCCAAGGGCGATTCGGTTGAGGAGGTCCTGCGCAATCCGCGGGCATTGGGATTTCCGAGACTTCAGTAGAGACCGCCGTTCACGTCCACGACCGCGCCGTGCATATGGCGGGCGCCCGGCCCGGCGAGAAACACGATCACATCGGCGACGTCTTCCGGCTCGGCGATCCGACTGAGCGGGGTCTTGCGCGCGGTCTCCACCCGCTGCTCCGGGGTCATGACGCGTGAGAGCAACGGCGTTTCCACAGGGCCCGGGCAGACACAATTGACTCGGATCCCCGTCCCGGCCAGCTCCACGGCGAGATGCCGAGTGAGCCCGATCACGCCGTACTTTGAACAGGTGTAGTGGGCGCCGTTGGTAAGGCTGGCCCGGCGGCCGGCGATCGAGGACACGAGCACCACCGATCCTCCGCGTCGCAGAATGTGGGGCAGCGCCGCCTGCACGCAGAGGAAGGCGCCCTTCAGGTTCACGGAGAGAACCCGGTCCCAATTCTCCTCCGAGATCGTCAGGAACGGGTCGGGGAACCCGATCGCGGCGTTCGCCACCAGGACATCTACCCCGCCGCACTGCTCGACCGCGGTCCGGATCATCGCCTGGACCTGGGCGCGGTCTGAGACGTCGGCGGCAAGCGGAACGCACCGGCCGCCCTGCGAGGCGATCGCGGCGGCGGTGTCATGCGGAGGTTGCAGATCCGCGGCCACGACTCGGGCGCCGCCCGCGGCAAACCTTTCCGCGGTCGTGCGCCCGATTCCCCCCGCCGCCCCGGTGATCACGATGGTCAGTGGCCTCGCTTCGCTCATCCGCACCCCTCCTCGAGAGGCCGGCCGCCCGCAACGGGGCCGGCTGTGCTGTCTGCATCCTCCTAGGGAAATGATGCCAGCGCGTCGCTGAGCAGGCGAGCGAACCCCGGTGCGTCAAGCGCAACGGCCACCCGGGCGTTCGCGGGGAGGCCGCGCGGGAGTCCGCCGGCCGCGACCGTGGGGTTGAACGCGGGGACGTGTCGCGCATCGCAGACCGTCATGCCGCGCGTGTGTTCCCCTCGGCACTCCACCACCACGTGCATCGGAACCCACGAGATCACGGCCGGTTCCAGCAGAATGGCCACCGCACAGGGATCGTGAATGGCGGCCGCCACGGCTCCGGTCGAGCGCTGGACCCCCGCGAGGTAGGAGCGGAGGAGCGCGGCGATGGCCTTCCCCGTCCGCGTCCCAAGGGCGCCGATGCCCTCGATCATCGGGACATCGACCGTGGCCTGGCGGGTGAGGTTCAACCCGCACATCCAGAGCGGGATCCCACTGCGGAAGACGGCGTCCGCCGCCTCCGGATCGAACCAGATGTTGAACTCGGCGGCCGGGGTCATGTTCCCGAGCGTCACGGACCCCCCCATCAGACTGATCTCGCGGATGCACCGGGCCAGGTCCGGGGCCCGCCGCAGCGCTTCCGCCACGTTGGTCAGGGGACCCGTGGCGATCAGGGTCACCCCATCTCGGGCGCGCGCCGTGTCGATGAGGAACTCCACCGCGTGGCGCCCGTCGAGCCGCGCGCGGGGCGGTGGGAACTCGTATCCATCCAGTCCGCTCCGGCCGTGGATCTCTGGGACGTGTATGGGATCCTGGGCCAGCGGACGTGCGCATCCTCGGGCCACGGGGATGGGGAGTCCGGTGAGGTCGACGACGCGGCGCGCGTTGAGCGTCGTGCGCTCAACATCCACATTGCCGGCTACGGCCGTCACCCCCAGCACATCGAAGTGCCGCGCCGCAAGCAAAATCGCCAGCGCATCGTCGTAACCGGGATCACAATC
>DATEHM010000025.1:0-2305 GCA_035279545.1 bacterium | reverse complement strand
AGGACCAAGGAACGGCTGGCCGCGGAGGCGGATGAGACGACCCCCTACGCGCTCGCCGCCACCGGGGCGTTGGCGGGGCTCTGGGTTGCGGCGATCCTTCTCGGCTCCCCGATCTTCGACTATCAATTCTGGATCGTGACGGCCATCGCGCTCTCGTAGCGGCGAGAGTCGCGCGCCCTCCACCGGGCGAGCCTCACCAGCAGTCCCGCATCAGCTCGCCCCACGCCCGCCCGACCGCCGCGTCCCTCCAGGGGGGCAAGAGGAGGCGTTGCCGCAGCGTCCACACCGCCTCCGCAGAGGCCTGAATCATGCGCGCGGGAATCATCCTCAGGCCGGTGCGGACGGCGCGTGCGACCGGCGCCGGGAACAAATCGGCCAGGAGGCCATCGACCCGGGCGGGATCCGCGCTGGCGAGATAGGCCGCGGCCAGCCTGAGCTTGCACCGCCGCAGGATCCCGGCGGCAGCGCATGCCCCTCTCTCCGCCTCGTCCATCTGCGCGAACAGCTGCTCAAACATGTCAAGGGTATGCCGCTTCAGGATCCACTGAATGTCCATCCGGGTATTGCTGCCCCGCCGAATTTCGACGACGACCAGCGCCTCGTCCAGATGGGCAAAGCGGACCCCCCGCGCCAGCCGCAGACAAAGGTCCCATTCCTCGGGATAGTAGCGCTCCTCGCGAAACAGGAACCCTCCCCGCAGGACGTCGCCAACGGCCATGATGGTGTTCGGGTTGATGAAGGATGAACGCAGCAGCTCGGCAAACACGCGGCCCGGGTCGCCGCGGTACCTGCGCCCCCGCAGTCGGTGGGGGCGGTTGGAGTAGTAGTGGAGCGCGTTACAGAAGACGACCTGGCAGTCCAGGTGTGTCTCTAGGAATTGCGCTTCCCGTTCGACCTTCCGCGGGAAGTAGCAATCGTCGGCGTCCAGAAACGTGACGTACTTCCCCTTGCTGACCCGAATCCCGCGATTCCGCGCCGCGCCTTGTCCGCGATTCTCCTGGGCGATGTAGGTGATCCTGGAGTCTCGAATGGACCGCACGACTTCGCCGGTATCATCCATCGATCCATCGTCCACGACGATGATCTCGATGTGTTGATGCGTCTGGGACAGAGCGGTCTTGATGGCCCGGCCCACGTACGCCGCCGCGTTGTAGGCGGGGATCACGATTGACACGAGCGGCGCGCCGTTGCCGATCATGGCTCACCCGGGCTTCCCGCCCGACGAGAATTCGTCGCCGAGTCGCGGCCAGCGGGTCTCCAGCCGTCGAAGATCCTCTGGCCTATCGATCCAATGGAGCTTTTCCCGCTTCGACATCCGGTACCCGTACAGCCGCGCGTTCCGAGCGAGGAGATCCGGAAAGACGTCCCGCCCGAAGTCCAGGCAGCGTCGCGACGGGATCATCTTGACGATCTCGGGCTCGAGGACAAAAATCCCGGCGTTGACCCAGTGCGTAAACACCTCCTGCGGCTTCGGCTTCTCCAGGAAGCGCCTGACGCGATTGTCGCGGTCAAGCCCCACGATGCCGCTGTGGACGGCGTCACGTCTGTGGTACAGGGCGATCGTGCCGATCCCCCCCTTCGCGCGATGGGACGCCCAGAGGCGGTCCAGGAGGCATGTGCTCAGGTTGTCACCGTACCACACAAAGAACGGGGCGCCGAAAAACCGACTCATCCGCTTCACCCCGCCGGCGGTGCCCAGCGGCCGCTCCTCGACCGAGTACCGAATGCGGAGGCCCCACGCCGTCCCATCCCCAAAATAACTGGTGACCGCCCTCGGCAAATGGTGGAGGTTGACGACGATCTCGGTCACGCCGAATTGCCGAATCCACCGCAGCGTGTATTCCAGAAGGGGCCGACCGCCGATCCGCACCATGCACTTGGGGGTAGTGTCGGTCAGAGGCCTCAGGCGCGTTCCCCACCCGGCGGCGAGGATCATGGCCCTGGTGGGCAGATCGTGGGGGTCCCGGGGAGCCATCACCTGAATCCAACCCTGCGGCTCCCCTTCACCGCGAGATCCGCACAACACCGCCATTCTTGCTGGACTCGTAGACCGCGTAGGCCATCTTCATCGCCTGCCACGCGTCGCGCTCATTCCCCGACGCCTCCCGCCCCTCGCGAATGGCGGCGAGGAACTCCTCCCACTCCACTTTCCAACAGATATCGGGATCGGAAAAATCGAGGTGCTCCTCATCGGGGGGCCCGGACTCGGGATGCCGCCGTCCCCACGTCAGTCGCTCCGCTCCATAGCTCCGGCCCAAGCCTTCCACGATCAGGTACCCATCCCGCCCGAACACCTCGAAGGCGA
>DATEHM010000024.1:0-9551 GCA_035279545.1 bacterium | reverse complement strand
TTCGGCAAACGCGGCCGCCGCAGGGATGAGCACGGCAACCCCGAGAGCCAGAGCTACCACGATATTCCGCATTGTCGCTCCCTCCTTTCTTTGTAGGATGGATCCAGCGTACCGGGTGGACCGCGATCGGACCATGATGCGCCTTACCCAGGGACTGTGATGGTTGTCACGGAGGGGTGTGTGGTGGGGGCAGGAGAGAGACCCTCCCCGTGATCGGGAAAGGGGAGGGCGGTCAGGAGGGGGAAGCCATCGGGCATGGGAACGCGGGGTACTCGGACAGGGCGAGGCGCAGGGAACGGCGCCTCGAGGCCCGCTCACGGGTAGTGGGGAGCCGCTCTGAGCGGGTCCGGAACACCGCGGGAACAGGGTGAGGGGATGGCCTTTAAGTGGGAGGTGGTGCGAATGAGAGGGTACCGGAAGGACCCTGAGCGCATTGAAGTTCGAGTCCTGCAGCGTCACGTCCGCCTAAGCGGGGCTCGTGTGCTTGAGATCGGGTGCGGGGATGGACGATTGACTCGTAGAATCCTGGGGTCTACCCGGTCGGTGCTGGGCGTTGACCCGAACGGCACCGCCATCGCACGAGCCCGGCAATTGACCGCCGGCGCGAAGGCGACGTTCCAGATCGCGACCGCCGACGACCTAAGCGTGCCCGATCACAGTTTTGATGTCGCGTTGCTCTCCTGGTCGCTGTGATGACTGCCGAGAGAGGGCATGGTGCATGCCCTGGAACTGCTCCACACAGCGCTTGTGCCGGAGGGTCTACTCGTTGATCTCCGGCCCGCCCGGCGGGCGCTGCCCGGCAGGCCCGATGCGGGGTTGCCCCACGTCTACTGTCAAGAGGGCGAGCGGAGGCGACACGCCGGGCCTCTCCAGCCCCTGAAGCCGTTGGCGCAGTACCGCGCCGCCGAGCTGGCCGTCCGAAAGGTGATTCGCGACGGACTCTTTGTTCTGCAGGCCACCGAGATGTTCCCATTTCTTTTCCACATTGCGTCATGTCAACGCTTCGACGAGATCCTGGCCACACACTGGACCGACACCGCCGCCCCCACGTCCACCCGTCGTCGCCTCGGCACATTGATGCGGACGTCTCGGGGGGCGGAAATCACGATCGTCGAGCACGTGCGCTTGAATGTGATGAGGAAGCAAACAGCGGACGGTGCCACGGCCGGTACTCACGTCGCTTTCCAGTAAGGTTTCGGCACGGGCGCCGGTTCATCGATTGGCGGCGGGCCCGGTTCGGGGCCGGGCGATGGTCAGCCGCCGCCGGTCTGCTTGCGGATGGGATTTGAATTCCAGGGGGGACATGCGGCTTGGCCGCGGCATGTCGGCAGGTCCCAGCCCAGCTCTACCCACGCGGCACGACATCGCCCAGTCGAGCCGCACCCTTGGGATCTAACCGGACAGGTCCGGCAATTTGTAGCGCTTCATGTAACATCCATCTCATTCCGTATTGACAACTGCGCAGGGTCCGGCCCACGGAGAAGCCATGCGAAGTGCCTCGAAGCCATTCGTCCAACTCGTGTAGTTTGGAGTTAGCCATCCAACCGGTCAGGAGCAGGCTTCACCGCGCGCCGCACCTGTTCCACTAGACCGTGCGCCAACCTGGACACAGCGGGGATCAGTTTTCCAGCGCCTGCCAATGCCATAGCGGCGGCTACGAGACCCCCGATGACAATTCCCAACTCCAGCGAACCGCTGCCGCCATCTGGACTTGTGTGGAATACTCTCTCGGTCCAGTCCATCGGACACCTCCCGGGGAATTGAGCCACCGCTGCCGCTATGGAAGATTACCTTTGTGGGCTCACAGTCGCACGACATCCCCTTCTGTGAACTGCGGGATCACCCATCAACCGGGGTGGTTTTGACAGTGGGCGGATGGTGACATCGTGGTTGGGCACTGTTCGTACCAAGAAGAAGAGGCGTGTGAGAGATCCGGGGAAAGTCGTACGGAATTGTTAATTGTTGACAATCATACGATCTTGTGGCTAGGATAGGGTGGATCCGGGTCCCAGGATGCTTGAATGAGCGGGAGCGCCCCCATGGACGGAAGTGGACGATTGAGTAGCCCTCTTCTTTCACCTCCCCGTAAACTGTCACGGCACTCGCTTGCCGACGGCGTCCGAGAGTCCCTAGTCCAGGCGGTCCTCGATGGGCAATACGCTCCCGGCGACCGAGTGATCGAGGCAAATGTGGCGCGGGACCTCGATGTCAGCCGCGGGCCGATCAGGGAAGCCTTTCATGAACTCGCCGAGCTTGGTCTTCTGGTTCTCACTCCCCACCGAGGGGCCCGCGTGACGGCACTCACCGCGCAGGACGCCCACGAAATTTACAGCCTTATGGTGATTACCGAGCGATTGGCGTTTCGGCTTGTGAAGCGTCGAATGTCCGAGTCGTTGCTGGCAGAGCTCCGGGAAGCCCTGCGGGCGATGCGTGCGGCGGCGGGGCGGGGCGATATCCTTGGGGTCGCTCGAGCCGATCTACAATTCACCGACACACTCTTCCAGCATACGGCGCATCGTCGCCTGCAGCGCATCTGGCAGGGGTTGAAGTTTCAAAGTTACCTGCTGGTCAGAGATTACGCGAGCCGAGTTTATCCCTCGCTCCCCGCAGTTGTCGAGCACCACACGAAGATCGTGCACCTCTTGGAGAACGCCCGCTGGGATCAACTGCTGGCGTACCTGGAGGAGAACGGCGATCGCATCGAGGTGCGGTTGCTGGAGTCCCCAGATGTCATCCATGCCCCCGGGGGGTCCCCGCCCTGAACGGTTACCGCCTGCCATGTTCGCTGAGCTAGTGCCGTCGACTACGCGGGGAGGTGCAGTCATGCTGCGGAGATTCGCGGGTTTGCTGGCGATGGTGCTTGCCATCGGCGTTCTTGGGGTCCAACGCTCGAGCGGCCAGACCGGATCGCAGGTGATTGTCGATCAAGGGGTGGATACGGAAAGTATGGACCCGCTGTTTACGCAGGCCCGTTTCAGCGACAACGTCATGCTGACCATGTTCGAGACGCTGGTCACCCGCGACAGCCAGATGCACTACAGCCCGCGCCTGGCGGAGAGCTGGAAGATCCTGAGTCCCACCGTCTGGCAGTTTAAGCTGCGTAAAGGCATTCGCTTCCATGACAGTGAGCCGTTCACCGCTCAGGCCGTCAAGTACACGATCAATCGCCTCTACGATCCGGCGATCAAAGCCCCGAGTTTCCTCAAAGGGTTTTTCGAGGTTGATCGGGTCGATGTCGTGGACGATTATACGGTGAACATCGTGACGAAGAAGCCGGCTCCTCTCATGCTGGAGTGGCTGGTGAATTTCTACATGGTGGCCCCGAAGTATTACAGCACCGTGACCCCGGCGCAGGCGGCGCTGCGCCCCATCGGGACGGGCCCGTATATCTTCAAGGAGTGGGTGCACGATGACCACGTGGCGATCACCATCAATCCAAACTACTGGGGCCCTAAGCCGCGAATTCAGACGATTATCTTCCGGCCGGTGCCCGAGGCCGGGACGCGGATTGCCGATTTGCTGTCCGGAGGCGCCGATATCATCGTCAACGTGCCGCCTGACCAGCTCAACCGCATCAACAGTTCCCCGATTGCCGCCGTGAAGACGGTGGAGGGTGGCCGCGACATCTTCATCGGGATGCGGACGGACCGCTCCGTGTTCAAAGATCTCCGCGTCCGCCAGGCGATGAACTACGCGGTTGACGTGGACACAATCTTGCGGTCGCTCCTGAACGGCAAGGGCCAGCGCATGGCGACCGTCGTGAACGCATACGCCAACCCCGCGGTCAAGCCGTACGCGTACGATGTCAACAAGGCCAGGGCCCTGTTGTCGGAGGCGGGATGGAAGCTGGAGAACGGCGTGTTGATGAAGGACGGGCAGCCACTCAGCGTGACGCTCGATACACCCGTTGGCCGGTACATTCGCGACAAGGAGATCGCCGAGGCGGTGGGATCGTATCTGCAGGCCGTCGGCGTCCAGGTGAAGGTGAATCCGCTGGCCTGGCCTGTGTACGCCAAGAAGATGTTCGAAGATGTGAACCCGGCCGACATGTACCTGTTGGGGCTCGGCTCCTCGTTTGACGGTCAGGACGAGATCCGCTACCTGGAGAAGGATTATGGGTACAACCCCACGTTTTGGAATAACGCCGACTTCGAGAAGCTCTATGCGAGCTTGAACCTGGCGGTTGATCCCAAGCAGCGAACGCAGACCCTGTACAAACTACAAGAGATCGCACACGATGACCCCCCGGTCATCTACCTATACAAGCAGATCGACTACTACGGCGTGAGCAAGCGGCTGAACTGGGAGCCGCGCCGGGATGAACTCATCATTCTGGAGGGAGCCTCGGTGAAGGCAAAATGATGCCCGACGGCATCGGGCGGCCGGGGGCCAAGACGTGTTCCACCCTCGCCTTTGCGCACCCCAAGCTGAGCGGTCTCTCCTGGCCCTACTTCTCGATCCGCGGAACCGCGGGCGGACCTACGCTGTGCATTACGGCCGGGATGCACGGGTCGGAGTATGCGGGCATTGAGGCGGCGTTACGTTTGGCGCATGAGCTCGAACCGGAGCGTGTGCACGGTCACGTGCTCATCCTCCCCGTCGTGAACCAGCCCGCGTTCTGGGAGCGCGCGGCGGCCGTCGTGCCGTTGGACGGCAAGAATCCCAGTCGGGTCTTTCCGGGCCGCCGCGACGGCACGGTGACGGAGGTGATGGCCGCGTGTCTGTTTGAAGAGGTCTTCTCCCGCAGCGATGCGCTGATCGATTTGCACGGCGGCGACTTGATGGAACGGCTCACCCCGTTCACCATCTACCAGCAGACGGACGATCCAGCGCTGGACGCCCGGTCGCACGCGCTGGCCGCAAGTTACGGGTTCCCGATCGCGGTTCGTCGGTCAAAGGACGTGTTGCGCCGCCCCGTGCCCGGCTACATGCAGGCGGCGGCGGCGGCCAGGGGGATCCCGGCGATCGTGGCCGAAGCCGGCGGTGAAGATCAGGCGAAGGCGGAAGATGTCACGGCGCATCTCAATGGCCTGCGCCGGGCCTTGGCCCATCTGGAGATTATCACCGGCGCGGCTCCGGGGGCCGCCCTGCGACTGGTCGAATTCGTGCTGGTCCTCGCCGAGCAGGACGGGCTCTTTGCATGGACGGTGGATATCCGCGAACGGGTGCGGGCGAAGCAGGTGATTGGGCGCTTGCGGGATCTGTGGGGCCGCTCCATCCAGGAGATCGTCGCCCCCGTGGACGCCGAGGTTCTCTTCTTCAACACGAGTATGGCGGCCAGGAAAGGACAACTGCTGTTCGGACTTGGGGCGCCGGTTGCCGAGGGATAACCCGTGGGACCGTTTGTTGCCCGCCGCCTGACCGAATCGCTGACCGTGCTGATCGGCGTGAGCTTTTTGTCGTTTGCGATTCTTTTCCTGTCGGGGGATCCCACCTATCTGATGATTCCAGAGAACTACACTCGCCAGCAGATCGCCGAGTTCCGTCACCAGATGGGGTTTGACCGCCCGTGGTGGGTCCAGTATGGCGACTTCTTCCGCCGCGCCCTCCGGGGCGATTTTGGAGTCTCGTTGCGCAGTCAAATACCGGCGTTGCCGCTCGTCATGGAACGGATGCCCGCCACGCTCGAGTTGGCGGCGGTGGCGATGCTGCTGTCGGTCGCTGTGGCACTTCCGCTTGGCGTCGCGGCGGCCACACACCGCCGAACCTTGATCGATACCGCGAGCATGGTCGGAGGGCTGCTCGGCCAATCCACTCCTGGATTTTGGCTGGGGCTGCTCCTGATCCTCGTCTTCGGAGTCGAACTGCGCTGGTTTCCGGTCTCCGGCCGCGGCGGGTTAACGCATCTGGTCCTCCCGGGGGTCACGCTCTCGATGTACTCGATGGGGCGGAACGCTCGGGTTGTGCGGGCCTCGATGCTCGATGCGCTGGGCCATGATTTCATTCGGACCGCCCAAGCGAAAGGGGTACCGCGGTTGACCGTCGTGTATCACCACGCCCTGCGAAACGCGCTCTTGCCGATCGTCACTCTGGTGGGGCTGGACTTCGGCGTGTTGCTTGGGGGCGCGATCATTACAGAGACCGTGTTTGCGTGGCCGGGGGTGGGTCGGCTGATCGTTAACGCCATTTACCAGAAGGACTTCCCGATCGTCCAGGCGGCGGTTGTCGTCATCGCATCCGTGTTTGTCGTCTTGAACCTCTGCGTTGACTTGGCCTACGGGTACCTCGACCCACGCATCCGTTATGGGTGAGGCATGGCGGCGCGCATGTTCCGCAATTTCCGCCGCTCCCCCGGTGCCATCGCCGGCGCCCTCTTACTCGCGTTTATCGCCGGAACGGCCATCGCCGCGCCCTGGCTGGCGCCCCAGTCGCCGACCCTCGTTCACGTGCAGAATCGATTGTTATGGCCACTGGCGGTTCGAGATGGGATCCGGCACTGGCTGGGCACGGATCCACTCGGAAGAGATATCTTGAGCCGCCTGCTGGTCGGGGCCCGGATTTCGCTGCTCGTGGGCCTCACCGCCGTGGCGATCGGTGGCACCCTTGGGACGACCATCGGGTTGGTCAGTGGCTATTACGGGGGGTGGATGGATCGCGTGACCATGCGGGTGGGCGATGTGCAGCTCGCCTTTCCATTCATTCTGCTGGCGCTCGCGGTGATGGCCGTCCTGGGACCCGGCCTGGGGAACATCATCGGGGTGCTCGGGCTAACGAGTTGGGTGACTTACGCCCGCGTCGTCCGTTCCGAGGTGCTCTCCGTCCGGGAACGGGAGTTTGTCCTGGCGGCGCGCGCGATGGGAGCTCCCGTCATGCGGATCATGCTCGTCCACGCTCTGCCGAATGTGGTCGGTACCGCGATCGTGGTGGCCACGTTCTCGGTAGCCGGGACAATCCTGTCGGAAGCCGGGCTGAGCTTTCTCGGCCTGGGGGTGGGCGCGGCGACGCCCACGTGGGGCTCCATGCTGGCGGACGCCCGGGAATACATGACGGACGCGTGGTGGCTGACCACTTTTCCCGGGCTGGCGATTCTGATGACCGTGCTGGGGGTGAACCTGGTAGGGGATTGGCTTCGCGACTACCTGGATCCGCGGCTCCGGTGATCGCACGCGCCGTCCATCTTAGAAATCTCTGCGAATTGCGCCGCCTCTACGGCGGCCTGCGAGGGCGCTGGGCACCGGGAGCGAGCACGCGATCGGAGTGCGGGGAGGAGAGGAATGAGCGAGGGTGGCGCGTCTGATCGTTTGGGACTCACGAAGTCACTTCGCTGGCGGTTGGTCGGTCCGTTCCGCGGCGGCCGCGTCGTCGCGGTCGCGGGGGATCCGGAGCGCGCGCAGGTATTCTACTTCGGATCCACAGGCGGAGGCGTGTGGAGGACCGACGACGGCGGGTGGACTTGGGCGAACATCTCTGACGGGTTCCTGGCGACCGCATCGGTGGGAGCCCTGGCGGTCTCGCCGTCCGACCCCAACGTGATCTACGTGGGAATGGGGGAGTCGTGCATCCGGGGCAACGTCGCCCATGGCGATGGGGTCTACCGGTCGAGCGATGGGGGAAAGACCTGGCGGAACGTTGGGCTGGCTGACACTCGGCACATCGCCCGGATTCGCGTGCACCCTCGAGATCATAACCTCGTCTACGTGGCCGCGTTCGGCCACGTGTATGGCCCTAACCCCGAGCGCGGTGTACATCGGTCAGCGGATGGCGGAAGGACGTGGCAACGCATCCTCTTTCGGCACGATCGGGCCGGGGCGTGCGATCTCAGCATGGATGTTACCAACCCGCGCATCATGTATGCCGCCATCTGGGAGGCGCACAGAACTCCGTGGGGTCTGTCCAGCGGCGGACCGGGCAGTGGCCTCTTCAAGACGACCGATGGGGGAGAGACCTGGACTGAATTGACCGACGCCCCCACGCTTCCCCGCGGGATTCTCGGCCGTATCGGCGTGGCGGTTTCCCCAGCGCGGTCGGACCGGGTCTGGGCCATCGTGGAGGCGGAGGAAGGAGGCATCTTCCGCTCAGATGATGGCGGCGCGACCTGGATGTGCGTGAACAGCGACCGAGAGCCGCGGCAGCGACCATTCTACTTCAGCCACATCTTCGCCGACCCGACGGATGCCGAGACGATCTACATCGGGAACCTGGACCTTTGGAAATCTGTGGACGCCGGGCGGACCTTTGCTAGGAAGTCCTTGCCGCACGGCGATCACCACGACCTGTGGATCGACCCCCGGAACCCTCAGCGGATGATCAACGGCAGCGACGGCGGCGCCAGCATCTCTCTCAATGGCGGGGATTCATGGTCAACGATCTACAATCAGCCGACGGCCGAAATGTACCATATCACAACCGACAGCCGCTTTCCCTACCGGATCTACGGCGCCCAGCAGGACAACACCACCATCTGCCTTCCGAGTTGGTCCAGTGACGGCGCCATCACATCGAGCACCTATTATGACGTTGGCGCGAGTGAATCCGGCTACATCGCCGTCCGCCCAGACGATCCCGACATCGTCTATGGCGGCATCTTCGAGGGGATGCTGACCCGATATGATCATCGGAACGGCGAGGTTCGCGATATCACGGTGTGGCCTGAGAACCCGGCGGGGTATGGGGCCGAGAGTTTGAAATACCGCTTCCAGTGGACGTTCCCGATCGTGATCTCGCCGCATGATCCGCGCATCCTTTATGCGACGGGCAACCGGGTTTTCCGGACGGCGAACGAGGGCGCCAGTTGGGACGTCATCAGTCCGGACCTGACGCGCAACGATCGGAGCAAGTTGGTTCCCTCGGGCGGGCCCGTGACCCGGGACAATGTGGGCACGGAATATTACTGCACGATCTTCGCCTTCGCTGAATCGCCCCTGCAGGCCGGTGTCTTGTGGGCGGGGTCGGACGACGGGCTGATTCATTGCTCGCGGGACGGCGGGACGACGTGGCAGAACGCCACGCCCGTCTCGCTCCCGGAGTGGGCGCTGATCAGCATTATCGAACCATCCCCCCACGATCCGGGGACGGCGTACGTTGCGGCGACGCGGTATAAGCTCGATGATCTGCATCCGTACCTGCTGAAGACGCACGACTACGGGAAGACCTGGCATCCGATTGTCCGCGGCATCCCGGAAGACCTTGTCACCCGGGCCATCCGTGAGGATCCGGCGCGCCGAGGCCTCCTCTACGCGGGCACGGAGCGCGGCGTGTTCTTCACGCTCGATGATGGAGCGCAGTGGCACCCGCTTCAGAATAACCTCCCGGTCGTTCCGATCCACGACCTGGTGGTCAAGGATGATGACCTGGTGGTCGCAACGCACGGCCGGTCTTTCTGGATATTGGACGACTTGTCGCCGCTGCGGCAGATCACTGAGGAGATCGCCCGGGCGGGGGTTCACCTGTTTCGCCCCCGCGCTGCCACCCGGCTGAACGCACACCCCCTCTCCTTCCGCAAAGGGGGGGCCCGGGTCTACGGGAGGGTGGGGGGGCTTGGGGTCACCGCGCGGGAAATGGCCGACGGTCCAGCCGTGCTGTTGGACGCCGGTGAGAATCCGCCCGGCGGC
>DATEHM010000023.1:0-3049 GCA_035279545.1 bacterium | reverse complement strand
CGTGAAGCGGGTTCGAAGGATAAAGAGGCTGAAGCCGGCCGGGAAATTGCGGCGGCGGAAACAGTCAAGGGAGCGGCGGATCAGGGCAGCCCTCGCCGCGATCCTCCGGGAGGCACTGGTTACCGCGTCGTGAAGTGCCCTTCGGGCGAGCATCGCTCGATCCGAGGCACACGCGGCCCCCATTGCCGCCGGAGGCGGGCGAGTTCCCGCAGCCCCACCGGCCGGCCGGCGAGCCGGACCACGTGCCGTGGAATCGGTGCAGTCCACCGTGTATAATAGGCATGTGGCCCGCCCTGGCACGTGCTGTGGCGGGGGGCGAAGGGGATGTCGGCCATGGCGAAGAGGAAATCCTCTCCAAAGACAAACTCCCATCAATTCAAACCCAGGATCTTTCTTGAGAAGGTCGAAGCCGGACGGACCACGGTCGAGTTTCGGACGAAGAAGACCCTGTTCTCGCAAGGGGATCCGGCTGATGCCGTGTTCTACATTCATAAGGGCAAGATCCAGCTGGCGGTGTTGTCCACGTCCGGAAAGGAAGCGGTCGTCGGGATATTGAATCAGGGCGACTTCTTCGGTGAGGGCGCGTTGGCCGGTCAGCGCGTTCGCATGGCGACGGCCACCGCGATCGCCGACGGCTCTGTCGAGAGAGTGGAGAAGAAGGCCATGGTGCGCTTGCTGCATCAACAGCCCGCGTTTTCAGACCTGTTCATGGCGCATCTGTTGTCCCGCAACATCCGCATTGAGGAGGATCTGGTCGATCACCTCTTCAATTCAAGCGAGAAGCGGCTCGCGCGGATCCTCATCCTGCTCTCCCGCATCGGCGCGGCTGGCGACGAGACGGAGGCCGTGGTGCCCCATATCAGTCAGGGGACGCTGGCCGAGATGATCGGGACGACGCGGGGGCGCGTGAGCTTTTTTATGAACCGGTTCAGGAAGATGGGCTTCATTGAGTATAATGGTAGGTTGCGCGTTCACGGGTCACTCGTGAACATTATCCTGCACGACTGATCGCCCTGCCCATTCCCCCGGATCATTGGCGCGGCGGAGCGCGCCTGAAATACCCGGCAATATGGCGCTTCAACGTGCGGGCCGGGCAAGATCCTCGGAAGAGCGTCGGCAAGGTTGATCCGATCGTGCTCTGCGCGTCCCTTGTTGAGGACCCTCACACAATCTGGTGGGCCCGCCAGGACTTGAACCTGGGTCCGCCGGTTATGAGCCGGATGCTCTGCCCTTGAGCTACAGGCCCCTGCCGCGATTATAGCACATGCCCTTTGGTGGGCTCGCCGCTTGGCCGCGGACCGAGGGTCGTTTCCCCACGCGAGTCGCTCGCCTCACCCCTTGAGTCCCGAGAACATGAAGCTCTCGACGAACCGACGCTGGAACAGCACGAACACGACGAGCAGTGGCAGGATCACGATCACCGTGCCGGCGGCGATAAGGTTCCACTGCGCGCCGGACTCCGCGGACTGGGTGAAGGAGGCCAAGCCGACGGTAACCGTCCGGGCCCGCTCGGTGTCGGTGATGATGAGCGGCCATAGAAACTCGTTGTAGTGGTAGACGACGCTCACGATCGAGAAGGCCACGAGGGTGGGCTTCGCCAACGGGAGGAAGACGTTCCAGATCGTCTGCAGCGTGCCGCAGCCATCGATCGCCGCGGCGTCCTCCAAATCCCGCGGGACCCCTCGGAACGTCTGCCGCAGGAGAAACATGCCGAACGCCGATGCGAAGTAGGGGATCATGATGCCGAGCCGGGTGTTGAGCAGCCCCAGGTGTTGAATCGTCCGGAAGTTGGGCAGGATCAGCGACGACGGCGCCACCATCAGCTGAAGGAGGAACAGGCGGAACAAGAGGTCGCGCCCCCAAAACTCCATCCGCGCAAACGCGTAGGCGGCGAGGGTGATGGTGATCAGTTGAACGGCGAGGATCCCGAAGACGACCACGGCGGTGTTGTAATAGAGCCGCAGAAACGGCGCGTCCGACCACGCTTCGGTGAAGTTGGCCAGGGAGGGGTGCGGCACCCACAGCGAGGCAATCTGGTTGCCCAGGCTACCCGGCGGCCGCACAGATGTCGTGAACGCCCAGAGCAGGGGGAACACCCAGATGAACGCCAGCGCGCCCACGATGAGCGCCCAGAGCCAGGTCCCGAGGAACCGCCGCACGTGCGGGGGCATCCTACACCTCGTAGTGGACGCGCCGCTCGAGGACGCCAAAGCTGAGCGCGGCGATCGCCATCAGGACCGCCAAGAGAAAGACCGTTAGCGTCGCCGCTTTCCCGAGGTCGAAGAACTGGAAGGCGACCTGGTACACGTAATAGAGGAGGAGGTTGGTGCGGTTGTCCGGCCCGCCTCCGGTCATCAGGAAGATCTGATCGACCGACTGGAAGGCGTTGATGCTGGCGATGATCAGGACGAACAGGGTGGTCGGCCCCAACAGCGGCCAGGTGATCGCCCGAAACTGCTGCCACCACGAGGCGCCTTCGATGCGGCCGGCCTCGTACAGCTCGATGGGGATCATCTGCAGCCCCGCGAGGTAGAAGAGCATGTAGTACCCCGCGTTCTTCCAGATCGTCAGGATCATCACCGCGGGCAGCGCGAGCCGGGGGCTGCCCAGCCAGTTGACCTCGCCCCCCAGGATCCGGTGCAGGTAGACGTCCATCAGCCCGTACCCCGGTGTGTAGACGAAGAGCCAGATCGCGGCGGCGCCCACGAGCGGGAGCAGCGTAGGGTAGAAGAACGCCGTCCTAAACGGCCCCGTCAGGACGTGGGCCCGGTTGAGCAGCAGGGCCAGCGCGAGGGCGAGCCCCAGCGTCACGGGGACGGTGCCGACCAGGAACTGGAGGCTGTTGCTGAGCACTTGGCGGAAGATCGGATCCGACGCCAACCCCGCGTAGTTGCCCAGCCCGATGAACGTGGGGTGCGCCACCGTCGCGCTGGCTCGGTAGAGGCTGAGCTCCAGCGAGGAGAGGATCGGATAATAGGTAAAGGTCGCGAGAAAGACGAGGGACGGCAGAAGGAAGAGGTAGGCCTGCGCCCGCGCCCGGCCCCGGGCG
>DATEHM010000022.1:0-12287 GCA_035279545.1 bacterium | reverse complement strand
GGGGCCGCGGCGTCGGGCATCGATGTCGTGCGGATCCGCGAGGTGTCATTTGTGATCGCCGGCGGACTCGCGGGCCTCGCCGGCGGGCTCACCGCATCGCTGGCCGGTCGGGCGGCGCCACCGATGCTGTCGCTGGAACCCAGCCTCTTCGCGATCGCCGCCGCGGGGATCGGCGGGCCCGGCTCGATCGTCGGGCCGGCCCTCACCACGTACGTGGGGTCGGTGGCGCTACAGTGGTTCGATCTGCCGACGATGGCGCGGCTCGCGCTGTACGCCCTCGTCCTGATCGGGATGGAACTCACGGCGCCCCGCTGGAACCGGCGGAACGGCCGGCGTCATCTGCGGCGGGAGAAGGCGCACGATGAATGACCGCGCCGCATCGACGCCGGGACGAGCCGGGTTTTCCGCCCTGCGTCCCCTGCTGGTGGTGGAAGAGGTCGTCAAGCACTTCGGCGGCGCCGTCGCCCTCGCCGGTCTCACCCTGTCGCTGGGCGAGCGGGAAGTGCTGGGCGTCACCGGTCCAAACGGATGCGGAAAGACCACCCTGATAAACGTGATCTCCGGGTTTGTCCGCCCGGACCGGGGACGCGTCTGGCTCGGAGACCGGGACATCACCGCGTGGCCCCCGTACCGAACGGTGCGGGCGGGGGTGGCGCGCACGTTCCACGTTCCCCGTCTCGCCGCGAACCTGAGCGTCGGACAGAATCTCGAGGCCGCCACGCTTCACCGACACTTGCGGGGGCACGGGAGGACAGAGACGGCAGGCTGGGCCCTCGATCTCGCCGGCCTGCAACCCTTGCGCGAACGGAAGGTCCGCACCCTCTCCGTGGGCGAGACCCGGCGCGTCGAGCTGGGCCGGGCCCTGGCGACGGGAGCCCACGTGCTGCTGCTGGACGAACCGTTTGCGTCGTTGAGCCCCGAGGAGATCTCCGAAATGCTGTCGGCGCTTCGCCGCCTGCGGGACGTGGTGTCCGTGGTCCTCGTCGCGCACAGTTTCTCCCTGCTGCAGGCGCTGTGCGACAGGGTGGCGGTGATCGCCGCCGGTCGGGTGGTCGGCGACGGCCCGCCCTCGGTCCTGTGGCGTGCTTAGTACCCGCGGCCTCCGGCTGCGTTCCCCCCACGGCTCCCTGGCGCTCGACGACGTCACCGTCGTCGCGCATCCCGGCGAGGTCGTCGTCCTGGTGGGACCAAACGGATCGGGCAAGTCGACGCTGCTGCGGACGCTCGCGGGGCTGGTCCGGCCCGACGCCGGCACGATCCACCTGAATGGGGAACCACTCCTGCCCCACCCCGCGCACCGGCGGGCCGGCCGCGGATTGGCCTACGCGCCGGCACCGCCGGGGATCCTCGCGGGGCTCTCGGTGCGGGACAACCTGGAAGTCGGCGCGTGGCATCGCCGGGACCGTCGAGCGGTGGCCCGCGACCTTCACCGGATCCTCGAAGAGTTCCCACCCCTGCGGGAGCACCTGCATCACCGCGCGGAGTCCCTGCCGGCGGCGCCACGGCGCATGCTCGCGCTCGGCCGGGCGGTCATGTCGGCGCCCCAGGCGCTGCTCCTCGATGAGCCCCTCGGCGGTCTGGACGCCCAGGCCGCCGAATGCCTCCGGCGGGCGATCCGCCGGATTCGGGACGAGGGGGTGGCCCTCCTCGCCGCCGAGCACGACCTCAGCGGCGCCCTGGCGATCGCCGACCGGGCCTATGGGTTCAGGGGCGGGCGGGTCGTCTTCAGCGGCTCCCCCTCCGCCCTGGCCTACGCGGCCGCCTCCGGTGAGATTTACGGCTGATCGAGGGGCCTTCCTCGCGGACCCCCAGGGAACCACGCCGCGGCCAATCCGTTGTATCATAGGGATGGGAATTCGGCCAAAATCTCCCGACTCGAAGGAGGAATGACGATGGCTGGAATCTCGCGGTTCGCTGTCGCGCTCGCGGCGATCTGTGTGGTCGGTGCGCTTGGCTGGGGCACGAACGGCCCGGCGCTCGGGCAGGAGATCCTCAAGATCGGTGCCCCCCTGGCCGTGACCGGGGCCGACGCCCGCGAAGGGGCCCTGACGAAGGACGGGTATGACCTGTGGGCGGAAACCGTCAACACGCGCGGCGGGATCAAGGTCGGCACCACGACGTACAAAGCCCAGCTAGTCTACTACGACGATCAGAGCAAGCCGCAGGTCTCGGCGGAACTGACCGACAAACTCATCACGCAGGACCGCGTGAAATTCATCCTAGGCCCGTACGGAAGCCCCGATACGTTCGCGGACGCCGCGATCGCCGAGAAGTACAAGATCCCCATGGTCGAGGCGAACGGGGCCGCCCGCAAGATCTTCCAGCAGGGCTACAAGTACGTCTTCGGGGTCCTCAGCCCCGCGGATGACTACGCGGCGTCGATGCTGAAGGCGGCCACGTCTCTCAAGCCCAAGCCCCAGAGCGTGGCGATCCTCACGGCGGACGATCTCTTTTCCCTCGAGGTCGCGAACGGCGCGAAGAATTGGGCCGACCACAACGGCCTCAAGGTGGTCTACTTCCAGAAGTACCCGGTCAACACCGCCGACCTCAGCGCGGCGCTCACCAGCATCAAATCCCTCCACCCCGACATTCTGCTGGGGTCGGGGCATCTCCAGGAGAGCCTCCTGATCATGAAGCAGGCGCAGACCCTTGGGGTGGACGTCAAGTTCTACGGGTTCACCGTGGGGCCGACGACCCCGGATTTCGTGAAATCGCTCGGCGAGGCGGCGAACGACGTCTTCGCCTCGTCGCAGTGGACGCCGGAGGTGAAGTACACCGGCCCGCTGTTCGGGTCGGCGCAGGACTTCGCGAAGCTCTTCCAGATCCGGTACGGGTTCATCCCGGACTACCACGCGGCGGAGAGCTCCGCCGGCGCGTTGACGCTGCAGCTCGCCATCGAAAAGGCGGGGAGCCTCGATCCTCAGAAAGTTCGAGATGCCCTGGCGTCGCTGGACGTCACGACGTTCTACGGGCGGATCAAGTTCAATGCCGAGGGGCTCGACGTCTACAAGCCGATGGTCACCGTGCAGATCCAGCACGGCAACGTGGTGACGGTCTGGCCGTCCGACGTCGCGTCGGCCAAACCGATCTACCCGACGCCGGTCTGGACCGCCCGGCAGTAGCGGCCGAGTCCGAATAGGCGAGAGGATCCCCCGGGCCGGATCCGCGTGAGTGACGCGGCGCAGGTCGCGCTGCAGAACGCCATCAACGGCCTCCTCATCGGCGGCACCTACGCCACCGTCGCCGTGGGGTTCTCGATGGTCTGGGGGATCCTCAACATCATCAACATCGCCCACGGCGCCCTGGTGATGCTGGGGGCGTATGTGACCTACTGGCTGTTCACGCTGTACCACATCGACCCCCTGCTCTCGCTCCCGCTCACCGCGGCCGCGCTCTTCGCGCTGGGCTACCCGATGCAGCGGTTCGTCATCAACCAGGTCATTCGGGCATCGTTCTTCATCACGTTTCTGCTGACGTTCGGCTTCGAGTTGCTGATCACGAACCTCGCCCTCGCCGCATGGACCGCCGACATCCGCTCGGTGACCACCGCCTACTCCGGGCGGAGCTTCGCCGTCGGCGCGATTGCCCTGCCCGCGGTCCGGATCGTCAGCCTGGGCATCGCCGTCCTGGTGGCGGCCCTGCTGCACCTGGTGATGACCCGCACGCGCCTGGGCATCGCCATCCGAGCGACCGCGTCCGACCAGGAAGCCGCCCGCCTGATGGGGATCCCGATCGCCCACGTCTACGCGCTCACCTTCGCCATCGCCGCGGCCACGGCCGGCATCGCCGGCGGCCTGATCAGCATCAGCTTTCCGATTTACCCGGCGATGGGCGCCGGGTACACGCTGATCGGGTTTGTCGTGTGTGTGTTGGGGGGGCTCGGCAGCGTGCCCGGCGCCTTGCTCGGCGGGCTCCTCCTCGGCCTCCTCCAAACCTACGCCGCCTGGTGGCTGGGGCCGAACTTCGACAACATCATTGCGTTCAGCGTCCTCCTCCTCGTCCTGACCGTGCGTCCGGCGGGGCTCCTCGGCCGGGCGCGACACTTCCGCGGATGATCCCCCAGCGCGGGCGATCCCGCGGCCTCACCGGGGCGGCCCTCGGAGGCGTCGCGTTCGCGCTGGTCCTCCCCCTCGTCGCCGGCACGTACTACGTCCGGGTGGTGACGGGGATCTTCATGTTCGCGATGCTCGCCTCGGGATGGAACCTCATCGGCGGCTACACCGGATACCCGGACTTCGGGGCGGCGGCGTTCATCGGGATCGGGGCGTACGCCACCGGCATCCTGATGCTCCACGCGCACATCGCGTTCGCGCTTGCCCTGCTGGCGGGCGGGGCCCTGTCCGTCGGCGCGGCGGCGGGGATGGGGTCGGTCCTGCTCCGCCTGCGCGGCCACTACTTCGCGGTCGCCACCCTCGGGTTCATGATCGTCCTGGAGCAGCTTGCCGCCAACCTCGAGATCACCGGCGGAGGGTCGGGGATGAACCTCCCCGTGGCGACGAGCTTCACGACGTTCTACTATTGGATGCTCTCGGGGCTGGTCGCCGCGATGGCGGCGGGATGGGCCCTCCCCCGGTTGCGGGCGGGCTACGCGATCGCGGCGATCCGCGAGAACCAGGACGCCGCCCGGGTCCTGGGCATCCCCCCGCTGCCGTACAAGGTGCTCGCCTACGCCGGGAGCGCCTTCTTCTTCGGGATCGGGGGGGGCATCTATGCCTACTGGTTCACCTTCATCGACCCGCCAACGGTGTTCAATGTCGATTTCACGATCCAGGCGATCGTCATGACCCTGTTCGGGGGCCCGGGGACCGCCTTGGGGCCGCTGGTGGGGGCAGTCATCCTCAAGAGCCTCGACGTGATCCTCACCAACGTCTCGGTATTCTTCCACAACGTGTTCTTCGGGGCGCTGGTCTGCTTGCTCGTCATCTTCGCCCCCCGCGGGCTGGCGGAGCTCCTCCGGACCCGCGGGGGTCTCGTCGAGGCGATCCGGACGGAACTCCGGGAGAACCGCCTCTGATGGCGCTCCTCCTGGGCCGCGAGCTGACCAAATACTTCGGCCGGCTCGCCGCGGTCGACCACGTGGACCTGGTGGTCGAGCCGGGGGAGATTGTCGGGCTGATCGGGCCGAACGGAGCCGGCAAGAGCACCCTGGTGAACCTGATCACCGGGCTGGAGCCGCTCACGGAAGGCACGCTCGAGTTCGATGGGCGCCCGCTGCGGGGGCTGCGGCCCCCGGCGATCGCCCGGCTGGGACTGGCGCGTACGTTTCAGATCGCCCAGCCCTTCCGGAACATGACGGTCCGTCAGAACGTCGCGGTCCCCGCGCTCTTTCGAGGCGTCCCGGCCGCCGGCGTGGCCGCCGCCCTGCGCGAAGCCGACGAGGTGCTGGAGACCGTGGGGCTGGGGTCGAAACGGGATCTCCCCGCCCGCGCGCTGACCACGCCGGACCTGCGCCGGCTCGAATTGGCGAAGGCCCTGGCCCTCCATCCCCGCCTCATGATTCTCGACGAGGTGATGGCGGGGTTGACGCCGACCGAGGTCGACGCCGAGATGGGCATGCTCCGCCAGGTCAACGGGCGCGGCATCACCCTCATCGTCATCGAGCACGTCCTGCGCGCGGTGATGGGCCTGAGCCACCGCGTCGTGGTCCTCCACCACGGGCGGAAGATCGCGGAAGGCACCCCCGCGCAGGTGACCGCCGACCCGGAGGTCGTCCGCGCCTACCTGGGGGCCTCGGCTCCCGCTCCCCCGCGGACACCGTCGTGACGGCGCCTGCGCTCCTCCGGGTGCAGGATCTCGACGCTGGCTACGGCTCGGTCCAGGTGCTGTGGGGAGTCTCCCTCGAGGTTGGCGCGGGCGAGGTGGTCGCCTGCATCGGGTCCAACGGGGCGGGGAAGTCCACCCTCCTCCGCGCGCTTTCGGGCCTGCTGCGGCCCTGGCGCGGAACGGTGTGGTTCGAGGGCCGGGAGATCACCCCGCTCTCCCCGGAGCAGATCGTCCGCCTGGGGGTGGCGCACGCGCCGCAAGGGCGGCATCTGTTTCCGGACCTGTCGGTGCGCGAGAACCTGCTCCTCGGCGCCTACACCCGGCGGGACCGGGCCGGCGTCGACGAGGACCTGCGCCGGACGCTCGACCTGTTCCCCGTGGTGGCCGACCGGCTCTCGCTCCCGGCGAGCCAGCTCAGCGGCGGGGAGCAGCAGATGGTGGCGCTGGGGCGTGCGCTGATGGCGCACCCCCGGCTGTTCCTCATCGACGAGCCGTCGCTCGGGCTCGCGCCGATCGCGGTGCAGGCGCTCATGGACGTGATCGCCCGCCTTCGGACCGCCGGCGCGAGCGTGCTCCTGGTCGAACAGGACGTCGCGGTGGCTCTGCGCCACGCCGACCGCGGATACGTCCTGGAGACGGGACGGATCGTCCTCCAAGGTACCGCGCGGGCGCTGTTGAACAGCGCCAGGGTCCGAGACGCCTACCTCGGGCTGGGAACCGGGTCCTCCTGAGGGCGCGAATCGGGGCGACGGGGAAGGGGACGGCGTGTCGGCCGGATCACTCCACCTCTACGATCACCTCGATTTCCACGGTGATGCCCCCGGGGAGCGAACCCATCCCCACCGCCGAACGGGCGTGCCGGCCCTGTTCGCCGAAGACCTCTACGAACAGGTCCGAGCAACCGTTGATCACCTTGGGCTGGTCCCCGAACTCGGGGGCCGCATTCACCATCCCGAGCACCTTGACGATGCGCTTCACGCGATCGAGGCTGCCGAGCGTCTCTTTCAGGACGGCGATCTGCGTCAGCCCGACCGAGCGGGCGTGCTTGTACGCCTCCTCCGTCGGCACGTCGCGGCCGACCTTGCCCTTCGGGACCGAGCCGTCGGGATTGTACGGGCCCTTGCCGGAGAGAAAGAGCAGGTTTCCCGCCCGGACGGCGTGCACGTAGGTGCCGGCCGGCGTCGGGACCGGCGGTAGCGTGATCTTCAACTCGGCGAGGCGGGCATCGATCGACATGCGGCTCCCCCTTGAGTAGCTGATGTGCGGCATCGAGGTGTTCGCCGGCGACCGGCAGCGCACCCTCTGCCGGATGGAGGAACCGCCCCGGGACCGCCCAACTCTACCAGCGGTCGCGCACGCCGCACGCCACGCCGGTCTCCGGGAGGTTCCGAGTGCCGTTCACCCCACGCGATGAACTCACCGTCCGCATCGACCACCTGCAGCGCCACCTCCAGGCTCAATCGCTGGATGCGGCCCTGATCGGCCAGAACATCGACCTCTACTACTTCACGGGCAGCATGCAGGGCGGCCTGCTCATCGTGCCCGCGGCGGGCCGCCCGGTATACGCGGTCCGCCGCGTCTTCGAACGGGCGAGACGGGAGAGCGGCCTGGAGGAGATCGTCCGGTTCGAGTCCTTCCGCCAGCTTCCCGACCTCGTCCGGGGGGCGACGGGGCGCGCGCCGCGCCGGATAGGGCTCGAGTGTGACGTGCTGCCGATCGCGGCGAGGGACCGCATCGCCGCGGGGTTTCCGGACGCGGCATGGGCCGACGTCTCGCCGGCGATTCGCACGATCCGCGCGAGCAAGTCCCCCTACGAGCTGGAGCGGCTGCGGGCATCCGGCACCCTCGCCGCGCAGATGATCGACGCGGCGGTGGGGTCCCTCCGGGAGGGCATGACCGAACTCGAATTCGCGGGCCGGGTGGAGGCCGCCGCACGCAAGGGAGGCCACCAGGGATTCGTGCACATGCGGGGGTGGAACCAAGAGGTGTTCTTCGGCACCCTCTCCTCCGGCGAGGCCGCGGCGATGCAGAGCTTCCCCGACATCCCGCTTGCCGGCCAGGGACCGGGGCCGGCGAGCCCGCTCGGCCCCGGCTGGCGCCGCATCGTGGCGGGCGACCCGATCATCATGGATTACGTGGCGGCGCTGGATGGGTACATCTGCGACCAGACCCGCACCCTGGTGATCGGGGCGCTGCCCGAGAAGTTTGCCCGCGCGCACGACGCCGCCGTGGCGATCCTCACGGACATCCAGGCCACGATCCGCCCCGGCGCCACGCCGCAGGACCTCTACCGGCGCGCGCTGGCGCGCGCCGACGCGCTCGGGTACGCGGAGCACTTCATGGGCCACGGCGCGCTGCGGGCCCGGTACATCGGCCACGGGGTCGGCCTGGAGCTCGACGAATGGCCGGTGCTCGCGGAGGGGTGGACGCAGCCGCTCGAGCCCGGGTGTGTGTTCTGCGTGGAGCCCAAGATCGTCTTCCCGGGCGAGGGCGCCGTGGGGATCGAGGACCAGTTCGCGGTGACCCCGGACGGCGCCGAGCGGCTCACCCAGCCCGCGCAGCGCCTCTTCGCCGTCTGACCGCCGGCGCAGGAGGGACCCCGCCGAAACCAGAACGAAAGACGAGGCCGCGGGGCAAGACGTCTGGCACCGAAGGAGGATCACCGCATGGCTCGCACCCGACCGGAGCACGCGTCAAGTGAGGTCAGTGAGGCGGAGATCGCCGTCCATTGGAAGGAAGAGGGGTACTACCACCCCTCCCCCGAGTTCATCGGGCAGGCCAACCTCGTCGACCCGGGGATCATGGAGCGGTTCAGCCTCGATCGCTTCCCGGAATGCTTTCGCGAGTACGCCGACCTGCTCTCCTGGGACCGCTACTGGCATACGACGCTGGATACGAGCGACGCGCCATTTTGGAAGTGGTTCGTGGGCGGGAAGCTCAACGCGTGCTACAACTGCGTGGACCGCCACCTCGCGCAACACAGGAACAAGGCCGCGCTGATCTTCGTCCCCGAGCCGGAGGGCGATCCGCACCTGGCCATCACCTACCAGGAGCTCTACGTCAGGGTCAACGAAGTCGCCGCGGTGCTGCGCGACGTCGCCGGGCTCAAGGCGGGCGATCGGGTCACGCTGCACCTCCCGATGACCCCCGAGCTCCCCATCACGATGCTCGCCTGCGCGCGGCTGGGGGTGATCCACTCGGTCGTCTTCGGGGGGTTCAGCGGGGAAGCGTGCGGCATTCGCATCGCCGACTCCGGCAGCCGGGTCCTGATTACGATGGACGGCTACTCCCGGAACGGCAAGGTGTTGGACCACAAGGCGAACGCGGACATCGCTGTCGCGACGGCCGCCAGGGAAGGACAGAAGGTCGACAAGGTCCTGGTCTGGAGGCGCTTCGGGGACAGGTCCGCCTCGCCAACGGCGATGGTGGAGGGCCGGGATTACCTCATGAACGATCTGCTCCCCCAGGTCGCCGGGCAGCGGGTCGATCCCGTCTCGATGAACGCGGAGGCCCCGCTCTTCCTGATGTACACGAGCGGGACGACCGGCCGGCCGAAGGGCTGCCAGCATCGGACGGGGGGCTACCTCGCCTACGTCGCCGCCACGTCCAAGTACATCCAGGACATCCACCCGACCGACGTCTACTGGTGCTTCGCCGATATCGGGTGGATCACCGGCCACTCGTACATCGTGTACGGTCCCCTGGCGCTGGGGGCCACCAGCGTCATGTACGAGGGGGTGCCCACGTATCCCGACGCCGGGCGGCCGTGGCGGATCGCGGAGCGCCTGGGCGTGAACATCTTCCACACCTCCCCCACCACGGTGCGGATGCTGCGCAAAGTCGGCTCGGACGAACCGGGGAAGTACCACTACCACTTCAAACACATGACGACGGTGGGCGAGCCGATCGAGCCCGAGGCGTGGAAGTGGTACTACGAGGTCGTGGGCAAGGGCGCGGCGGTCATCGTGGACACCTGGTGGCAGACCGAGAACGGCGGATTCCTCTGCACGACGAAGCCGGCGCTCGACCCGATGAAGCCGGGAAGCGCCGGACCCGGCGCGCCCGGGATCCATCCCGTGATCTACGACGAGGACGGAAAAGAGATCCCCCGCGGATCGCACAAGGCCGGCAACATCTGCATCCGCAATCCCTGGCCCGGGATCATGCAGACGATCTGGGGCGATCGGGACCGGTTCGTCCACCAGTACTACCAGAAATACTGCAAGAACCCGAAGAGCAAGGACTGGCGCGACTGGCCGTACTTCGCGGGCGACGGAGCGCTGCTGGCGGGGGACGGGTATTTCCGGATCCTCGGCCGCGTCGACGACGTCATCAACGTGGCGGGCCACCGCCTCGGCACCAAAGAGCTCGAATCCGCCTGCCTCACGGTCCCGGAGGTCGCGGAGGCGGCGGTCGTCCCGGTGGTCGATGAGCTGCGGGGGCGGGTCCCCGAGGCGTACATCTCCCTCAAGCCCGGCGTCGCCGACGACAAACAGGTCCGGGAGAAGGTCGTGCACGCGATCGAAACCACGATCGGCAAGATCGCCCGTCCGAAAGAGGTCCGCATCGTAGCGGACATGCCGAAGACCCGCTCGGGGAAGATCATGCGCCGGGTCCTCGCGGCGATCTCGAACAACATGGACACGGGGGATGTGACGACGCTGGCGAACCCGGATATCGTCGAGCAGATTCGGGAATCGGTCCAGGGCAAGGGCAAGGTCGTGACCAAGACGGGCCCGGAGGACATCAGGCGGTTCGGCGACGAGCGCTAGGGTCCGGTAGGCCTCGGGATGTGGTTCGCCGAACGGGACGCCACACCGGATGGCGTCGGCGGGGGGTCGTCGGCCCCCCGTCGTTTCTCCGCACCGTGCCCCGGCGGCGCGATCAGCCACCGCCCAGGTAGAGCGAATCGAGCCCGACCAACCGCTGGGTGACCAGGACCACGACCAGGGCCATCGCGATGCTGATCGTCCCGGCCACCGCCGCTGTGGGATCGAACGAAAACCGCAGGTAGTCGAAGATCTCGATCGGCAGCGGCGTCGTGCCGACGCCGCTCAGCAGCAGCGAGATGTTGAACTCGTCGTAACTGGTGACGAAGGCAAAGATCGCCCCCGAGATGATCCCCCCCTTGATCAGCGGCAGCGTCACCCGCCAGAAGGTCACGGCCAGGCTCGCTCCCAGGTTCCGCGCCGCCTCCTCCAGCGTCCGGTCGAACCGCACCAGGACCGCGCTCGTGATCAGGAAGACGTAGGGAAGGCTGATCAGGGTGTGGCCGATGATCAGCCCAAGCAGCCCGGTGCGGCTCCACCCCAGCGCGTAAAAGAAGACCAGCAGCGCGATCCCGGTGAGGATCCCGGGAACGGCCAGGGGGGAGATCACGAGCACGCGCATCGCGTCCCGGAAGCGCCCCACCGACCGGGCCAGCCACAGGCTGGCCATCGTGCCCAGCACCGTGGCGACGACGGTCACGATCGTCGCCAGCTCCACGCTGAAGGCGAGCGACCGGGTGAACGACCGGCTCCGGGCGAACGCGGCGAACCAGCGGAGCGAGATCCCATCCGGCGGGAACCGCAGGTAAGCGCCGGAGTTCAGCGCGGCGAGCACGACCACCACGATCGGCGCCAGCAGAAATGCGTAGATCAGCCCGACGGCGAGGTCCAGCCACAGCCGCTCGCGCCGGATCACCATCGCCGCCGGCTCGGGATCGTCACGTCACCGGCCGCGTCACCCGACCGATCAGCCGGATGTACAACCACACGAGCAGCATCGTGATCACGAAGAAGAGGAGCGCAAACGCGCTGCCCCCCGGCCAGTTGAAGAGCTCGGTGATGGTGCGCACGACCAGGATAGGGACCGTGATCACCGTAAACCCGCCGAGCAGCGACGGGATGACGTAGGAGCTGATCGCGAGCACGAAGACCAGGATCGTCCCGGCCGCCAGCCCGGGCAGGCTGAGGGGAAACGTCACCCGCCAGAACGTGCGCCAGGCGCCCGCGCCGAGCGAGCGCGCCTCCAGCTCGAGCTCGGGGTCGATCCCCTGGATCGACCCGGCGAGAGAGAGCACCATGAAGGGGATGAATACGTGGACCAGGCCGATCAGGACGCCGGTCTGATTGTACATGAGCGGGACCCGCTTCATCCCCGCCGCGTGGACCAGCTGGTTGATCAGGCCGGTGTCCTGGAGCAGGATCATCCAGCCGTAGGTGCGGATCAGCACCCCGACGAGCAGGGGGGAGATCACCAGGATCATGAAGAGCCCCTTCAGCCGGCGCGGCGTCCGGGCGAGGTGGTAGGCCAGGGGATACCCGAGGACCAGGCTGAGCCCCGTCGTCACCGCCCCCAACCAGAGGCTGCGCCAAACGACCTGCCAGGTAAACGGGTCGTGCACGATGTGGCCGTAGTTGGCGAGCGTGAGCAGGCGCAGGTAGGGCGCCTGATGGCTCGGGGTGAACACGCTGATCAGGAGCAGATTCAGGTAGGGGGCGACGAAGAACACCAGCATCAGCCCGAGGGCCGGCAGGATC
>DATEHM010000021.1:0-9845 GCA_035279545.1 bacterium | reverse complement strand
GGCAAGAGAGCCAGGTAGACGATGACGACGGTCTCGGGTGGAGCGCAGAAGTGTCAACACCTCATCCATACTGGACACCCTAGGCTGTCCTGTTTGGATGTAGTGTTGGCACTGATGGAGGCCTCTTCATGAAAAGAGGGTCACACCCCAGCCTCCGAATCCTCCAACCGAGGCCTGACCAGCTTCGGAAGGGGGAGGAGGAGCAGTATGACCCTCGAGGACAGCGTTCGCCGTCATCGCCTGGCGATCTTGCAACGCGCCGCCCTGCTCGGCAGTGTGACTCAGGCCTGTCGGGAAGCCGGGATTTCCCGCACACTCTTCTACCGGTGGCGCCGGCGGTATCTGCGCTATGGCGCCGACGGGCTGCGCCCCCGGCCGATACGCCCGACCCGCTGGCCGCGCCAAGCGATCCCCGCGCTCGAGCATGCGGTCCTGGCCTATGCGCTGTTGTGGCCCACGCAGGGACCGGCCCGTCTCGCCATGCAATTGCGGCAGCCCCTGTGGGGCGGCTGGCGCATCAGCGCCTCGGGCGTCTACGCGATCCTCAGGCGGCACGGCTTGCAGACGCGCTGGGAGCGGCTCACGCGGCTGGAGGCCCACGCCGCGACCGACGGCCTGCTGACCGACCAATCATCCTCGGAAGAGAACCCGATGAGCACCCCGGCGGGCTTACCATGCGGCGTGATAACGATCTCTTCCTTCTCCGCATCACGAAGGTACCTAGACAGAGGTCATCCGCACCCCGAACGGCGCCAGCGCGTCCTCGATCGCGTTTCGCGATCGCCGCGGGCGGCGAGATCGCCCCGCCCTCTCCCACGCCCTTCACGCCTTGGGGGTTGCGCGGCGACGGATGCTCAAAATGGACGGTCTTGATGCGCGCGCTCCTCTTCGATGCCCGTGCGAGCGCGCCATGCTCCACCGGTCGAACGACGGCTGAGAGATGTTCTCCCCTAACTGGCGGGCCCGCGATGTGGCATGGCCGTGTCGCGCGATACGAAGTAGGAGGCAAGAGTAGTTCCCTCAACCGATGCAGAGCCCATTCCCAATCTATATCGCGGCGAACACGCCCGTCGGCCGGCAGCGCGTCGGACGTCTTGGCGATGGGTTGATAGTTGCCGGGCTTTCGCCGGAACAAGCACGACGGGCATGGACTGAAGTGAAAGAGACCGCGGTGGCCTGCGGTGGGGATGCAAGCCTGCTCAGTCTGCACGTACAGGCGTGGCTGACATTTGGCACCAGCCAACGGGACGCAGAGAAACGGGCATTGAGTTCCCAGCATCTCCGGAGGACAACGGTAGAGAGCCGTCGCACGGACGAGGATGTCTTGGCGAACTATCGAGCGAGCAATCTACTCGGCACCCCAGTTGAGATTGTGGAGCAGATCAAGAGCTTCCAGGCAATCGGCGCATCGCACCTCGGCATCGTGTTTGTCGTTGACACGATGGACGAACTCATGGCGGACATGGAAGTGTTCGCGGCCGAGGTGATGCAGGCGTTTAAGACACAATAGGCACGCTTCCGGCGGCCGTCATTGTGGTGCTGGCCGTCATCGTCGGCCCGACTGCGGTGCTCGCTTGCGGCCGCTGGGGGCCGAGGGGCCCGATCTCGCCACCCTGCGGAGATCGCGAAGCACCGCTCCGGCCAGGTGGTGCCGGGAGGAAGTTTCACCGTGACAATGACCAAGCCGGGGACCTACGAGTGCTTCTGCGGCGACCACCCGTTCATGCGGGCGACGCTGATGGCGACAAAGTAGGAATTCGCGGGAGCGGGGTGACGGTTTGTCTCAGAGGAAACCGCCCCACCATGGTGGCGTCGCCGTCACCCCGCTCCCGCTGTTCACCCCGAGCCCATTATCCTCCCGGGGTTCATCGTCACACCGGCCCCAGGCCCCGCAGGCGCGGATCGAGCACGTCCCGCATGCGGTCGCCCAACAGGTTGAAGGCGAGGACCACGAGGGTGATGGCCACGCCGGGGATGGTTGGCATCCACCAGGCCTGCCACACCAGGTCCTGCGAGTACCCGAGCATCTGCCCGAGGCTCGGGGTCGGCGGCTGGATACCGAGGCCGAGGAAGCTTAGCGCTGCCTCTAGGACGATCACCACCGGCAGGTGCAGGGTCGCCAGCACCAGCACGGTCGGCAGCACGTTCGGCAGCACGTGCCGCGCGAGAATGCGGACGTCGGAGGCGCCCACCGCCCGCGCGGCCGCCGCGAACTCGCGCTCCCGCAGGGACAGCGCCTCCGCGCGCACCACGCGCGCGTAGGCCGGCCACCCGGCGATCACGAGTACGGCCACGATCTGCAGCAGGCCCGAGCCCAGCACGGCGACCACGGCGACCGTCAGCAGGAGCGTCGGGATGGACAGCTGCGCGTCCACGAGGCGCATCAGCGCGACGTCGAGCCATCCGCCGCGGTATCCCGTCACCATGCCGACGGTGAGCCCCACTAGTGTCGAGAGCGGGACGACGGCCAGGGCGACCAGCAGCGAGATCCGGAGGCCGACGAGCAACCGACTGAATACGTCGCGTCCAAGCTGATCCGTGCCGAGCAGGTGGACGGCGCCCCGCACGGGCGCCAACGAGGGTGGATGCACGGTCAGGCCCAGATTTTGCGCCGCCGGGTCGTAGGGCGTCACAAACGAGCCGACGAAGCCGGCCGTGAGCAGCACCGCCAGGAGCACGGCGCCCACCACCCCCGATGGGCTGCGCAGCAGGCGGCGAAGCGGCGAGTCCCGCCGCGCCCTAGGCGCGCTGCGTGGCGTTTCGAAGACGAGGGTCGACCCAGCCATAGAGCAGATCCACTATGAGGTTGACGGCGATGAAGACGGCCCCGCCCATGATCGCGGCGCCCTGCACGACCGGAAAATCGCGGCCCAACACCGCCTGGACGGCCAGGCGTCCCATGCCGGGCCACGCGAAGATGGATTCCACAATGAGCGCGCCGCCGAGCATTTGGCCGAAGTGGAGGCCCAGGACCGTGAGCACCGGCAGCGCCGCGTTGCGCAGCGCATGTTTGAACAACAGCGCGCGGCCCGTCAGGCCTTTGGCCCGGCCGGTGCGGACGTAGTCCTGCGCCAGGGCATCGAGGAGGCTCGTCCGCGTGAGCCGACTGACCTGCGCGGCGTAGAACCCGCCGAGCACGAACGCGGGCATCACGAGGTGGTCGAGGCCTCCGTAGCCCGAGACCGGCAGCCATCCCAGCTTGACCCCGAAGACGATGATGAGCAGAAGCCCCAGCCAAAAGCTCGGCATGCTCGTCCCAAGCAGGGCGATCGTCATAGCGGCCGTATCGACGCCCGACCCGCGGCGGGCGGCGGCCACCATGCCGAGCGTCACCCCGAGCAGCATCGCCACCGCGAGGGCGGCGAGGGCCAGTTCGAACGTCGCACCGAGGCGCTCGCCGATCAGCTCAGTCACCGGCAGGTCCTGGCGGTACGAATAACCGAGATCGCCGCGGGCGACGCGTGCGATGAAGCGCCAATACTGCACTGAAAGCGGCCGGTCCAGCCCGTAGGCCTGCCGGATGCGGTCCATGTCCTGCTTCGTCGCGTTCTGCGTCACCAACAGCGCCGCGGGATCGCCGCTCGCGTGCAATAACACGAACACGATCGTGATCACGCCGAGCATGGCGGTCAGCGAGAGCGCCAGCCGGCGGATCAAATACTCGCTCACAGCGGGAGGCTCGGCGCGGGCCGGCGGTATGCCGCCGGCCCGCCGATCAGTGCGTCCACGACGCGTCAAACATCGTCAATTCCAAGTCCGGCCGGGGCGTCCACTCCAGGTCGCGGCTCATGCCGTTGGCATTGGGCGCGGTAAAGAGCGTGAGGGCCGGCACCTGGTCTTTGTACATCAACTGCAGGCGCTTGGAGATGTCGCGCAATTTTGCCTCGTCCGGCGCGGCCTGCGCCGCCTCGACCAGCTGATTGAACGGCGCGTATCCGGGACGCCACTGCGACCATTCGCCGGGCGAGTAGAACGCGCGGAGTGGAATGATGGTGCTGATCCCGAAGAAGTCGGTGAAGCGGGTAAACCAGCCGTCCTCGGGCAGCTTTCGGTCCAGCACCGCCCGCAGCTGCACGCCGATCTCCGTGGTGTCCACTTTCGTGCGCACGCCGATGTGGCTCAACTGGTCCGCCACGGCCAGGACGATGTCCCGGTCGCCGGGGTAGGTCCCGCTCGTCCCGCTGATGGTGAAGTCGAACCCGTTGGGGTATCCCGCCTCGCGCAGCAGCGCGCGGGCCCGGTCGGGATTATACGGGAACGGCGGGATGGACGCATCGCACGCCACCATCACCTCGGAACAGAACGTGGCAACCGGCGTACCCACGTTGTGCATCACGCTGGCCAGAATCGCCTGACGGTTGATCGCGTAGTTGAGCGCCTGCCGCACCCGGGGGTCGGCCAGCGGCTTGTCCTTCGCGATGTTGACCAAGTTGTAGATGACGAAGAACACGCTCAGGCTCTTGCCGATCACGAGTTTGGTCTTCGAGGAAATCTGGAGGGGACTGAACAGTTCCGGCGGCAAGAGGTTGGCCAGCTGCACCGACCCGGCCAGCAGTTCGGCGACCCGCGGCGCGTCCGTGGGAATGACACGGAAGACCACGCGGCCGATCTTCGGCCTGCCGCCCCAGTACTCCGGATTGGCCTCCACCTCCACGCGGTCGTCTTGCACCCAGCGGACGAAGCGGTACGGCCCCGTCCCGACGGCGTGGCGGATGAGCGCGTCCTCGCCGTTTTGTTTGAGGTACCCCGGCGGCACGATCATCCCGTAGTACCCAAGGTATCGCGGCATGTCCGGCCACGGCTGCGAGGTGGTGAATCGCACCGTGCCGTCGTCAACCACCGTCACCGCCTTGATCAGCTGCAGCGCGCCGGCGCCCGGCCAGTGCGTCTTGGGGTCGAGCATCCTGTCGAACGAGAACTTGACGGCGTCGGCGTTGAAGGGCTCACCGTCGTGGAACTTCACACCTTTGCGCAGTTTGAACTCCCAGGTGGTCGGGTCAACGGCCCGCCACGACAGCGCCAGACCCGGCTTGAGATTCAGGGCGGCGTCCCGGCGAACCAGCGTGTCGTAGATGTTGGCCAGGACGGCAATCGTCGCGAGGCCCGTGCTTTTGGCCGGGTCGCCCGTGACAATGTCGGCGCTCTGAGCGACGATCAGCGTGCGGGGCGTCTGCGCCTGCGTCGCCGCGCCCGAGCTCACCGCGAGCACGAGCGCCGCACCGGCGCAGACCGCAACGATTTTCCGCCAGCCATCACCTATCATTCCGACACCTCCCTCTCAACTTCACCGCGGGCCACGTCGACGTGCTGCGCCGCCTCTACCAACCGGCGGCGTAACTCTCACGGCGAGGGTCGGCTCCGCCTTCGAGCACACCGCCGTCGCGGCGCCGGATCGCGCACACCGCCGCCACCGAGGGCGAGACGTCGGGCAGCACCTCAACGGTATGGCCGAGCGCGGCGAGCCGGTCCTGGACGTCAGGGGGAATTCGGCCCTCCACCCGTACCACCCCGGGTTCGTACGGATGAGGGTGGAAGGACGAGGGAAAACTCGCCGAGATGACCCGCGGCGCTTCGATGGCAGCCTGCACGTTCATCCCAAAGTCCAATATGTTGGACGCCACCTGCACCATCGCCTGGACCTGCGCATCGCCGCCGGGGCAGCCGAAGGGCATCAGCGCCCGCCCCGATTGCATGAGCATGGCGGGATTCGGGGTTAGCCGCGGTCGCCTGCCCGGCGCGATCGCCGAGGGGTGCCCCGGCGTGGTCCACAGCTGCGCTCCGCGCGTCGAGATGATGATGCCGAGGCTGTCGACGAGCGGCGCGCTCAGGCCGGGGTCGGACGGCGTCGCGCAAAAGGCGTTGCCCTCGGTGTCCATCGCGCACACGAAGGCCGTATCGGCCTGCGCCGCTCCGGCGGCGGGAGCCGGAACGTACCCCGGAGGCCCCGAGCGCCCTTCGTACCGCCACGGATTTCCAGGGAGCGGAAGTCCCGGACACGCCCGCGCCGGATCGATCAGGCGGCGCCGCTCGTCCGCGTACTCGGGATCGAGCAAGCCCGCAATGGGCACGTCGACTTGAGCCGGATCCCCGAAGAACGCTTCCCGGTCGGCGCACGCGAGCTTGATCGCCTCGATGAGATAGTGCAGGTGCGCGGCGCTTCCCTGCCCCAACTGCCGCAGGTCCTGACCCTCTAGCAAATTCAAGACCATCGGCAGGAGCGGTCCCTGCGACCACGGCCCGCAGGCGTGCACCTCTAAGCCCCGGTACCGCGAGGAGACCGGCGGCTCGACTGAGACACGGTACGCCGCCAGATCCTCCGCATCCAACTCACTTCCGGTCCGTTCGGCGTGCGTGGCGAGCTCGCGCGCGATCTCGCCACGGTAGATCTCGTCCCGGGCCGCCATGATGGCCGCCTCGCGTCCGCGTTGCTTGGCGCCGTTTTCGACTTCGATGAGGCGCCTGAACAGGCCGCCCAGCTCCCGCTGCACCAGGACCTCACCCACCTGCGGCGGCCGTCCGTTGGACAGAAACACCCGCGCACTGGCGGGCCATTCACGCAGCCGCGGGGCCAGGTTGGCGATCGTCCGGGCGAGGCGGTCGTAGACCGGGAATCCGTCGCACAACTCGCACGCTGGCCCCAGCACCTCGCGAAGCGTGAGGCGCCCGTACCGCGCAAGCGCGGTCAACCACGCATCCGGCGCTGCGGGCGTGACGTAGCGCGGTGCGCCGAGCGGCATCTCCCCACCGTACCGCTCGAGAAACCGCTCCAGGGTCAGCCGCCGCGGCCAGCATCCGACACCGGCGATCGTCTCGGGCCGTGGCATCCCGGGCCGGAAAAACATGATCGGCGCGACGCCGCCAAAATCCGTCAGGTGGCGTTCCAGGACATTGAGCGCGATGCCGGCGGCCACCCCCGCGTCCGCGGCGTTGCCCCCGAGCGCGAATACGCGCAGTCCGGCCATCGTGGCCAGGTAGTGCGTTGAGCTGACCATATGGTTCGTGCCTAGGAATGCGGGCCTGCCTTGCGTGACGGGGAGCACCGGACCGGAGGCCCCGGTCATCAAGTCGAGCATCCAGCACCTCGTCGAGGGACTCGTCCATGTCCCGGACCTGTCAGGACGTATGAGCGGCGCCCGGACTCAGGAGAGTCTTGGCTCTTGGGATACTTCTCGCGCGGCGGCGTCCATTCCCGCCATGCGTCAAGAGCGGTAAGCAGAAGAGGGCCCGCTCGGCGCGCACGGCCGAACGGGCCCTCTCAATGAACTTGGTAGCGGGGCTGGATTTGGGGGGTCAGAAACCTCGATTTCACTGGAGCCGGCGAACGGGTTCGAACCGTCGACCTGTGCGTGCGAGTCCTCATAGCACACCGCCTTAGACAATCTCTACGCCAAGAGGCTCCGCGGGAATCAACTTCCCCTTGAGGCAAAATGCCTCGCAGTGAAGTCTTTGACCTCGGAGGATCTCAGGAAGTATATTCTTTGTAGATTCAAAAACTGGGGGGACTGTATCGGAGGCTTCGCGGTGCGCACAAAGATCCAGCAATGGGGGCACAGCTTGGCTGTGCGGATTCCTAAACTGTTTGCTATCAAAGCCCATCTCGGTGAGCCGACTGAGGTAGATCTTACGGTTACGAATGGCAAGATCGTCGTCACCCCGGCGACGAAACCGGTTCAGCACCTCAAGGATCTCCTCTCCCGGGGCACCAAGCGGAACCTCCACCACGAGGTAGATACAGGAACCCCTGTCGGTATAGAGATGTGGTAACTCGCCACTTTCGCATACTCGCCAGGTAACGAGCAACTCTGCGATGAGTGGAGGACCGCTAACTGGAACGCGACTATTCTATGCTTCACCCGCTGGCTCAAGAGCGTCAAGCGCGAGGCCGCGCCAAGCCTGTGGGAGAGCATCGCGGAGAGCTACCCGCAGATGCCCTCAACACGCCAACCACGCTTTTCACCACGGGGGAACAGGCCGAGACGAGTGCCTCTCGGACGTGGAGACCAAACAACGCTGACGGAGGGTGCGCAATGTCGGTGCATAATCCGCTGGACCTGCCGCCTGATTTGCCCGTCCCCGTGGATGACGGGGCGTGCGCTCATCTCAGCGGGATGCGCATGCCCCCCGTCGCGCTGCCGTCGACCGAAGGTGGCGCCGTCCACTTGTCCGCGCTCGCGGGGCGGACGGTCGTCTACTGTTACCCCCGGACCGGCCGGCCGGACCAGGAGGTCCCCAAGGGGTGGGACGAGATTCCCGGCGCACGCGGATGCACGCCGCAGTCCTGCGCGTTCCGCGATCACTACGCCGCGTTCGAGGCGCTAGGCACGCGGGTGTTCGGCCTTAGCACGCAGACGACGGGCTACCAGCGCGAGGCCGTGACCCGCCTACATCTCCCCTTTGCGCTGTTAAGCGACGCCGATCTCGCGTTCACCCGTGCGCTGCGACTGCCAACGTTCGAGTTCGCGTGGAGCTTCGGGGCGCAGCTGGCCGAGTTGATCAAGCGGCTCACGTTGGTGCTCCGCGACGGCCGCATCGAGCACGTCTTCTATCCGGTGTTTCCGCCGGACAAGAACGCCGAGCGGGTCCAGGCGTGGCTCACGCAGCACCCGCGGTAGACTCGAGCGCGGGCCTTCCCGACGCCGGGGGCGAGGCCCGCCACCATTGGCTTGGCATCGCGCTAAACCTCGCCTCGGCCGTCGCCTACAGCACCTCCGGCTTCTACACGCGGCTGATCCCGCTTGACCCCTGGACGATCCTGTTCTGGCGGGGCATCTTCGCGGGCGCTTTCATCGCCATCGTGATCGTGTGGCGCTACGGCCCCCGGACCGTCGACATCGTACGCGGCATCGGCTTGCCGGGCGTGGCCGCAGCGTGCCTCTCGACGTTCGCCACCATCATGTACATCAACGCCTTCCGACGAACTTCGGTCGCGGATGTCATGATCATGAACGCGACGACGCCGTTCCTGGCAGCGGCGCTCGGATGGCTGTGGCTCCGGGAGCGCGAACGCTGGAGCAGCTTGGTGGCAAGCACGGTCGCGCTGTTGGGCACCATGGTCATGGTCGGCGGATCGGTGCGCGAAGGGCACCTCACCGGGGACCTGCTGGCGTTCGGGATGGCGCTGTGCATGGCCGGCGTGATGCTGATCATCAGGCGCCACCGTGAGACCCCGATGCTGGCCGCCGCGTGTCTCTCCGCCCTGCTGTGTCCGGTGTTTGTGTGGCCGCTGGCCCACCCGGGCGCCGCTGGTCCAATGAACATGTTGTATCTCAGCTTGTTCGGCGTGACCCAGTTCGGTCTCGGCCTGCTGCTGCTCACGCTCGGCGCACGGCTGATCTCCGCGACCGAGACGGCACTCATCCAAGCCGCGGAAGTGCCACTCGGACCGCTTTGGGTCTGGCTGGCGTTTCGCGAGGTCCCGCCGGTGGCGACCTGGATCGGCGGAACGATCATCATGACCGCCGTATCCAGCCATGTCTACATTAGCCGGCGCCCGTCCACGCCCGGGAGATTCACGCCCAACACGTAGGCGATCGTCGCCGCCCCATCCGTCAGGCGCGGACGCCTGTACGGCCATAACGCGCGTAATCGACTCCGCGGTGGGTGGCCACCCGTCACCGTTGCGAAGGTGCATGCTGGCGACGGGCCGCCGTGGTATCCGTGCGCTGAGGGTGCATCTGCGCCTGACGGCTTTTGGGCGGCGTTGTTAGTACTACTACGTCACGTTGAGACGCTCGGGCTGAAATCCGTGCCCAGATTGGCCGAGAAACGTGCTCTCCAGGCGCGGAATTACGGACTTTTGCATGGCGACTACATCAGTTTCAGCCATAGACTTGGCCTCTGTGCGC
>DATEHM010000020.1:0-12731 GCA_035279545.1 bacterium | reverse complement strand
GGGACCCGATCAGACGTTCGGTCTGATCATGATCCTCCGAAACGAGTGATCACGATGCCGAAACGAGTGATCACGATGGACCGAAACAGGTGATCACGATGCTCCGAAACGGGCGATCACGATGGACCGAAACGCGCATTCGCACCACCTCCCACTTAAAGGCCATCCCCTCACCCTGTACCCGCGGTGTTCCGGACCCGCTCAGGGCGGCTCCCCACTACCCGTGAGCGGGCCTCGAGGCGCCGTTCCCTGCGCCTCGCCCTGTCCGAGGACCCCGCGTTCCCATGCCCGATGGCTTCCCCCTCCTGACCGCCCTCCCCTTTCCCGATCACGGGGAGGGTCTCTCTCCTGCCCCCACCACACACCCCTCCGTGACAACCATCACAGTCCCTGGGTAAGGCGCGTCATGGTCCGATCGCGGTCCACCCGGTACGCTGGATCCATCCTACAAAGAAAGGAGGGAGCGACAATGCGGAATATCGTGGTAGCTCTGGCTCTCGGGGTTGCCGTGCTCATCCCTGCGGCGGCCGCGTTTGCCGAAGGCGAGTCGGGCGGGGCCGATCACGGAATCCTCATGGCCTCGGCGGTGTTCCCAGCCGATTCGACGAACGTAGGAGTCGTCTCGGGTTCCGATCGAGCCCCGCTGGGGCCCTACTCCGACCAGCGGCTGGACAATCGTGAGAACTAGGCTCTAGCGCGCTGCCGGTCGTCGGGTGTGTGCCCAACGGCTGGCAGCGCGGCTTACCTCGTTGCCCTCCGCGCCCTCGCCGGCAGCGTGGCCCAACGCCCACCCGATCCTGCGGGGCGCACGTCGTGACGACCCCCCACAAGGCATCGCTGCACGGCAGGCTCGGCGCATCGCGGGCGCCGCGGCGGCCGGGCTCAGGGGGAGGCACGGGCGTGCCGGCCCTACCGCCGGGTTCCTCTTCAGGACGGCCCCACGATCCGCCTGGGCACCAGCAGAATGGACGTGACGACCTGCACAGCCTCTCCCCGCTGGTTATAAGTGGTATGACGGGTCTTCAGGACGCCGCGGTCGGGCCGGGAGGTGGAGGGCCGCGCTTCAAGCACCTCGCTTTCCACGCGGAGGAGGTCATCGGGTCGGACCGGTTTGAGCCAGCGCAGTTCGTCCACCCCAAGGCCCAGGATGCCGCCAGCCGGTTTGAATGCACTGTTGACGATGAGCCGCATCGTGATCGCCGCCGTGTGCCAGCCGCTCGCGGCCAATCCCCGAAACACCGTGGTCTCCGCCGTCTCCGCATTGAGGTGAAACGGCTGGGGGTCGAACATCCGGGCGAATGTCATAATCGCATCCGCGGTCACGGTATAGGTGTCAGACTCGAATCGCTGTCCAACCTCAAAATCCTCGAGGTAGTAGGCACCGGACCGATGCTCACTCGCGGTCATCGAGCGCTCCTCATCTGCCCATGGGCTCCAGCAACAACGCGTTCCCTGGTCCTTTAAACGGCCTGCCCCTGATGGGGCGCCCCCTTTCGCGTGTTGATGCCCGCCAGAGTGGCGCCCCTCTTCGCCGAGCTTGTCCGGGCAGCGCCGCGCACGCCGACGTCTCCGTCCCACCTGCGAATGCCACCCCGGCCCGCCATCCGGGAGATGGTCAGAACGCGCCACGATCGCCCAGGGCGGAGCGCCGGATCAGCCCCGGCTTCTTCTCGGGCCTGAACCCCTTCAGCGCGGCATGACGTAACCCATCGGTCTGCCGCTGCCGGTACTCGATTTCGACCACGAGGCTGGGCCGGACCCACTGCGGGAGGTCCGTGCGGAGCTTGCCGAAATGATCCCGCAACTCCGGGGGGATCGCGAAGGGACAGGTCCTCCGTTGAATCGCCTGAAGTTCACGCAGGATGACCAGGCGCAACTCGGGCGACAGGCCCGTGCCGACCATCCCGGCATAGCAAAGCCTCCCCCCGCGGTCGTATTGACCGACGATCAGCGTGCTGAGGTGGGAGGGGCCGCTGGCAAGGTACCCCCCGACCACAAACTCCTCCCGGCGCCTGATCGGGACCTTGAGCCAATCGGGGCTGCGGAAGCCGGGCCGGTAAACGCTCTCCTTCCGCTTCATCACCACGCCTTCCAACCCCATGGACGCGCAGGCCTTCATCAGCCCGGTGCTCTTCGCGGCGGGGAAGCCTTCGGTGAGCCTCACGGTTGCGGATTGACCCGCATGCACCAGCTCCGACAGAATTTTCTGTCGCTCCCGGAGTGGATGGTTCAGTAACGAATGCCCGTTGACGTACAAACAATCGAAGACCATGTAGCACAGGTGGCCGAAGGCACTCCCCGCCCTCGGCCGCAGCCGCCGCTGAAGCGCCTCGAAGTCCGGCCGGCCGGTGTCCGCGATGGCGATGACCTCGCCGTCCAGCAGGATCGACGTCGGGAAACCGCGCAGCGCATCGGCGACCGGCGCGAAGAGGGTCGTAAAGGAGTGCCCATTGCGGGACAGGAGCCGAACCGAGCCGTCCTTGACGGCAGCCAGGACCCGGAACCCGTCCCACTTCGGCTCGTAGGACCACTCCAGAGACGAGAATATGGCGTCGGCTGTCTCGAGGAGCATCGGCGCCGGCCGGCGCTGGAACGGAGCATCTCCGCGCTGGTCCAAGCCCAGGCGGGCGAGCGTGCGGGTAACGGGGTGAGCCCACATGACCTGCCTGTATTGTATCGGAAACGGCCGCCGGCGAGTGGGTCCCGAAGCCGCCGTCCAACCAATTCGCCGGATCGCCCGCACCCGGCGGCCCGGAGGCTTTGGAACGGCGCCCACCGGGGGAGGAGTGCCCGGAAGGTGGCGGGCGGCCGGAGAAGGAAACGATCCAGCGCGGACCAGGGGCGCGCCGAAACGAGCCCCCCAGGAAAGGCGGTGAGATATGGCCACCACCAAGGACACCGGCCTGGAGGAATTCTTCGTCGACAATGCTGTGCTTCGCGCGTTTATCCGAGAAGTCGGGGAGGTCATCCCTCGCTCCGGATCACCCGCTGAGGCGCTCGGAAAGATTCGGGGCCCGTTCGCACGCCTGCTGGCTGACCGGGAGTGGCTGCCGCTGCAGTATCGGCGCCCGGCGGAAAAGAGCGGAATGGGCGGGGGGATCGGCACTTGGCTGATCTACCGATCGGCTGACCGTACCCTCTCCCTCTCCAGCCTCGTGGTCGTTCCGGCGGCGGTCACGCCGGTCCACGATCACCTGGCTTGGGGGCTGGTCGGGCTGTACGAAGGACAACAGGAGGAACGGGTGTACCGGCAGATCCGCAGCACCGGCGCGGAGCACTGTGAACTGGAACTCGCGAAGGTCAACCAATTGCGCGTGGGGGATTTCTACGAACTGCTGCCCCCGGAAAACGACATCCACAGCGTGAAGACCACGTCCGAGGTGACGTCGGTCTCGTTGCACCTCCTGGGGAGGGATATCGGTTGCGTGTGGCGCCATTCGTATGACCCCGAAGATCGCACGATGAGCGCCTTCCGCTCCGGCTATACCAACGCCCCCTGCGAGGAAGAAGGCGCGCGCCGCGTGTCAGGTGCCGGTACCCCAAAACCTGATTGAGGGCGCCCCCCGTTGCCGGCGCCAAGCGATCGTCGGTCCCCCCTACGCCCCCCTGCGGGGAGACGTCCGCATCGACGAGGGCGGGGAGATCGCGTCGATGACCGGGTGATGCGCCGCTAAGGATCTTCGCCAGCCGCCGGATCCCCGGCCCCCGTTCGGGCATCACGGACGAAATTGTGAAGATGCCCCACCCCGATTGATTCGTCTTCACAAGATATTCATCACTTCTTCGTGAGTCTTTCAAAGCGCTTTCAAAACTCTCCCGTACTTTATAAGGAAGCGAGGTTCAAACTCCAGTCACGGCGCCATCAGGGGAAGGAACCGCTCCAAGGAGGGGACGGCTCCGCAGAACAGGATCGGGGAAAACCAGGGGAGGCGCAAGATGAGAAAATTGGTGGCAGTGACACTTGGCATTCTCATGACGACCCTGACGCTGTCCGGCGTCGGCCGGGCGCAGGGCGTGACCACAGTCCAGGGGACGATTCAAGCGGTGGATTGCCAGACGAACGCGCTGGTGCTGAATGCTTCCGACGGTACCCACGTGTTTCCGGCGGGTCCGTATACCGCCGCGTACGTGAACTCCACGCCGGTGAACTTCTGCGCGCTCCAGCGGTATGCCGGTAGCAGCGCGACCGTGTCGGTTACCCCCAACGGGAACCAGTGGCAGGCAGAGCGCGTGGACGTCTATGTCGCGGCCGCGCCGGGTCCGGTCTACCCGGCTCCCACCGCGTCCGCCGCGCCGTCATGGGCGGGCATCGTCTTGGGGACAATTGTCGTCGCGGGGCTCGTCTACTTGCTGGTACGCGGGCACGACGGCCGGGTGTACCGCTATCCCTACCACGGTGGGTCCTATCGGAACGACCGGTCACCGTCCTACCAGTACTATGGGAACGACCGATCACCGTCCTACCAATACTATCAGAACGACCGGTCACCATCCTACCACTACTACCGGAACGACCGGTCACCATCCTACCAATACTACCGGAACGACCGTTCTCCATCCTACCAACCCTATTGGGATCCGCGCCGGGGTCCCGCGTACCGGTATGGGCCGGCCCAACGCTGCGACCAGCAGTATCGGCAGTGGTGCAATCGCGATGCCGGAGATAGCAACCGCTGAACCGAAGCGTCATGGGGGATCGTGCTCGTGTTGGCGGGGGGAGCGGGCCTCGCGCCCGCTCCTCCCGTTCATGATCCGGCACGCCGCCACCCATGGAAAATCGAGATGCCGCCGCGCCGCTCTGAATCACCGGAGGGATGCGGCGCCCACAGCGGTGCACCAACATCCCGCACACGCCCGAGCGCGCGGGCGCGCCGTGCCGGCCGGTTACCTCCCCAGTCGCTCCAAGCCGGCCTTCAGTTCGTCCTGGTTCATCACTGGGGTCATCTCGACGGTTGCGTTGACCCCCATGAAGAACGGCTCGGCAGCCGCGACGATGTGCGACGAGTCCTTGAGGTCAAAGAAGAATAACGCAGCCCGCTTGCCGTTGTCCGGGAAAAAGTACGCCGCCTCGGGCTTGAGCGCCTGAAAGGCGGACTGGAAGAGCCCCGGCAATTTGTTCTCCTGGATCGCCTTGTTCCCCGCCTCGACCGGAAACGTCACCCGCATCATCATCCGCATGACCAATCCCCCTTGTGCGTGGTGGGATACGTGCCAGGGTTACTTCATCGCCATCCGCCGAGATCCTGCGGGATCAGAGAAACGTCGCCCCGATCGAAGGTGGCCGGGATCCGGCGAACCGGTAGCACACGACTCCGGAACCCTGCGGTCCCCAAAGACGCGGGTGAGGAATCAGGCGATAGCGGCGAACAACCAGGTGGCGGCGACGACCCCGACGGCCCACGTCAAGGCCGCGCAGATCACCCCCACCGCGTAGAGCCCGCGCCTGGACCGCGCCCGCCCCGCCAGCGCGTGCACGACGAGGCCGGCCGACACCATCGGCAGGCCGAGTGTCAGCCCGTAGAGCAGCAAAGCGCGCGGTGCCGTGTAGCCGTATCCATACGTGGGGGCGAGGGCGTTCCCAGCCGCCGCGCTGGCTGCGGTCGCGGCGAAGACCAGCATCAGGCCGATGCTGAGCCCGGTTGTCCGCCAGAGCCGGATGGGGCCTCCGGTCCGAGCCGCCCAAAGGGCAAAAGCGGGAAAGAGGGCGATACTCGCCACCTGCAATGCGAGGTGAAGCAACGTCAGACCCGCGGCCATCATCCCCTCCGTCAGTGAAGAGCCATTGGCATTTCGCCGCATGTCATGGAATGCATCAGACCCTCTCCAGGGCCCCGATCGGGGACAGGAGAGACCACGACGAGCGCAACGCCTTGGGCCGGAGGATCCGTGCTCTGGATCGCCGTAGGCCGACACCTCGCGGGCGGCGCAGCCGGACGGAGCGGCGGCAGGGATGGGAGTGGCCCATCTGCGCCGCGACCCTCGGACGACTCAGCAGTCGTCCCCGCTCATCCTCTCTCGGCACCTCAGGGCAGGTACCAGAGTTAGGCGCGGTCGACATCACGGCCCTGCCGCCACAATGCATTTACCCGGCTGCCACCCGAACATAAACATGTGCGACGCGGCGGGCGAACCCTCCGGAGGGGCGCTTGCGCTGAAGAGCGCGCGTCCAGACCTCAGCCCTCGAATGATCCATCCCGTGGGGCGCCCGCCTTCCCGGGCTCTGCGGCCGTCAGCCCGATTGCCGGGAGCGTGTCTCTTTTGAGGGCGTTCCACCGATGCGCTCCCGGGATGCCCGATGGTGCGATCGGTGGACCCGCGAAGACCGGATTCCCCAGACGGCAGCGGGCAGCCTCAGGGGGCAAATGAACGGGTGATCGCCTGCGCGGCGTCCTGCAGGTAGTGCAGCACGGGCGCCCCGAGCCGCGTGTAAAATACCGCGACCACGATGGCCACGAAGATCAGGAACCTGATCATACGATCCACCCCCTTTCCACCCAAAGATGCCCACCCACGCCTCCGCCGACGACACGGGTTCGGGTTCTCCCTCCAGACCCGAACCCGCGATACTCCCTGGACCGACCCGCCGGAAGACCATCTGGACGCAGGGCGATAGGCGAACGCGGGTTCGCCGCCTGAATGCCTGAGGAAGTCAAATATGGGACCGCATGATCGTGCCCACCTAGGGGCGGTCCGGAGAAGGTTAGCGCACGGGTGCGGCGAGGGCCGAACAGCAAGCACACTGTTCGGCAGAATTTCGCCGGGCGGGCTGGTAGAGACTCCTCACCCTCAGGCGTGATGCCCTTCCACGCAAGGAGCGACCGATCGAGGAAGCCCAGCAGGCGCGGCGTCAAAGGAGCGGGGGAGGATGCCCTGGAAGCGGGGAGGATGCCCTGGAAGCGGGGGAGCCTCAGGATCGGCTACACCAAAAGCGCCCCTCCCGCCGGCATCCGGGCGGTGGATTCGATCAGGATCAACGGGAGAAGCCGCGGCCAGCTGCGACCGGGCACGATCCTCACGCCCGAGGACCAGTCGAGGTTTTGCGTCCATACCAACGGGATCCACAAGGACTTGATCGAGTGGCACTGGAGGCCGCTCAGGGGGAATGGCGATCGTTTGGTGGCGGTCGTGGAAGTGTTTAACTACGGTCGCTCACCGATCATCGCGTGTCTCGCCCGCAATGGGGTGGCGATCAGGCGCTAGCTATTAGCTAACCCGGTCCGAGACTCGCTCTGTCGACGTGCCCGGCCGCATCCCCCCCGCTGGGCTCGTCTCCGACGTCGCGCCGGCGCCCTTCGGCGCGGATCTGTCCTCGCGCCAGATCGTGTTGCACCGGGTCCCCCCACCCGGATCACCTCGAGCGTTCAGGGTGGAACCATCGGGATCCAGATCCGGGGATCTCTGGCCATGGGGGGTTGCGCCGACAGAAGCAGGAGTGCGCGCTGGAACCTCACTCGGCCCGGAATGGCGACCACCCGCGCGAACACCAGGACCGCGGCCTCACCACAACTCCCTCCATCGCCCGGGGGGATTCCCGCTCGCCGGAATCCCGCGCGGACTCCGCCACGGCCGGTCACGCCTCCGCCTCCGGCGCGGCGGGATAGTCGACCCGCACCAGGTACAGCCCCTGCGGCGGCGCGGTGGGCCCCGTCCGCCGATTGTCCCGGTCGCTCAGGTACTCTCGCGGGGCATCCTCGGGCAGGCGGCCCGTCCCCACCCGGAGCAGAGTCCCGACGATCATCCGCACCATGTGCCGGAGGAAGCGGTCGGCCGTCATCGTGAAGCGCACCCGGGATCCCATCCTGCGCCAATCGGCGACGGCGACGGTACACACCGTCGTCCGGGTGGGACTCCCGGCTCCCCGGTAGGCGGCGAAGTCGTGGCGGCCCACCAGCGGGGCAACCGCCCGCCGCAAAGCCTCCACGTCGAGCGGCGCCGAAACGTGGTGGGCGCGGTGGCGCAGGAGCGCGGACGCCGCGGGCCGGTTCAGGATCTCGTAGCGATAGGTGCGAGCGACGGCATCGTGCCTGGCGTGAAACCCCTCGGGCGCCTCCGCCGCCGAGAGAACCCGGATGTCCGGAGGAAGGTACGCGTTGAAGGCGCCCGGCAGCCGGTAGGCGGCGATCCGGTTGGTCGTCGTCCAGTGCACGACCTGCCCGAGGGCGTGGACGCCGGCGTCGGTCCGGCCGGCGCCGACGACCGGGGCAGCCTCGCCGGTGAGGGCCAGGACCGCCGCCTCCACCGTGGCCTGCACCGACGGCGCTCTGGTACCCTGCTGGCGCTGCCAGCCGCAGTACCCCGTGCCGTCGTACTCCAGCACCAACCGGAGGGTGCGCATCGCTAGCGCGCCGGGGTGGACCCCTGCGGCCCGCGGACCCGCGCCCCCGCGAGGCCCTTCACGGCAGCCTCCGCCATACCGAGGACGGCAGAAGGATCAACGCCCCCGCCACGGCGACCAGGACAAACGCCAGGTAATCCCGCGTCTGAAGACGCAACTCCCGCATCCGCGTCCGGTGCTCCCCACCCCGATAGCATCGGGCTTCCATCGCCAGGGCCAGCGCATCCGCCCGGCGGAAGGCGCTGACGAACAGCGGCACGAGGAGCGGGATCAGCGCCCGGATGCGGCGAGGGAGGCTCCCCCGGGTGAACTCCGCCCCGCGCGCCATCTGCGCTTTCATGATCTTCTCGGCCTCCTCGAGCAGCGTCGGGATGAACCGCAGGGCGATGGTCATCATCATCGCCAGGTCGTGGGCGGGCACGCCGATGCGCTGGAAGGGGCGGAGAAGCCGCTCCAGGCCGTCGGTGAACTCAACCGGCGAGGTCGTCAGGGTCATCAGGGTCGTCGAGAAGACCAAGAGCAACAGCCGCCACCCGTAGAAGGCCGCCTGGACCAGGTTCTCCCGGGTCACGACGACCGGGCCCCAGCGGACGACCGGATGGCCCCCTTGCTCTCCGAAAAACACCTGCAGGACGAATGCAAAGGCGAGGAGCCAGAGCAGCGGGCGGACGCCCCGGAGGACGTAGCCTAGCGGGACGCGCCCCAGAAGGGTGACCACCGCCAGCGCCGCGGTCAACGCGACCAGGCCGCCGAACCCCCGGATGGCGAAGATCACGCCGAGCAGCGCGAGCGTCGCCAGGATCTTGGTCCGGGGATCCAGCCGGTGGACGATGGAATCCACCGGGACGTACTGCCCCAGGACGAGCCCCCTAAAAAGCTCCACGACCCCGCACCGACAGCGCGTCGAGGATGGCGCGCTGCGCTTCGTCGACCGTGAGCACGTCGCCCCGAACCGGCAGCCCGCGCTCTCGAAGCCGCCGCGCCAACAGCGTGACCTGCGGCACCCCAAGCCCGAGCGCCTCCAGCCTGGCCGGGTCGGCGAAGAGCTCCCGGGGGGTCCCCGAGGCGACGAGGGCTCCGCGGTCGAGGACGAACACCCGGCCGCAGAGCCGCGCCACTGCGTCCATACTGTGCGTGATCAGCACGATCGCCAGGCCGCGCTCGCGGTGCAGCCGGGCGATGTGCCCCAGGATCTCCCGCCGGCCCAACGGATCCAGCCCCGCCGTCGGTTCGTCGAGGATGAGCATCCGCGGATCCATCGCCAGGACCCCGGCCAGCGCCGCCCGCCGCATCTCGCCCCCGCTGAGCTCAAACGGGGATCGAGGCCCGAACCGCTCGGGGGGCAGCCCCACCAGATCGAGGGCCCGCCGGACCCTGACGCCCACCTCCTCCTCGCCGAGCCCCAGGTTGCGGGGGCCAAACGCGACGTCCGCGGCCACCGTCTCGTCGAACAGCTGTTGCTCGGGATACTGGAACAGCAGGCCGATCTGCCGGCGGACGCGCCGCCGATCGACGTCGCGGGCGTGGATGTCGACGCCATCCAGGTACACACGCCCGCTGGTCGGCCGGAGCAGCCCGTTCATGTGCTGGACGAGCGTGGACTTTCCCGACCCGGTCGCCCCGATCACCCCGACGAACTCGCCGGCGTCGATGCTGAGCGACACCTCGGTGAGGGCCCGGGCCTCCAGCGGGGTCCCGCGGCCGTACACGTGGGTGAGGCGCTCGCAGCGGATCACGGACGCGGCGCGAGGGTGTCGACGAGCTGGTCGATCGTCAGCACCCCGGCGGGCACCGCAACCCCCGCGGCGGCCAGCCCCCGGCCGAGGGCGGCGATCTCCGGCGGCTCAATCCGCAGCCGGGCGAGCTCGGCCGTCCTGGCGAAGACGTCCGCGGGAGAGCCCTGGAGCGCGCACCGCCCCTCCGCCAACACAAGGATCCGGTCCGCGCAGACGGCTTCTTCCATGGCGTGCGTGATCAGGACGAGCGCGAGGCCGTCCTCCCGGCACAGCCGGAGGGCGGTCCCCATCACCTCCTGCTGTCCCTGGGGGTCCAGCATCGAGGTGGCCTCATCCAGCACGAGGCAGCGGGGATGCATCGCCAGAATCCCGGCGATGGCCACCCGCTGCTTCTGACCTCCGGAGAGCAGATGGGGCGGATGGCGGCGCAGGGCGGTGAGCCCGACGGTCCGGAGGGCCTGATCGACCCGGGCGCGGATCTCGGAGGGGGGAAGGCCCAGGTTTTCACACCCGAAAGCGACGTCCTCCTCGACCACGGAGGCGACGATCTGGTTGTCCGGGTGCTCGAAGACCATCCCCACCCGTCGGCGGACCTCCCACACGGCGTCGGGGGCGCGTGTATCGATGCCATCGACGCACACCTCCCCCGCGGTCGGGAGCAGCAGCGCGTTCAGATGCTTGGCCAGGGTGCTCTTGCCGGACCCGTTGCCGCCGATGACGGCGAGGCATTCTCCCGGGCGGAGGTCGAGGTCGATGCCCCGCAGCGCGGGGGTGGCCCCCTCCGTTCCGGCCCGGTAGGTGTGGTGGAGGTCCCGAACCGTAATCAGAGGGGAGACCATGAACGGCCTCGGGACGCCGGCAGCGAAGCCCCGGCGGATGCGGTTACTTCACGAGCTCGAGCAGGGCCATCGGCGCCGCGTCGCCGCGCCGCGGCGCCGTTCGGACGATCCGCGTGTACCCTCCGCGTCCCTTCTGATAGCGGGGGACGATCGTGGCGAAGAGACGCTTGGCGACGGCGCGATCGGGCACGAGCTTGGCGATCTGCCGGCGGGCGTGGAGGTCGTTGCGCAGCGCGAGATCGATCACCCGATCCGCAACCTTCTTGGCCTCTTTGGCCTTCGACACCGTCGTCGCGATCCGCTCCTCGACGATCAGCGCCGAGACCAGGCTCCGGAACAGGGCCAGCCGCGCGCCCGTATCGCGGCCCAGCCGCCGCCCCTTCTGCCCCAGCAGCGGCATCAGGCCCCCCTCCGGCGCAGCTCGAGGCCGAGCGCGGCCAGCTTCTCTTTGACCTCGTCCAGCGACTTGCGCCCGAAGTTTTTCACGTTGACCACTTCCTCTTCGGTCTTCTGCAGCAGATCGCCGAGGGTGTTGATCCCCGCGCGCTTCAGGCAGTTGTACGGCCGGACGGAGAGGTCGAGTTCCTCGATCGGCATGCCGGCGATCTTGCTGGACTCGTCGGCCTGCGGGCCCACCACCACGTCGGGACCGACCGCGGTGCCCACGAAGAGCCGGAAGTCTTCGATCAACAGGCGGGCGGACTCCTGCAGCGCCTCCTCCGGGCGGATGCTGCCGTCGGTCCAGACCTCGAGCACCAGCCGGTCGTAATCGGTGGCGTGTCCGACCCGAGTGTCCTCGATTACGTAGTTGACTCTCTGGATCGGGGAGAAAATCGAGTCCACGGGGATCACGCCGATGACGTGCTCGCTCTTGCGATGGCGCTCCGCCGGCACGTAGCCCTTGCCGCGCTCCACGACGAGCTCCATCGCCAGGTGGGCGGTCTTCCCGTCCAGCGTCGCGATGTGCAGGTCGGGGTTCAGGATCTCTACCTCGGCGTCGGGTTGGAGATCGCCCGCCAGGACGTCCTTCTTCCCGCGGACGTCGAGCCGCAGGAGCTTGGGCTTGTCGCTGTGGAGCTTCAGCGAGAGCTCCTTCAGGTTGAGGATCACCTGGGTGACGTCCTCCACCACCCCCGGGATCGTCGAGAACTCGTGCAGGACGTTCTCGATCTTCACCGAGGTGACCGCCGCCCCCGCGATGGAGGAGAGGAGCACCCGCCGGAGCGCGTTGCCCAGCGTCACCCCAAACCCTCGATCGAGGGGTTCGACGACGAACTTACCGTAGGTATCGGAGAGTTCCGCGTACTCGATCTTGGGCTTTGTGGTCTCCCACACGTCCGCCAACCCCCTGTTTGGAACGCGCACCACCGGCGCCGGCACTACCGTCTCTCGTTCAATCATCCGCATCGACCTCGACTGTTATCTCGAATAGTACTCCACGACCAACTGCTCCTGAACCGGGACGTCAATGTCCTCCCGGGCCGGAAGCGTCAACACCCGACCTTCCAATCGATCGGGGCTCCACTCCAACCACCCCGGCATCCCGTGCACGGGCGGCGTGCCGGCGATGGCCTTGAACCGCGGCATCTCCCGGCTCCCCGCAGCGACGGAGATGACCGCCCCCGGCCGCACCTGGTAGGCGGGGACGGTCATCCGGCGGCCGTTCACCACGATGTGCCCGTGGGCCACCAGTTGGCGCGCCTCCTTGCGGCTGGCGCCCAGCCCGAAGCGGTAGACCAGGTTGTCCAGCCGGGTCTCCAGCAGCTGCAAGAGCTGGGTGCCCGTGACGCCCTTGGCGCGGGCAGCGGACTCGAAGTACCG
>DATEHM010000019.1:0-4523 GCA_035279545.1 bacterium | reverse complement strand
CCGACGCCGCCCGCTTCATCGCCGCGAGGCGCGCCGGATCGGCGAACAGCCCTTCCAGCATCTCGTGGAGCATCGTGGGGGTCTTGGGCGCCAGCGCGGCGCCATGCTCGAGCAGGTACCGGGTGTTGCCTTCCTCCTGCCCGGGGATCGGCCGGTAGATCAGCATCGGCAGCCCCAGCACCAGCGCTTCGCTCACCGTCACCCCGCCCGCCTTCGTGATGAGCAGGTCGCTGGCCGCCATCAGCTCCTCGACGTTATTGATATAGCCGAAGACCTGGAAGGGGTGGGGCGAGCCGGTCATGCGGGCGCGCACCTGGTCCTGGAGCCGGTGGTCGTGCCCGCAGACGATCAGGGCCGTAAGCGGACGCGGGAAGCGGGCGAGCACGCGGGCGACGTCGCCCACCCCCCCGAGCATCGCGTAGGCCCCCGCCATCACGAGGACGACCGGCCGACCGGGGGCAAGACCGAACTGCCTCGCCAGCGCCTCTCGGTCCAGCGTGCGGAGAAACTTCCGCTCGATCGGCAGCCCCGTGACCGCGATCCGATCGGCGGGGACGCCGCGGGACACGAGTCCGTCGCGCACCTCCGCCGCCGGCACAGAGTATTCGTCGACGCGCGGGTGGATCCACTGGCTGTGGGTGACGTAGTCGGTGATAACAGTGAGGCAGGGGATCTGTGTGCGGCCGGCGATCTTGAGGTCGGACATCGTGCCGGCGGGGGTACAGTGGACGCAGCAGACGACGTCGGGCTCCTCCGCCTTCAGGTAACGGTCCAGGCGCTCCATCCCCATCCGGTTGATCGCCCGCTGGACCAGCGAGTCGGGGCGGATTTCCCCGGTCGCCTTGTAGAACATCCCGTACATCCCCGGCGCTCGCCGCACGCTCTGGATGTACGAAAACTTCGTCACCGCGTCGAACACGGGGTGGACGAACCGGGCGAAGTAGTCGACGAGGTCTGCGCGCCCCCCGGTTCGAGCCTCCCACTCCGCCGCGATCGCTTCGCCCACCCGGCGATGCCCGCCGCCGTAGTTGCAAGAGAGAATCGTGAGCAGCATTCCGCCTACCGGCGCTCCGCGCCCATTTCGGAGCGGCGCGGCTCGCCGGCCAGGGCCGGCGGGGCGGGGTGGATCACCGCGATGCGGCGCGGCAGCAGCGAGAGGTCGTAGGTCAGGGACGGGCCGAGGAGGCTGCCGTCGACCTGGGCCTCGCGGCGCTGGTCGAGCTGGATGCGGACCGAGGAGGCCCGCTGGACACTCAGCTCGGGGACCGGCAGGTGCCGGAGGAGGCGGGTGGTCTTGCGGAACGACTTGGAGCGCAGCTCCTGAAGGAGGTAGAGGTCCAGCAGCCCGTCGGAGAGGCTGGGGGCGGGCAGCGCCAGCAGCCGCTCGCCGTACATCCGGCCGTTGGCCGCGGCGACCAAGACCGCCCGGCCGTTGAACACTCGCTCCCCGACCTGCACGCGCACCTCGAACGGGTCGAACCCGGAGGAGAGCAGGAGGAGCGCGGCCAGGTAGTAGATCGAGCGGTTGCGGGCGAGCCGGTACCGCGCCCGGAGCATGTTGACCATCTTGACGACCTGCACGTCGTAGCCCAGGCCGAAGATGTTGAGGAAGTACCGGTTGTTGACCTTACCGACGTCGATGGGGCACACCTGCCCGCGGAGGAGGACCTCGACCGCCTTCTCCGGGTCCTTCGGGATCCCCAGCGCGCGGATGATTTCGTTCCCGGTTCCGCAGGGGATGATGCCGAGCGGAAGGTTCACTCCGCTCGTCAGAATGCCGTTGACGGCGCCGTTGAGCGTGCCATCGCCCCCGACGACGGCAACCTGGTCGAACTCCGGTCGCCCGGCGCCGAGGAACTCGGCGAGGAGGGAAGCGGTCGCCTCCCCGGATGGGGTGACGATCAGCTCGTACTCCCGGCCGTTCCGCCTGAGCGCTTTGGTGACGAGGGGGAGGGCATCGCGCGCGCGCCCGCCGCCGGAGCGAAGGTTCGCCACAATCAGTGTGGCCGGCATACCATCACTCCTCCACGGTCCGCGCCTTAGTGCGTGGGCGGCGTGGACTGATAACGTGCGTATCTGACATCTTATTATCGCGTGAATGTCCGGGCATGTCAATTTTCGCCGAAAATCTCTTCAAGACGCCATCGGACGAATCCGGAGGAATCGATTCGATGGCGTAGAAAGCCCGCAGGGTTGGCGGTGCGCCATCAATCTCCGGCGCGCGCATGTCCGTGGAGGTGCATGGTGGCGTACGCAGGAGGCGCGTCAGAGTTTGGCGTTAGGCCGGCGGCCGTGGGCCGCCGCGGGATGGTCGCCTCGGCCAACACGCTCGCAACACAGGCGGGGCTGCGGATGTTGGCCGCGGGCGGGAACGCCGTCGATGCCGCCGTGGCCACCGCGGCCGCCATCACGGTGGTGGAGCCGTACTTCTCCGCGGTGGGCGGCATCGGCATCGCCGTCCTGACGCTCCCGACCGGAGAGACCCGGACGCTGAACTTCTTGGGCCGCAGCCCGTCGCGGGCGCGCCCCGAGTTGTTCACGGCCCACACGCAGGACCTCGGCCCGCTCGCTCCCATGGTCCCCGGAAACGTCGCCGGGTGGGCGCGTCTTCACGGAGAATTTGGTTCGTTGCCAATCGCGCAGGTGCTCGAGCCAGCGATTGAGCTCGCGGACGGCGGGATCCCGGTGACGCGGTTCGACTACGAGCGGACGGCCGGTGCGGTGGGCCGGCTGGCCCCGCATCCCGACGCCGCACACACCTACCTCAACGGCGGCCGCCCCTACGCGGTGGGCGAGCTGTTCCGCCAGCCGGGGCTCGCCCTGACCCTTCGCACGATCGCCCAAGAGGGGTGGATGACCTTCTACGACGGCCGGATCGCCCAAACGATCGTTGCCTATATGGTCGAGCACGGCGGGTTGATCTCGGCGGAGGATCTCCGGCGTTATCCCGATTCGCTGCGGTGGGAGGCACCTGTCACCGCGATGTATCGGGGGTACGAGCTTCGCACGACGCCGCCGCCCAGCAGCGCGGTGCAGATCCTCCAAACGCTGCGCATCCTCGAGGCGTTCGATCTAGCCGACCTGGAGCACCTCGGCCCGGCGTACGTGGCCGTGGTCGCCGAGGCGATCCGGCTCGCTCGAATGGACGCGGCGGCCCACGTCGCCGATCCCCTGTTCGTCGAAGTACCGCTCGCGTGGATGCTGAGCGATGAGCGCATCCGCGAGCTCCGGGCCGAGGTGACTCGCCGCCTGGACGCGGTGGGGGGGCGGTCGCGACGGCGTGTCGCGCGAGCGACCCGCAACGCCGGCCGCCGCCGGACGGCGGGACGGATCCGCCGGGCCCGGCCCGCGCCCGAGCGCTCGACCACCCACCTGGCCGCCGCCGATGCGAGCGGGCTCGCGGTCAACATCACGCAGACCCTGGGCTCGTCGTACGGATCCGGCGTCGTCATCGGCCGCACCGGCATCGCGATGAACAACGGCCACCATTGGTGCACGCTGATCCCGGGGGATCCCAAAGAACTCGCCCCCGGGAAGCGGCGTGAATCACCCTCGTCGCCGATGCACGTGTTCGGGCTGCATGAAGTCCCGGTGGGCCCCACCCACTCGTTTGGGATCGATCCGCTCGGGCCCGCGCACGTCTCGAGAGGGGGCCGCCTCGCGTTGATGATCGGCACCCCCGGATCCTATGGGATCCCGCAGACGACCGCCCAGATGATCATCAACCTGATCGACTTCGACAAGAACATCCAGGACGCGATCGCCGCGCCGCGGTTCCGGTGGAAGGACGACGTCGGCGACCCGCTGCCGCCCAAGGTCCTGCTCCTGGAAGGACGATTCCCGCCCGCGGTCCGCAAGACGCTTGTCGCCCGCGGGTACCGGCTGGAGATCCTCGAGGATTGGTCGATTCGGGTGGGAGGGGGACAGGGGATCGTCTTTCGGGACGACCGCTGGATGATGGGGGGCGCCGACCCCCGGCGCAACGGCTACGCGATGGGTTGGTGATGGCGCGGCCGTCAGGACGCTCGCGCCATACGTGAGGGGAGGACATCGATGCGAGTGACGAACTGGGGGATGTTTCTGCTCGGAGTGTACCTGGTGCTCGCCGGGTTGAGCTCGCTCGGCGTCCTCGGCTTCCTCGTAGGCTTTTACCAGCTGATATACATCCTCGCTTTAGTCGCTGGCGTCCTGATCATTATGGAACACTCGCGCGGGCAGCACTAGACGGCGACCGGCTTAACGACGGCCAGCGTCTAACGCTTGTTTCCGCAGGGGATCGCGGGAGAGGTTGTCGCGTTGCCCCCCCTGGGGTATACTTGGCGGTGCCAACCGGCCGGCGTAGCTCAGTGGTAGAGCAGCGCACTCGTAATGCGCAGGTCAACGGTTCGAATCCGTTCGCCGGCTCCAGACATTCCTCCTAAGTTTCTTCTATCACATTTCTGAAACGCAAGTGCCGCAAGGGTTTCCGCGCAAGTGGGGGCTTCCGAGGTAGTGGGTCGAAGGGTCATGCGGGGTCGCCCGAT
>DATEHM010000018.1:0-12594 GCA_035279545.1 bacterium | reverse complement strand
CACGCTGTACCTGCTCGTCCCGCGCGAAGGCGAGCCCACGCTGCTCTACGGGATGGGGGGCACCCACATCGAGGCGACGCGGCGCGCGGTCGCCGTCCGCGATGTGCGCCCGGCCGGCCGCGGCCAGTTTGCCGAGATGCTGGTCGAGCGGATCCGCGAGCTGCGCCTGGAAGCGGGGCGGATCGGCCTGACGGTCATCGACCCGCGGTACGGGGATTACATGCCGGTCAACCAGCACCGTACGCTGACCGAGGCCCTGCCGCAGGCGCGGGTGGAGCCGGTCGGTGACTTCTTCCACGAGTTCCTGGTGACGAAGAGTCCGGCCGAACTTGAGCGGGTCCGCCGGGCCGGCGACCTCTGCGCGGCGGCGACCCTGGCGATGGCCGAGGCCGCCCGCCCCGGGGTGCCGGAGTACGAGGTGAAGGCGGCCGCGGCCCACGCCATCCTCGCCGGCGGAGGGGAGGTCGATTTTCTGATCATCGGCTCCACGCCCATGGACCGCCCCCGCATGGTCTTCGGCAAACCCACGCCCCTCGGCGCGGCGCCTCCAGCGCGGGGACCTGATCCTGAGCGAGCTGGCGGCCGGCTACGAGGGGTACACGGCGCAGGTGGGGGTGCCGATCTGCGTGGGGGCGCCGACGGATCGGGTGCGCCGCATGTTCGACGAGGTGGTGCTCCCTGGGTTCACCCTGCTCGCCGCCGAACTTCGGCCCGGCGCCCTATTCGAGGCGGTGCGGGAGAAGGCCGCGTTCTTCCGGCAGAAGGGATACCAGTCGCGGCCAACCATCCTCCACAGCCTGGACCTGGTGAGCCACGCCCCCGACGTCTCGGTGGAGGCCGTCCACGCCGATCCGGAGGACCGGGTGATCAAGCCGGGGATGACGCTGATGCTGGAGCCCAACCCCATCACCGCGGACGGCCTGCTCGGCCTGTTCTTCGGGCACACCTTCATCATCACCGACACCGGCCACGAGCGGCTCGCCGGCCGGCTGCCGCTCGACCTGCTGGTGGCCGGAGGGTAACGGCCCGCGCGGGGGCTCAGCGCTTGTACGTCACTTCCTGGCCGTTTCCCACCGGCACGGTGATGGTCTCGAGTGCGGGATCGTGCCGGAGCCGGTGGAGGAAGTCTCCCAGCTCGTGCGCGTGCGAGCGCACGTTGTCGGTGACGAGCAATCCCCCGCGTCGCATCCGGGGAAGCAGCAGGTCGAGGTAGGCGAGGTAGTTCGGCCGATCGGCGTCGAGAAACACGAGGTCGAACGGACCGGGCAGCGTCGCCAGCACCTCGAGCGCCGGCCCGTGCCGAAGCATCACCCGATCGGAGAGGCCGGCCCGCGCGAGATTCGTCTTCGCCATCGCCACCTTGTCCGCGGCCCGTTCGATCGTGGTCACGTGGCCGCCGGTCTGGTCCGCCGCCCACCCCAGCCAGATCGTGGAGTACCCGTTGGACGTACCGATCTCGAGGATGTGCCGCGCGCGGGTGGCGCGGATCAGGATCGCGAGCAGCTGCCCGGTCTCCGGGGCGATGTTGAGAAGCCGCCTGGCCCGCTCGGTCTCCCGCGCATCGTTCTCGCGCCCCACCTCCGCCAGCTCGTCCAGCAACGCGCGCACCGCCGCCTCATCCTCCATCACCGCCTCCTTCCGGGCCGGCGACGGCCGGGGCCGCACGATCCATCAGGTGGGCTTGGGGACCCTCGCCGGGCTGATGATCCCGAGCATGGCGGCCGCGCCGCCAAGGGCCCGGAACCGATGCTCCACGTGTGGCGGGACGGTGACGGTTGCACCGCGCTCCAGCGCCTGGCAGATCCCGCCGTCCGGCCCAAGGCGGACCTCGATCCGGCCCTCCAAGACGTAGTTGATCTGTTCGTTCGCGTGCTGATCGAGCTTCGTCACCGCTCCCGGCTGCAACTCCACGTAGTTGACCGTCACCCGCTCGCCCGAGACCGTCCACACGCGGATGCCGGGACCGCTCTCCCGCCCCTCCCCCACCCGGATCTGCCGGATCGCTGGCTCGGCCATCGGCGTCACCGACCGCGCGGGGCGGCGGCCTGGCGGGGAGCGGACTGCGGCCACACGGAGGGCGGAATCAACGCCCCGCCGTCCATCAATCGCCTCGCCGTCCGGCGGGTGACGACCCGTTCAACGATCCAGGCGCCGTCGTGCCGGCGGACGTCGGCGCCCACCTCGATGACGCCTGAGGGGTGACCGATCCGCACCGTCCCCCCGCTCGAGACGGGGGAGCCGCTCCGGCGCGCCACCGCGTGCACCACGGTGCCGTCGATCCGGGCGGCCACGGCGGTGCAGATCGCCCCGGTCAGGGCATACGCGCGGTGCAGACGGCCCATCGTCATGATGCGGCCGACCAAGTCGACGGTGTCGGCGGGGACGGGCCGGCCGCCCAACGATGTGAACGCGGCAGGCGGGCCGGCCCAGGCGATCTTCGGGACGCCGGGGCTCTTCGCCGTCGCCTCCGCCGCCGTCCGCGCCAGCCCGATGGAGACGGCGGCGGCGGCGCGGATGGCCTCGATCCGGGCGAGCAGCGCGGGATCGCCGTCGACGCGGTCGGGCGGCTCGAGGCCGGAGAGTCCGAGGTCGGCGGGACGGAAGAAGACCACGGGATTGGCGGCATCGACCAGCGAGACGGTGACGCCTCCCACCCCCGGCACCTCGAGCGTCTCGATTGGGCGCCCCGTCGGCAGCAGGCGGCCGGTCATCGAGCCGCCCGGATCGACGAACTCCAACTGGATCATCGCGCCCGTGCCGGCCACGCCGTCGATGGCGTAGTCGCCCTCGACCCGCGGAAGCCCGTCCGCGGTCGGCACGCGGGCGATGATGCGCTTCCGGGTGTTCGCCTGCCAGATCCGCACCGTGGTCACCGGGTCGGTGGCCCGCACCAGCCCTTCTTCGATCGCGAACGGGCCGACCGCGGCGGAGATGTTCCCGCAGTTGCCGCCGTAGTCGATGAGCGGGGTCGTGATGCTGACCTGGCCGAAGGTGTAGTCCACATCGGCGTCGGGCACCGAGGCCCGGCTGATGATCGCGGTCTTGCTGGTGACGGAGGTCGCCCCGCCCAGACCATCGATCTGCCGGCCGTAGCGGTCGCCGCCCCCGAAGATCGTCAGGATGACCCGGTCACGGGTCTCGGGGTCCTCGGGCAGGTCGACCCGATGAAAGAACACCGCCCGGCTCGTCCCACCCCGCATCACCACGGCCCGAATGCGACGCTGCATCTGGTTCCGCTCCTTCCGCGTCCGGGCCTCGGGGCCCATTCGCGCGCTGCCGATCCTATTCCAGTATACGGGATCGAGGCCGCTCCGACGATCCCGGCGCTCGCCGCTACCCTGCGGGGCGCAGCTGCTGCCCGATGGGGTTCCCGCAGATCTCGCCGTGCGCCATGATCACGCTGCCGCGGACGATCGTATAGACCGGCATCCCCTTCACGCGGAAGCCGTGGAACGGGGTCACCTTGCTCTTGCTGTGCAGCGTGTTCTGATCGATCGTCCCTTCCCGCGCGAGGTTGACGATGGTGATGTCCCCATCCGCGCCGCGGCCGAGGTGGCCTTTGCGCGGCCAGAGGCCCCAGGCCCGGGCGGGGCCCTCGGCCTGCACCCGGACGTACTGGCTGAGGCCGATCCGCCCGGCGTTGACCTGCGTGAGCATCAGCGGGACGCCGGTCTCCACCCCGGCCAAGCCCGCCGCGGCCGTCCAGATATCCCCCATCGGCGTGTCGGCCATCTTCTCCTCGGGGGTATGTGGGGAATGGTCGGTGCCGATCACCTCGATCGTCCCGTCCAGTACGCCCCGCCACAGCGCCTCGCGGTGCGGGCGGGAGCGGACCGGCGGGTTTATCTTCAAGAGCGCCCCGAGGCCCATCCGCACCATGTCCTCGCCCTCCATCAACAGGTAGTGGGGGCAGGTCTCCGCCGCCACGTCCACACCGCTGTCCTTGCCCCGCCGGACGAGCTCGACCCCCTCGGCGCTGCTCAGGTGGTGGATCAGCAGCTTGCTCCCGGCCTCCCGGGCGAACAGGATGGCCCGGGAGATCGCCTCGGCTTCGGCGACCGACGGCCGGGACTCCAGGTGGGCAAGGGGATCGCTGCGGCCTTGGGCCTGCAGTTTCTTCCGGAGGTAGAGGATGATACCGTTGTCCTCGGCGTGGACCCCGCAGCGCAGCCCGGTCCGGGCCATCAGGCGCCAGGCGTCGATGATCTCGCCGTCTTGAGGCGCGGGAATGTTTCCCACCGTCTCGCCGAGGAAGAGCTTGTACCCGACCACCCCCGCCTCGGCCAGCGGGAAGATCTGGTCCATGTGGCCTTCGAGGATCACGCCGTAGATCCCGTAGTCCACGTAGGCGTGGCCGCGCGCGCAGGCGACCTTGGCCCGAACGCCCTCCACGGTGGCGGTCGGCGGGACGACATTCGGCATGTCGAGGACCGTCGTGATCCCGCCGGCCGCGGCCGCCTGCGAGCCGGTGTCGAAGTCCTCCTTGTAGGCGAGCCCCGGCACCCGGAAGTGGACGTGCGGGTCGATCAGGCCGGGGAGCACATGGAGGCCGGTGGCGTCGATGACCTGGCGTGCCTCGGGAAGGTCGTCCCCCATCGTCACGTCGAGCACTTTGCCGTCCGCGATGAGGACGTGCCCCCGCTGGGCCGACCGCGGGCTGACGATCGTGCCGTTCTTCACGATCAGATCAACGGTCATCCCTTTCCCCCTCCGCGGTCTCCCCGTCGATGGGGCGCGCCCGCGTCGGAGAGGCCATCGCACCGTCCCGATCGCCGCGCGCGCCGTCGAGTATAATGGGTCGCGGTGCGTGCGGGGATCCGCAAGCCGCCGACGGGGAGCTGTCCTATGATATACCGCACGGTGATCCGGCCTCTCCTCTTTGGGGTCGATCCCGAGTCGAGCCACGAGATGATCCTCTCGCTGCTCGCCGCCGCGGGCCCGTGGTGGTCTCGCCTGCGCGGCCCCGTCTGCGGTCCCGAGCTGGCGATCACCGTGGGCGGGATCCGGTTCCCGAACCCCGTCGGGCTCGCCGGCGGGTTCGACAAGGCGGCGCGCGCGCTCTGGGCGTGGCCCGCGCTCGGGTTCGGGTTTGCCGAGATCGGTACCGTGACGGCTCAGCCCCAACCCGGCAACGCGCGGCCGCGCGTGTTTCGCCTGCCGGACGACGCCGCCCTGATCAACCGGCTCGGGTTCAACTCTCCGGGGGCGGAGGTCGTGGCGCACCGGCTCGCCGCCCTGCGGCGGGCGCGCTATCCGATCCCTCTCGCGGCGAACATCGGGCGCACGAAGGCGGTCGCCAACGAATCCGCGCCCGAGGATTACGCGCGGTCCCTGGACTGCCTGCACCCGTACGCGGACTTCCTGGTGGTGAACCTCTCCTCCCCCAACACGCCGGGCCTGCGTGACCTCCAGATGCGCGAGGCGGTCGTCCCGCTCCTCGATCGCCTGGCGGAGCGGAACCGCGCGCTCGGGGAGAAGCCCCTCTTTGTCAAGGTCTCCCCGGATCTGACCGAGGCGGAACTGGAAGACGTGGTCGCTGCGGTGGACGGCCGGGCGCACGGGTTGGTCGCCACCAACACGACGATTCGGCGGGACGCGCTGCGCAGCGCGTCGAAGGACGAGGCGGGGGGCGTCAGCGGGAGACCGCTGCGCGAACTCGCCACTGGGGTGATCCGCACGCTGTGGCGGTTGACGCGCGGCCGCCTGCCGATCATCGGCGTGGGCGGTATCTTCACCCCGGAGGATGCGTATGAGAAGATCAAGGCGGGGGCGACGCTTGTGGAGTTGTATACCGGGTTCGTCTACGGAGGACCCGCCACCCCTCGCCGCGTCGGCGCCGGGCTGCGGATCCTCCTCGCCCGCGACGGCCTCTCCACGGTGCAGCAGGCGGTCGGCGTCGGCAACCGGTAAGAGGCGGCCTCAATGAGCATCCCCGCGACCCAATGGATCGGCCGTCCCCTGAAGCGTCGGGAGGACCTGCGGTTCCTGCGGGGGCAGGCCAGGTACGTCGGCGACATGACGCTGCCCGGCATGGCGCACCTGGTCATCGTGCGCTCCACGCACGGGCACGCCCGCCTGCGGGCCGTGGAAACGGACGCGGCGCGCCGGGCCCCGGGCGTCATCGCGGTGGTGACCGCGCGGAACCTGGCCGGCCGGATCCACCCCATGCCGGTGAACCCGCTCAAGGACGCCGAGATCGCGCAGATCCCCCACCCCGTCCTGGCCGCGGGGACGGCCCGATACGCCGGAGAGGCGGTGGCGGGGATCCTCGCGCAGAGCCGCGCGGCGGCGATCGACGCGGCGCGGCTGGTGGAGATCGACTACGATCCCCTCCCCGTCGTCTCCGATGCGGCGGCGGGCCTCGCCGGTGCGGCCGTCCTTCACGACACGGTCCCGGACAACGTCCTGATCCGCATGACGCGCGGAAGCGGGGATGTCGATGCGGCGTTTCGCGCGGCCGCGCGGGTGGTCCGCGCGCGATTCCACATCCCGCGGATCACCGCCGCCCCCATGGAGCCGCGCGGGGCGGTCGCCGCCTACGACCTCGGTGCCGACCTCCTGACCCTCTGGGTCTCCGCGCAGGAGCCGTACCGGCCCCGCGCCCAGATGAGCCGCGTGCTCGGCCGCCCCGAGGACCGCATCCGGGTCGTCGTTCCGGACGTGGGCGGGGCCTTCGGGAGCAAGGGCAACCTCGCGCCCGAGGCGGTCGTCGCCGCCCTGCTCGCGATCGACACGGGGAAGCCGGTGAAGTGGATCGAGGACCGCCACGAGAACTTCACCTCCTCGTCGCAGGCGCGCGGACTCGATGCGGAGGTGGAGGTGGCCGCCGAGGCGGATGGACGGATCACGGGACTGCGGGCGAAGCTCACCTTCGACGTCGGAGCCTATCTCTACCCGTCGACCTCCACCCCGCCGTCGAGGACGGCCGAGCTCCTCACCGGCGCCTACGACATCCCGGCGGCCCGAGTGGATGTCGTCGGGGCCGCCACGAACAAGGTCCCCACCGGTCCGTACCGGGGCGCCGGCCGCCCGGAGGCGGCGTATATGATCGAGCGCGTGGTGGATCGCGTCGCGCAGGAACTGGGCCTCGACCCCGTCGCGGTGCGCCGCCGGAACCTGATCGGCCGCGACCGGTTCCCCTACCGCTCGGCGCTGGGATCCGTGTACGACTCCGGGGATTACGCGCCGGCGCTGGAGAAGGCGTGCGCGCTGGTCGAGTACGAGCGCCAGCGCGAGGCGCAGCGGCGGGCGCGGGCGGCCGGCCGGCTCGTCGGCATCGGGGTCGCCGTCTACATCGAGCCGGCGGGGGGCCAGCTCTGGGAGAGCGCGGCCGTGTCCGTGGCCCCCGACGGGCAGGTGACCGTCCGCACCGGGTCGACCGCGCACGGGCAGGGACACGACACGACGTTCGGGCAGATCGCCGCGGAGATCCTGCAACTGCCGATGGAGGCCATCGCCGTGCAGCAGGGGGACACCGCGCTCATGCCCAAGGGCGTCGGCACGTTCGGCAGCCGCTCGGTGGCATGCGGAGGATCCGCCCTTCTCGGCGAACTCGAGAAGATCAAAGCCAAGATGCGGAAGATCGCCGCGCATCTGCTCGAGGCGTCGGAAGGGGACATCAGGTGGGACGGGGGGCGGATCTTCGTCCAGGGGGCGCCGACGCGCGCGCTGACCTTTCAGGAGGTCGCCGCCGCCGCGCACCAACCGACGCGGCTGACGGCCGGCCTCGAACCGGGGCTCGAGGCCTCGGGGACATTCTCGCTCCCGGGCATGGTCTACCCCTTCGGCGCGTACGCCGCCGTCGTCGAGGTCGAGCGCGAGACCGGCCGCGTCCGGATCCTCAAATTTGCGGCGGTGGACGACGCGGGCCGGATCATCAACCCCCTCCTCGCGGAGGGACAGGTGATCGGGGCGATCGTCCAGGGGCTCGGCCAGGCGCTCGCCGAAGAGGTCGTGTATGACGAAGGGGGGCAGCTGCTCACCGGCACGTTCTCGGACTACGCGCTCCTCCACGCGATCCACGCGCCCGCCGTGACCGCCGAGTTCACGGAGACGCTCTCGCCCTACAATCCGCTCGGCGCCAAAGGGGTGGGCGAGGCCGGCACGGTCGGCGCGCCGCCCGCGCTCGCCAACGCGGTGATGGACGCGCTCGCGCCGCTCGGCGTCGAGACCCTCGATTTGCCGCTGACCGAGGAAAAGCTGTGGCGCGCGGTGCGGGGCGCCTGAGGCCTGTCTACCTCCGCCGTCCACCCGACTCGACGCGCGGCGGATCGGGCGCGGGCATCGGCCTCTGCCGCTGCGCCGTTCCCCGGGCGAGCGAGTCCTCTCGGGGTGCGCGCGCCCGCCGCATGGACGATTGAGCGCGCCCGCCCCAAGGCTGAGCGTCTAGCCACACGGGCAGGAGGGCATAGAGCGGATGAGGTTCCGGGGGCCTCCCCGGACCGCACTCTATCGCCCGCGAGGTGAGCGCGCCGATGACCACGGATGTCCGGATCGATACTCCGCTCAGCCTGGACCCCGGCTATGCCGCCGACTACGTCACCATCGTCCGAGTTCCCCGGGTGATCGAGATGTTCAGCGTGAGCGAGCGAGAGTTGGATCAGATCGGACACGCGTCCACCGGGTACGCGTTCCACCTGGTCTTCTTCGGGATCACGTTCGGCGCCTCGATGGCGTTTCTCATCTCGCTCTTGACCGCGCAGTTGGGCAACCGGACGTTCGCACTCGTCTGGGCGCTCTTTGTCCTCGTGCTCGCGACGCTCTACTTCGGGGTCCAGTCGATCCGGAGCTACAGCGATTCGCGGAAGGGCGTGCGGGTCATCAAGACCGAGAGCCAGAAGATCCAGACCACCTCGCTTCCGACCGGCTAAGCGCACCCCGTTCGACCGGCGGCCGCTCGCCCGCGCCGCCCGGCCATTCGGCCGCGGCCGCAAGAGGCCCCCGCGGGGCGCGGGATACGCGAAAAGGAAATCGTCCGCCCTCGGCGCACTCTTACCGCAGCGCCACCACGGGGAGGACGGGGATGTCCATCGAGCGCGTGCGCCGCTACATCGACGACCACCGGGAGGAGTCTCTCGAGATCCTGAAGGGCCTCGTCCGCCAGCCGAGCATCAGCGCCCAAGACTGGGGAGTCAAGGAATGCGCCCGGTACCTCGCCGACCTCACGCGCCGGCTCGGCATCCGATCCGAGATCATCGACACCCCCACGCAGCCGGTCGTCTACGGGGAGACCCTGGTGGATCCCGAGCAGTATACCCTCCTCCTCTACGGCCACTATGACGTGCAGCCCCCGGAGCCGCTGGACTTGTGGCAGTCGCCGCCGTTCGAGCCGACCGTGCGCGACGGCCGGCTCTACGGCCGGGGGACCGGGGACAACAAGGGACAGCTGCTCTGCCACGCGCTGGCCGCCGAGGCCTGGTTGGCGGCTGCGGGGGCGCCGCCGATCAACCTCAAGTTCGTCTTCGAGGGCGAGGAGGAGTCGGGCTCGCGGAGCCTCGGGGATTTCGTGCGCGAACACCGCGCGCAGCTGGCGGCCGACCTCGTCTATGTCTCCGACGGCGGCCTGCACCCGTCTGGCGCGCCCACGATCTCGCTCGGGAACCGGGGGATCCTGGGCATCACCCTCGTCGCCCAGGGAGCCGATCGGGACAACCACTCCGGCAACAAGGGCGGCGTGGTCCCCAACCCGGTGTGGATGCTCGTCCACCTGCTGTCGACCATGGTGGACCGAACCGGGCGCGTGCTGATCGACGGGTTCTACGACCGGGTGCGGCCTACCGGGCCGGTGGAGGAGCGGCTGTTGGCGGCGATGGACTTCGACCCCCAGGCATTCGCCGCGACGATGGGGCTTCGCACGCTCGAGATCGACGGCTCCACCTACTGGAAGCGGATCATGCTGCAGCCCTACTTCAACATCAACGGCTTCATCAGCGGGTACGTGGGACCCGGCTCGAAGACGATCATCCCGTCCCGGGCGGAGTGCCGGATCGACATCCGCCTCGTCGTCGATCAAAAGACGCAGGAGATCCTCGAGAAGGTGAAGGCCCACGTCGCCAAGGTCGATCCGCGGGTGCAGGTGCAGGCCCGGGGGTTCGGGACGATGGAGGCCAGCCGCACCGCCCCCGACCACCCGGCGGTCGGCGTCATCGCCCGGGCGATCAAAGCCTCCCGCGGGATCGACCCCTACATCGTCCTGTGCGGCGGGGGGAGCCTGCCGAACGCCGTCTGGCCGGACGTCCTCGGGGTCGATTGCATCGGCGTGCCCTACGCCAACGCCGACGAGAACAACCACGGCCCCAACGAGAACCTCAGCCTGGACCGTTTCTACGACGGGATCCACGCGAGCGCCCAGGTTTTCCAAACGCTGGCCGATGCCCACGCCCGGGGCGAGCTCGTCCGACGGGAGGCCTGAGGGAGATCCGTCCGGTGGGGGAAACGATCCGGCAGCGGGCGCGGCGTCTCGCGGAGGCGTCGTGGGCGCGCGGCGACGCGACGGGATGGTTCGATACCGTGTACGCCGCGGCGGAGGGGCGGCCCGACCGCATCCCATGGGCGGACATGCGCCCGAACCCGAACCTGCTGGAGTGGATGTCGCCGCTCGCGCTCAGGGGACCGGGACAACGGGCGCTGGTCGTCGGCTGTGGACTGGGGGATGACGCGGAAGCATTGGCCGGAGCCGGCTTCGCGGTGGTCGCGTTCGACGTTTCGCCCGCGGCGATCGCGTGGTGCCGGAGGCGGTTTCCGACTTCGCTGGTGCGGTACGTCGCCGCCGACCTCCTCGCGCCTCCGCCGGAGTGGCGGGGGGCGTTTGACTTCGTGCTGGAGGCGTACACGCTGCAGGCGCTCCCGCCGGACGCCCGGCCCCAGGCCGTCGAGGCCGTGGCCGGATTCGTCGCCCCCGGAGGGACGCTGCTCGTGATCTGCCGGGGCCGGAACATTGAGGATGATCCCGGCGGCTTCCCCTGGCCGCTGACGCGGGCCGAGGTCGACTTGTTCAGGCGGCACGGACTGAGGGAGACGCGATTCGACGACTACATCGACGCCGGGGGGGCCGCGGCGGTCCGGCGCTTTGGCGTGACCTACCGGAGATCCCCCGCCCCGACATGATCGCGCGCAGCCGTCCCCCCCGGAAATCGCGTGAGCCGGGGCGCATCACGCCTCGCCGAGAACCCGGTGGGTGGACCGGACACGCAACGCGTGGGGGCCGGGTCCACGTGACCCCGGCCCCCCATTTCAATCTCCTGCCCTGTCGCGATTACTTGGCTTGGTTTCCCTGTTGGAAGTTCTGTGTGTAGTACGGCGTGGTGTTCGTGTCCGCCGTGTTCATCGTTGTGGAGTTATGCACAGCTGCCGCCCCACCTGCGACGAACAATCCGGCGAGGAACCACGTCAGCCAAAACGGCATCTGCCTCACCTCCTGACGGGAAACTGCGACTCGCTCGTAGAAAGTGCGCGGTACCGCACTCTAATTTTTCCCCTCTCGCGGGGTCGACAAACATCCGCAGCGCCCGGCTCGAAACGGTCTGGGTGTGGCTACCGACGCGCTCGATCCCAGCCGAAGTCCGCGACCGGGATCGGGTCGATAGCGTCACCCCGAGGACCATCTCGACCACGATCTGGGCGCAGGGTACAGGCCGGCAGAAGCTGCGGGTCGCATTTCTTCGCTTCTCGCGGGCGTACCGGCCGACATCGTTTTCCACATACCAGCAGTCCGCACCGCGTTGCTCCGCGGCAGGTGAGGAAAAGGCGGAGCTATGTCCCTGACACGGAAGGATCTCCTGTTCTGGCTCGCAACGGTGGTGATCATCCTGGGCGCCCTCGCGGTCGCTCAGCTCCGACGGCACGCGATCTCCGACCACCGGACGATGTTCTTGCTGGGACTTATTGGGGGACTTCTCGTCTTTCGAGTGGGGGTGCAACTCATTTGGGGCGGTATGCGGAGTCGGCAAAGGCCGCGGCTCTGGATAGGTGCCGAGATCTCCTTGGCCGGCCTGCTTCTCGTCTATCTAGGACTGTTTCCGCACTAACCGAGCGCGTGCTCGCGAAGAAACCCCTCCTGAGACGTCAGTCGGTAGACGATGAGAGCACATGCAAAACGCACCAGTCCTCGCTAGTTCTCCATCCGCTTCTCGAAGCGCAAGAGGAGTTTCCAAATCGGTTGTGCCAGACACCGGCGCGCTCGACGACCCACCGACGCGCTGGAGGCCGCCGACGCCTCGAGACGCATTCGCGGTGGCGGACGTGAGGAGTGTAATGTCGCTTCCGCAATCGTTCCCTGTATCCGGGCACAGGTGCTGCGGATGCTCGGCGTTGGCCGGCGGCGCCTGACGGTGAGGCACCAACGTGGGGGTTGGGGATAGGTTCTAACCCGGCGGCGGCAACGACGCGAGCAGCCCGGCGAGGGCCAGGACGGCCAGCAGCGCCGCCGCCTCGCGCACCCACCACCCACGGCGCCGATCCGTTTGGGCGTGGGTGGCGGCCCACGCCAGCAGCACCACCACCAGCAGCACCCCTAGTTTCGCGGCGAGCGCTCTCCCATAGGCGGTGCCGAGCAGGCTGGAGACCCCGGCGAGGTGCTGGACCGCCATCCCCGTT
>DATEHM010000017.1:0-24366 GCA_035279545.1 bacterium | reverse complement strand
TTTCCGAGGGTACGTTAGACGACCCCCCGGGCATTCCCTGTGGCGTGGCTCTCGCCACGCGCACACGCCTCCAACCTGTCAAGTCATTAAAGAATCTTACCCCAAAGGGTATCGTCACGTCATTTAAGTTCTTACCGGGGCCCCGGCGGTGGTGCGACGGGACAGGCGGGATTGGAAGAGCCAGTGGTCGGACATACTCGCGTCGGGCGGCAGGGGTCACCGGGGCCTCCGGGCGCGTAGGGTGGGGAATGGCGCCCGGTGAGATTTTCCATGAGTTGACGAAACGCCGCATAGTAAGATTTCAGGCGAGTTGATTCGCCGAATTGACACTCCCGCGCGGCCCATGCTATCGTGAGGGCGGCGCCAGCCTGGTCTGCCGGGCGGGCGCCATGTTGTAGGGGGGATCGACGGTGGACAGCAGGCTGGCGGTCGGGCCGGCGGGAACGCTCCCGCTGGGTGAGGCGCAGGCGAACGAGTGGACGGTCGGCGGCGTCAGCGCCCGGCGGCTCGCGCGGGACTATGGGACGCCCCTGTACGTCATGGACGAGGGCCGACTGCGGGCGAACTGTCGAGCTTACACGACGGCACTCCGGGAGGCGTACCCTCACTCGCAGGCGATCTTCGCGAGCAAGGCCCTGTGCTGCATGGCGACCTGCCGTCTGGCCTATGACGAGGGCTTATGGGTGGACGTGGTCTCGGCCGGGGAGATCCACACGGCGCTGCGGGCCGGGATCCCCGCGAGCGCGTTGCTGCTCCACGGGAGCAACAAAACGCCCGACGAACTCCGCGTCGCCCTCCAGACCGGAGTTGGCCGGATCGTCGTCGACAACCTCCACGATCTCGAGCTCCTGGCAGCGTTGACCGGTGAGTTGCGCCGGGGGGCCGACGTGCTGCTGCGACTCACCCCGGGCATCGAGCCGCACACCCACAGGGCCATCATCACCGGCGGCGTCGACAGCAAGTTCGGCCTCGGCATCCTGGACGGAACCGCCCGGGAAGCGATGCGGCGGGCCCTCGAAATCCCGGGGGTGCGGGTGCGCGGGATCCACTGCCACATCGGTTCTCAAATCATGGAGCTTGATCCGTTTAAGACGGCAGCGGAATCGATGATGGAGTTTGCGATCTGGATGGCGCGGGACGTGCGGGTGCCGGTCGAAGAGCTCGATCTCGGCGGGGGCCTCGGCATCCGGTATCTCGCGACGGACGCACCGCCGGCGATCCGGGACTACGTGTCGGCCCTGGCGCAGATCGTCAAGGAACGCGCACAGGCCGCCGGGATCCCGCTGCCGAGGCTCTTGCTCGAGCCGGGGCGCTCGATCGTGGGAGACGCGGGCGCCACCTTGTACACGGTCGGGACCATCAAGCCGATCGCCGGGATCCGCACCTACGTCTCGGTCGACGGGGGGATGTACGAGAATCCGCGCACGGCGCTGTACCAGGCCCAGTACGAAGCCGCGCTGGCGGAGCGGCTCACCGAGCCTCGCACCGAACGAATGACGATCGCCGGTCGATGCTGCGAGTCCGGGGACGTGCTGATCTGGGAAGCGATGTTGCCCACTCCACGGCCGGGAGACCTGCTGACGGTCTTCGGCACGGGCGCCTACAACTATGCGATGGCGAGCAATTATAACCGGTATCCGCGCCCGGCCATCGTGTTCGTCGGGGACGGGCGCGCGCGGGTGGTCGTGGCAGGCGAGACCGTGGAGGATCTGCTGGCCAGGGACGTCCCGCCGGCCTGATCCGGAGCCGAGGCCCGTGCTCAGACTGGATCCGCTGGCGCTTGTGTTGTTGCTCCCCGCCGTGCTCATCGCGGTGACCTTTCACGAATACGCCCATGCGTTGGTCGCGGACCGGCTCGGGGATCCGACGGCCCGCCAGTTGGGACGGTTGAGCCTCAATCCCTTAGTGCACCTTGACGTGTTGGGGACGCTGTTTTTCGTGCTGTTCGGATTTGGCTGGGCGCGTCCCGTTCCCGTCAATCCGCGGAACTTCGCCGATCCCCGCCAAGGCATGCTCCAGGTGGCGCTGGCGGGTCCGCTGGCGAACGTCACGGTGGCGTTCGCGGTCGGCCTGCTCATCAGGACCCCGGGGATCGTCGATGGGCTCTGGCTGGCCTTCGCCTCAATGCTGGTGAGGATCAACATCGTGTTGGCGATCTTCAACCTCATCCCCATCCCGCCCCTGGACGGATCGAGGATTCTGGCGAGCCTCCTCCCCCTCGATCGGGCGCAGGCGTACGCGCGGATTCAGCCGTACGGCACGGTGTTGCTCCTGTTGCTGCTCTACACGGGGGTGGTGGGACAGGTGATCTCGCCGGCGATCCGGTGGCTGTACGCGATCTCGACCGGGGGTGGGTGAGCGCGGCGCCCCCGCGCGCTCTGGCCGTCCGATCCGTCGCGCAGCAGGAACGGGCAGGGAGGTCGGCGAATACCCCCGAGCAACACCGGAAGTGGGAGCCACAAACGCGGCAACTCGACGCACCCTTGAACCGAAGCAGCGACCGGAGGACGACCCGTGGCCTACCACGTTCAGTGCGACGGCTTTACCGGCCCCCTGGATCTCCTCGTTAGTCTCGCCTACCGCGGCCAGGTGGATTTCAAAACCGTATCGCTCCGCGCGGTTGCGGAGGGCTACGTGGAGCGCGCTCGCGAGGCGCTCGACCTGGGGGAAGCCACGGAGGTGCTGGTCCATCTCGCCGTGCTCGCCGACCTGAAAGTCCGCACCCTCGTCCCGCACGCGCCGCCCCCCGAGGCCCCCACGGAGGACGCCGAAACCCCCTCCGATCTTCGGGACCGCCTGGGGGCGCAGATGGCCGAGTATCTCAAGTTCCGCGAGGCGGCACAGGCGCTGCGGGTGCTCGAAGAGATTCAGAGCCAGGTCTTCGTGCGGTCGGCCGACGCGCCGGACCCGCACGGCGAGGTGTTGGTCGAAGGGGTGACGCTGCAGGATCTCTTCGCCGCCTTCGCGCAGGTGCTGAGGCGGGCCGGCGAAGCGCCCCGGCAGATCGCCGGAGAAGAGTTCACCGTCCAAGAGAAGATGAACGCCCTCCTCGCCGCCCTGCGGCGGGAGCCCGCGGGGGTCACGTTTGAGGCGCTGTTCCTGGCGAGCGCCAGCCGGCTCGAGATCATCGTGACCTTCCTGGCGATGCTGGAACTGATCAGACAGCGGCGCATCCGCGTGTGGCAGCCGAAGGTCTTTGGGGACATCCTGGTGATGCTGGTGGAGACGTCATGAGTGAGCGGACCGCGCGGATGGGAGGCGCGCCTGCGGGGAGTCGGCCGGAGGACGTCCGGAGTGCGGCCGGCGGCAACGGATCCGCGGGGACCGGTGGGGCGGCCGTCACCTCGAGGGGCCAGCACGCCGCCCGCCCCAGTGGGCCGCGCGCTGAACCGACCGGGAATGGGGAAGGTACTACAGATGTGCGAAACGCCATCGAGTGCCTCCTCCTGGCTCGGGGCGGGCCCGTGCGACTCGAGGAGATGCGAAAGGTGTTGGAAGTCAGCGAAGCCGAACTCCTGGCCACCCTGGCGGCCCTGCAGGTCGAGTACGCGGGACGGGGGCTCCAGATCCAGGAGGTGGCCCAGGGGTACCAGCTGTGCACCCGCCCGGAGTATGGCGGCTACGTCCAACGGCTGCTCCGCCTCGGTGAACTCGAGTCGCTGACCCGCGCCACGCTGGATGTCTTGGCCATCATCGCGTATCGCCAACCGGTGACGCGGGCGGAGGTGGACGTGATCCGCGGCGTGCAGTCGACGCACCACCTTGTCAAACTGCAGGATCGCCGGTTGATCCGGGAGGTCGGGCGGCGCCCGGGTCCGGGACGGCCGATTCTCTACGGGACCACCGACGGGTTCCTGCGATACTTCGGCCTCAAGGATTTGGACGCGCTCCCCAAGATCGGAGATCATGAGCTGTCGGCCGTACTGGTTCCGCCAGGCCCCTAAGGCCCGGGCCCGCGCCTGGGGGTGGGGCGTCCTCATCCCCCTGTTGGCGATGGTGCCGACGTGGGCGGGGGTCCCCGCGCGCCCGTACACCGGCGAGACCCATCGGGCCGGCGCGGCCGCGCCGGCGAACGTTACCGCCACCGCCGCGATCCTGGTGGACGCGAGGTCCGGCCAGGTTCTCTACGGCCGCAACCCCCATTTGTCGTGGCCGCCCGCCAGCACGACCAAAATCATGACCGCGCTGGTCGCGCTGGAGCACGCCCACCTCGACACCATGATCGAGATCACCCCCGAGGTGGCGCACTTCCGGGAGGGGTCGGTGGTGGGCCTGCCCGAAGGGGCAAGGATCTCGCTGCACGATCTGCTCTACGCCCTGCTGCTGCCGTCGGGGAACGACGTCGCGCTGGCCGTTGCGGAGGGCGTGGCCGGCTCCGTGCCGGCGTTTGTGGATTTGATGAACGACCGTGCCCAGGAGCTCGGCGCGCGGCAGACGCACTTTACCTCGCCGCACGGGTTGTACGATCGGGACCACTACACCACCGCCTACGACCTCGCGCTCATCGCCGACGCGGCGATGCAGAACCCGGTGTTCCGCGAGGTCGTGCACACGCGGCGCTGGACGTTCTCGGTGCCCGGCCACCGCTCGCGCTGGCTGTTCAACCACAACCGGCTGTTGAGCCGGTATCCGGGCGCGGATGGGGTGAAAACGGGGTACGTGCACCAGTCCGGGCAGACGCTGGTCGCCTCGGCGACGCGAAACGGATGGCGGCTCATCGCCGTGCTCCTGCACAGCCGCGACGAGTGGGGCGATGCGGCACGTCTGCTCACCTACGGGTTCGCCCACTATCACTCCACGGAGGTCGCGTCCGTCGGCGAGCCCCTGGCGGTGGCGCAGCTGTCCCCGGGCGGCGCGCTGTTGACCGGAGTGGTTCCCCGGCCGGTGTACGCAGCGTTGCTTCCGGGAGAGGTGGTCCGCCGACAGGTCAGCCTGGATTCCCACGTGGCCCTGCCGATCCGCCGCCGCGCCAGGGTGGGTGAGGTCGATTTCTACGTGTCGGGCCGCCTGCTGCGGTCCGCTCCACTGGTGGCCGCAGAGGATGTCACGAACCCGATGGGGTTGCCCGGACTGATGGGGTGGTTCGGCCGCGTGGTGTGGGACTTGTCCGCGGTCTCGCGGCTCTAGCGAGCGGTCATCCGGCCCATGACGGGCGTCCCCTGGGTCCTGCGCAGTCTTCTCTTCGTCCCGGGTCACCGCGCCGATATGATCGCCAAGGCGTCGCGCTCCGGTGCGGATGCCATCATCCTCGATCTCGAAGACGGGGTGGCGCCGGAGGCGAAGGCCGAGGCGCGCCGTGTGATCGGGTCGGCGCTAGACGCCGGGCTGCCCGGCGCGCCGATCGTGTGGCTTCGCGTGAACGGCGCGGCGAGCGGCCTCTTGGAGGTGGACTTACGGGAGGGATTCCGGCCGGGCCTGGCCGGTGTGTGCCTCCCCAAGTGTGAGGCCGGAGAAGACGTGCTGACCGTCGACGCCCACCTGCGGACCTTGGAGGCCAGGCACGGACTCCCGCTCGGGGGCACTTGGCTCCTTCCCATGGTCGAAAGCGCGCGCGGCGTGGTCCAGGCGAGCGCGATCGCACGGTGCCATCCGCGGGTGTGGGGGATGGGCTTCGGGGCGGAGGACTACACGGCCGACCTCGGGGTCGTGCGGACACGGCAGGGTGAGGAGATCGCCTATCCGCGAGCCGCGGTCAGCGTCGCGGCGCATGCCGCCCACATCGAAGCGGTGGATGGGATTTATGCGGATTTTCGAGACGCGGAGGGGCTGCGGGCGGACACCGCCGCCTCGCGCAGGCTCGGCTACACGGGCAAGATGGTGATCCACCCGGCCCAGGTCGCCCTCGTCCACGGGGTGTTCGCGCCGGGCCCGGAGGAGATCGCCCACGCGCGGCGGGTAGTGACGGCGTTTGAGGAGGCGCGCTCCCGCGGGGCCGGCGTCGTGGTGGTCGACGGCGCGATGGTGGATCGCCCCGTCGTCCTGCGGGCGCAGCGCACGCTCGCGATCGCGGACCGATCGAGCCCGGCGAGCGCCGAGGACTGATGCCGGGGGGGCGCCTCTTCCGCTCGCGCCGCGACTCCTTCCTCCTGGGCGTGTGCGGCGGCCTGGGGAAGTACTTTTCGGTCGACAGCAACGCGGTCCGGCTCGCCTTCATCCTCCTCGCGGCCTGGAACGGCCTCGGGGTGCTGCTGTATCTCGCCACCGTGCTCATCGTTCCCGAGGAACCCGTGAGCGACCCGGCGCCCCCCTCCCCGTCCCCGGCGCCACGGGAAGAGGAGACGCGGCGGATGCGCATGCTGGGGTGGTTGCTTGTCCTGGCGGGGGGCTACTTGCTTCTTCGCACGCACCCGCTGTTCCGCCCCATCCTGCAGGACCCGGTCTTCCCCGTCGTCCTGATCCTGGGCGGCCTTGTGCTGCTGTTTCAGCGGGGAGGATTCCGGCAGCGGTGAGGGGAGCCGGGCGGCCCCCGCGGGGGATCCGCCGAACCTCCGAGACCCGCGAGCGGCCGAGCCGCGGCACCCCTCCGCTGCCACGTCTCCGAGGGTCCGGCGACCGTGCGTGAGGACCGGGCGCGCTGGGATGCCCGGTACGCCGCCGGTGACCGGCGGCACGATACGGGGCCGGCGGCGCTGCTCGCGTCCTGGATCGCCCGATGGCCCGCCGGACGCGCGCTGGACGTCGCGGCCGGATTGGGACGGCACGCGCGGTTCCTCGCCCGGCAGGGATGGACCGTTGAGGCGGTGGACATCTCGCTGGAAGGGCTCCGGATCCTCCGCCGGCGGGCGCAGGCGGCGGGAGTTCGCGTGGGCCTGATCCTGGCTGACCTTGACCGCTTCGAGGTGAGAGGTGAGGCCTACGATCTGATCGTCCAGACCTTCTTTTCCCACCCCCGGCTGATCCCCCGCTTCCGGCGGTGGCTGCGCCCCGGCGGGATCGTCTATTTCGAAACCCACCTGGCCGTTCCGGACGATCCGTGCCACAGCCGGTACGCGCTAGAGCCCGGGGAGGCGCGCCGCCTGTTTGCGCGCTGGGAAATCCTTGACTTCGCGGAGGGCCCGACGACGGAGGGGGAGCGGGAGATCGCGACGGCGCGTCTGATCGCCAGACGCCCGGCGCCCCATAGGAGCGGTCGCGGTCCGCGCCGAATCCGTGGCGGCGTGGATGCCCCCCCGACCGCGCTCGCGGTCGCCATCGACGGCCCGATGGGCTCCGGGAAGAGCACGGTCGCGCGCGAAGTCGCCCGGCGTCTGGCATTTAGATATGTGGACACCGGCGCCATGTACCGCGCCATCGCGGTCGCCGCCTGCCGCCGCGGGGTTCCCGTGGACGACCCGGCCGCTCTCGCCGTCCTGGCCCGCACGACGACGCTTGTGGTGACCCCGGGGGCCGATGGCGCGTCGCGCGTCCTGGTCGATGGGGAAGACGTCACCTCCGAACTCCGAAGCGTGCAGGTCAATCAGATCGTCTCGAAGGTGGCCCGCGTCCCCGGAGTGCGGGACGTCCTCGGCGCGCTGCAGCGGTCTCTGGGGGGCGAGGGGAACGTCGTCATGGAAGGTCGGGACATCGGGACCGTCATCCTTCCCGACGCCGCCGTCAAGGTGTTTCTGACCTGTTCCCCCGAGGTGCGCGCGAAACGGCGCCAGCAGGAACTGGCGGCCAGCGGGACGCCGATGTCGTCGGAGGCGGTCCGGCGGATTCTCGAGGAGGACGATCGGACGGCGACCACCCGCGAAGTGGCCCCCCTGCGGGTGGCTCCGGGAGCCGTGGTCATCGACAGCACCGGGCTGACGGTGGAGGGGGTCGCCGAGCAGATCGTCGCCCTGGTGGAACGCGCGCGTGGTCTTCAGCGTCTCTAGGGCAATTCTTCGGATCGTCTTCCGGGTGCTGTTCGGCTTCCGGGTGGAGGGCCGTGAACACGAGCCCCCCTCCGGTCCGCTGATCGTCGTGAGCAACCACGTGAGCGACCTCGATCCGCTGGTCGTGGGATGCGCCGTGCGCCGCCCCTGCCACTTCATGGCGAAGATCGAGCTGTTCGGTCCGCCGCTGCTGCGGTGGTGGGTCAGCGCCTGCGGGGCATTTCCGGTCCGCCGGGGCGCCCCGGACCGGCAGGCCTTGCGCACGGCGCGCGCTATCCTGGAGCGGGGCGGGGTGTTGGTGATGTTTCCGGAGGGGACGCGCGGGACCAACAGCCGGGACCTACGCCCGCCCGAGCCGGGCGCGGCCCTGCTCGCCCTGCGCACGCGCGCCGCCATCCTGCCCGTTGCCGTGATCGGGACCGACACCGTGCTGCCCCGGGGTGCCCATCGGCCATCGCGTGGGGTGATTCGCGTCCGGATCGGGACGCCCATGCGCGCGGCCGGCCCCGATGACCCCGGGGGCGGCGTGCGGGCCGATCGGGACCGGATCGAGGAGGTGGGCCGTCAATTCATGGGGATGATCGGCGGGCTGCTCGCGGAGGCCGGCCAGCCCTGACCGCGGGCCCGGCCGGCTCGACAGGGGAGGGGTTTCCCCGTATCATGGGGGGAGTGGGGGCCAGGCGGCCTCCGGAGGCGCTGCGTGAGAATCATCGTGGCCAAACATATGGGGTTTTGCGGCGGCGTGCGCCGGGCCGTGGACATCGCGCAGAAGACGGCGGCGTCCCTGGGGGGGCCCGTGCAGACGCTGGGGCCCTTGATCCACAACCCCCAGGTGGTGCACCGCCTGGAGGCGGCCGGGGTCAAGGTCGCCGATCGCCCGCAGGACCTGGCCGGGAAAGCGTTCGTGGTGTCCGCCTACGGGGTCGAGCACACCGTGCTGGAGGAGGCCCGGGCGAGGGGAATGGCGGTGGTGGACGCGACGTGTCCCGTGGTGATCCGGGCGCATGCCGTGACCGAGAAGTTGGCCGCCGAGGGGTACCAGGTCATCGCGGTGGGTGATCACGGCCACCCGGAGATGGTCACGCTCAAGGAGTTGCTGGGGGATCGCGTCACGGTCGTGCACACCCGGGAAGAAGCGGCGCGCGTCAAGCTCACCGGGAAAGTCGGGGTCGTGTCGCAGACGACTCAATCGCAGGAGAACTTCCGCCAGATCGTCGGCGATTTGGCGCTTCGGGTGCGCGAGCTCAAGGTCCTGAACACCCTCTGCCCGGCGATCACCGTCCGCCAGGAGGAAGCGGATGAGATGATCCCGCAGATCGATGCGCTGCTTGTCATCGGCGGGCACGGGAGTTCGAATACGACGCGGCTGGCCGAGATGGGACGGGCCCGGCGGTTGCCCACGCACCACATCGAAACCGCCGAGGAGATCTCGCCCGCGTGGTTTGAGGGGGTTGAGGCGCTGGGCGTGGTGTCGGGCGCCAGCACCCCGGACTGGATCATCGAAGGCGTGCTGCTGCGGCTCCAGGAGCTGGGAGGGTCCTGATCGTCGGGCCCCGCCCCGGCGCGCTGACGCGGGCCACCATGGGGCTGCCCACCGTCGCCATCGTCGGCCGCCCCAACGTCGGCAAGTCCTCGCTGTTCAACCGCCTGCTCACCCGCCGCCACGCCATCGTCTCAGACGTCCCCGGCGTCACCCGGGATCGCCTCGAAGCGCCGTGCCGGTGGCGGGACCGTGAGTTTCTGCTGATCGACACGGGCGGCCTCGTGCCGGGCGATCCCGAACCGCTCGTGGCGCAGGTGCGGGGGCAGGCCGAGCACGCCATCGCCGGCGCCCACGTCGTGCTGTTCGTCGTTGACACGGTGGCGGGGTTGACCCCGCAGGACGAGGAGATCGCGGACGTGCTGCGGCGGGGCCGCCGCCCGGTGATGGTCGTCGCGAACAAGGCGGACACCCCGGCGCTTGAGGCGAACGCGTACGAGTTCCACGCCCTGGGGTTGGGGGAACCCATCATGGTCTCGGCGACGCATGGGTTGGGTATCGGCGAGCTGTTGGACGCCGTGATTGGAAGCCTCCCCGACCCGGTGCCGGCGGAGGCGCCCGAGGACACCGTGGGGGTGGTGTTCCTCGGCCGTCCGAACGTGGGCAAGTCGTCGCTGGTCAACGCGCTCCTCGGCGAGGAGCGCGTGATCGTCGATGCGCGACCGGGAACGACCCGGGACGCCATCGACATCTCGCTTCGCTACGATGGCCGGCCGGTGACCTTGATCGATACGGCGGGGTTGCGCCGGCGGAGCCGGGTGGCCGAAGGGGTCGAATTCTACAGCACGCGGCGAACGCATGACGCGCTCTCCCGCGCGGACGTCGCCGTCCTGGTCGTGGACGCCCTTCAGGGGATCACGGACCAAGACCAGCGGATCGCCCGGACCGTGTACGAGGCGGGGCGCGCGACGGTCGTCGCCGTCAACAAGTGGGATCTCCTCAGCGGGTACACTCCCGAGCAGATCCATCGCGTCGCCCAACAGCAGCTCCGATTCCTCGGGGAGGTGCTGGTGTGCCTGACGGTCGCCGTCCAGCACCAGGGGATCTCCGAGTTGATGGCGGCGGTGTTCCGCGCCGCGGACGCGCGGGCCACGCGAATCGCCACGGGGCCGCTTAACCGGCTGATCGACGAGGCGGTGCGCGCCAACAATCCGCCCGCGGATCCGACCGGGCGCCATCTGCACATCTACTACGCGACACAACCCACCACCAAGCCGCCGGCGATCGTCCTCTTCGTCGACGATCCGAACTTGCTCGCGGACGGGTATCGCCGCTACCTGGAAGGCCGGTTGCGGGACACGTTCGAGCTCGCCGGGACGCCGGTGCGGTGGGTCCTCCGCAGGAGGAGACCCGCCGCCCCCGCACGAACCATGCGGTGACCCGAGGAGGGGCGGATGCTGCTCGCGGTCGCCATCGCCAGCTATCTCATTGGCTCCATCCCGACCGGACTGATCGTCGTCCGCCTCCTCACCGGTGAGGACATCCGCCGCCACGGAAGCGGCAACATCGGGACCGTCAACGTCCTGCGCGTGGCCGGCGTCGCCACCGCCGTGGTCGTGCTCGCCGTCGACATCCTCAAAGGCATGATCCCCGTGCTCCTGGCCGCGCGGCTCGGCCTGTCGGCGTGGACCATCGTCGCGTGCGGCCTCGCGGCGATCGCCGGACACAACTGGTCGGTCTTCCTCGGATTCCAGGGGGGGAAGGGGATCGCCACCTCGTTCGGCGTCCTGCTCGGGCTCTCGTGGCCCGCGGCGGCGGTCGCCGCGGCGGTCTGGGTGGTCGCGGTCGCGGTCACCAAGTTCGCCTCGCTGGGCTCGCTGCTGGGCGTGGTCTCCGTCCCCATCACCCTCTGGCGTGCCCGCCAGCCCGTCGAGTACGTGTACTTCGGGGTGATCGCCTCGCTCTTCGCGATCTACCGCCACCGGGCCAACATCCAGCGATTGGTGGCGGGCACCGAGTTGCACATCACCGATCGAGAGTCTCTGAAGAAATAGGATGCGCGTGCTCGGCTTCGGAGCGGGGGCGATCGGGTCCCTGGTGGGGGCCCGGCTGTCGCTCCGTGGCGTCGATGTCACCCTTTTGGGCCGGCGTGCGCACGTTGCGGCGATCCGAACCCTCGGCCTCATCCTCGAGACCCCGCACGAACGGCTGGTCTGCAAGGATGTCGACTCCATCACCATGCTCGACGATCTCACCGGCCCCCCCGACCTGGTCCTGCTAACCGTCAAAGCCTATGACACGCACGCCGCGCTCGAGATGCTCAGGCCCGTGCTCCACGGGGGCGTGCGGATCCTCTCGCTACAAAACGGTGTTGGCAATGAAGAGTTGATCGCGGCGGTCGCCGGAGCCGACCGGACGGTCGCGGGGAGTGTGACGATCAACGCGAGTTGTCCGCGGCCCGGGGTGGTTCGCCAGAGCTCCGAGGCCGGCGGCGTTGCCGTGGCGCCTCTGGACCCCCAACGGGACGTGGCGGACCTGGTCGCGCTCTTCAACGAGGCGGGCCTGCCCGCCCGATCGCAGCGGGACTTTCGGGCGATGAAGTGGAGCAAGCTCCTCCTGAATATCTTCACCAACGCCACCGCGGCGATCCTGGACCTTTCTCCGGTGGCGGTGGTCGACCACCCCGGGCTCTACCGTCTGGAGCGTGACGCGTTTCGAGAAGCCCGCCGGGTGATGCGCGCGCTCGGGCTTCGCCCGATCGCGTTGCCCGGATATCCGGTTCCCCTATTGCAGGCCGCCGTCGCCGCCCCTCCGTGGATGATCCGGCCCGTCCTGCGCCGCTATATCCGCAGAGGCCGGGGCGAGGGAAGGCCTTCGCTCTGGCACGACCTGCGGCGGGGCCGACCCCAGAGCGAGGTGGAGGTGCTCAATGGGGCCGTGGTGCGGGAGGGGGCGCGGCTGGGGGTGCCGACGCCCGTCAACGCCGTGTTGACCGAGGTACTCGTGGGCCTCGCTGGGGGACGGCTGGACCCCGCTCAATTTCGAGGCCGGCCGGAGGCTCTGTTCGCTCTGCTCAACAACGGGGGCCGTAGTGCGGTGCCGCCACAGATGCTATAATGGCCCAGGTAGGCGGGCCGTAGCGCAGCTTGGTAGCGCACCTGAATGGGGTTCAGGTGGTCGCCGGTTCAAATCCGGCCGGCCCGACCAAGTAAAATGAGGATTTTCGAGTGGTCGGACCTTACCAATGATACGCCATCTACAAACCACTCCTCAGTCCTTTCTACCGGATGTGGTGCCCGACAGGCCGTTCTGCGAGGGTTTCGCAGTCTCTTCCTACATCCCGGGGAGCGCGTGGGCGGGCATGAGGCGCTTCAGGGCCGCATGACGTAAGCTGTCGTTAAGCCGTTGCCGGCACGTGAGTTCCACGACGACGCCGCCTCGAGGGTTGGTGTTTTGTCTATGTCCATCATTCGCCCCCCCTGACGTCGACGAACGCTTCCCGAAGGGAACCAGCTAGGAAGGGCGTCGGTCGAGTTGCGGAGAGCGGCGGATCACCCCGGTTTCTTCTGAAGCCTCAGCCATTTCAATGCCACGTGACGTACGGCGTCCTTTAGCCGTTGCCGGTAACTACTTCGACGATCACGGTCGGCCGTTGTCGTACTACGCTTCAGGCTGTCCCCGAGCGCGCGTTCCGTTTCTGGGAGGCCCGGCGCGGTGGCCGCGGGGCTGCCGCCTTCGCATCCGGAATGCAAGGAGGCCGACCAGGGGGCCGAACCCGAGGAGGCCAAAGGCCGCCCCCCAAGCACGTGCCGGCTCCGGAGAGGTTGTCCGGACCAGATCAAGTACTCCGCCGAAGGCCACCGGCGCCACGATTGTCGCCGCCCATCCGAACAGCATCTGGATGCTGAAGGCCCCACCGAGAGAGCGGGGCGGGACCAACTCCATCAAGCTTGCCGAATACGAAGGCGAGTCGGCCAGGACCACGGTTCCGTACAGGAAACCCACTACCGTAACGAATGCGAGCGGCGCGCGGAACAGCCAACCGAATGCCAAGGAGCACGGTAGGCTCGCCCCTAACATGAGCATCGCCGCACGCGTCCGGCCGAGTCGGTCGGACAGGCGCCCTCCAGCTATAGCCCCGATGATTCCCCCAAGGCCTATGACGGCCGCGGCGAGTGCTCCTCCCCACACGAGCGCCGAGTGAGGGGGGCTACCCCGTGCGGTGAGCGAGGCCACCATGAAGGGCCCCATCCATCCCCACATACCGAATAACTCCCAATTGTGTCCGGTGTAGGCGATGATGACGCTGCGCACTGCGGGGTCCGCTAGCATATCCCCGACGTACCGTGAGAACCCCGCCCGTTCCTCCGCCGGCGCGGCGAGGGGCACGTCCTGAACCTTTCGCGCGATCACAAACGCCCCCAGCAGTTCCGACAATCCGACAGCGGCCATTGTCGCGCGCCAGCCGATTCGGGGGGCGAGGACACCGACATACAGTAGCGGAGCAGCGTACGCCGCGACACTCACCCCCACATAGATTCCCGTTGCGATCCCGCGCTGGACCCTGGGTGTCGTCTCCGCAATGTTTTTCAGCGCGGGGAGATACAGTCCACCCAGGAGTGCACCCGCCAAGAGGCGCAGGAGGAATCCTGACGTGAAGTCCCGTGCCCCCAGCGCGAAGAGGAAATCTCCGATCCCGACCATCGCCGAGGAGATCACCATGATGGGTTTGCTGCGTAGCCGATCCAGGAGAAATCCGACAGCGACATAAGCTCCCGTCTGCCCGAACTGAAAGACGCCCAAAATGAGTCCGGTCTGGCTCGCACGCAGGTGCCACTCGTCTCTCAAGATCGGGATCAATGCGGAGAACGAGAGCGCGGTCTGGTGCGCGAGGAATTGCCCTACGCACAGGGCCGTAAACCCTCCGAGCCAGCTACGGTCCACCATTATGGCGTGCGCGGGTGGAGCCACCCCGATAGACGCGGGTCCCTCAGCATCTGCCTGCAGCGATCAAAGTGCGCCCCGGCGTACGCGACGCAGTCAAAGCCAGAGGCGGTGGTGGCGACCAGATTCTTGGCGACCATCGCCCACATCGCTTCGCGGAGCTCGGCAACGATCTTGAGGGGCTTGAGCAAGGTGACATCGGTGCCGGAGACGGTCCCGAAGTAGGCGTGCAACAGCGCCTCGTCCTGAGCGTCCGCAAAGCTGTTGTGGATGGCGAAGTTCGCGAGATCGAAGTGGACATCTCCCATCCCCGCGTACTCCCAGTCGACAATCCGGACGAGTGCGCCGTCGTCGAGGAGGTTGGACTCCCAGAGATCGTTGTGGCACGGCCGCAAGATCCCGTGCCCTCTCATGGCCGCTTCGATTGCGGCAATCTGATCACACATTCCCCCGATGTCCCGCGGCAGTGCTGCGCCGCGGGCCTGTGCAACCCGCCGGTACCCGTCCAGAGTCCGGAAAGGTGAGAAGCGACCTGGAAACGCCGGCCCGGCATGGTAGCGATGTAGAGAGCGAACGACCCTTTCAAGGACCTGGGGTTGCGCCACCTGCGGGGCGGTGAGGTGACGCCCGGAGATGAACTGGGTCACGAGAATGCCGTCATCGGGATGGAAATACACGACCTCCGGTCCCACGCCGGTTTGGCTGGCCGCAAGGGTGGATTGGTAGGTTCGACGCCGATCGACGCCCAGCATCGTGGTATCCTCACTCGAGAGGCTGAGGACAAACGCTTCCCCGTTCACCTCCACGCGATAGTTGAGGTTTGTAATCCCCCCGCCGAGAGGCGAAACCGACATCTTAGCAGCGGCCCACCGAGGGATGCGCGCGATCGCTTCTTCAATCGTGATCATCGATGCCCAGACACGAAGTCACCTGCCTGCCGACCGCCCTGCCACGGCGACCCGCGGGGGAGGGGAGCTGGACCACGCGTCGTCCCTCCCCACGAAAATGCGCCACCCCGACCCCCCCCCAGCGCTGGCGGGGACGGGCGGGAGGAGAGTCTCTCCCAGGCGATGCGGAGCCCGCCAGACTTCACGGACGTGTAGACCGTGGAGAGGAGCCCTAACGTAGTCCTGGAACGGGCAGACGGCAGCGGCGAGAAGACACGCCGGCAGGGGTTCGCATGTGGTGCGCAGGTCGATGTGACCGAGTCGAAGTGCGGTGCCGGTCGGCGCCGTGAGCCGTCCCCGGCCGCGAGGAGGAAGTTCGAGCCCAGGCGGGTCGTCCCGACGCAGGCTTGTCTGCCAGTCACGCACGCTCCGATCCTTCGCAGCCAGTGGAGCAGCGGGGCCTTCGCACAGGCGTCGCGACGCGATGCCCGACACGCAACCGGATCGTAGGTGTGGTCGGGCTTCACCCGGTCGGTGATCGCGATCCCATGGATCCTCCGGTCGCGGCTGGCAGCCCGCCGCGGTTAGAAGCTACCGCCCCGCCGTCGCGTCCATCCGGAGCTTGGGAATGTCCTTCTTGGGATCGACGAAGGGGAGTGTGACGACCTTCGCGCGGTAGCGACGCTGCTCCGGGTAGGGCTGCACCTCCAAAACTCCGCCCGGCGCGCTGTGCTCGATGCTGACCATGGCGTATCCAATGTTGGTCTTGAGGGAGGGCGAGTAGAGGACGGCCGTGGCGCGGCCCACGAGGTGTTCGTCCTTGAAGACCACCCAGGGCTCTTCGAACTCGATGGGGACCTGCTCGCCTTCAACCAGGAGACCGATGAGTTTCCGCCGGATCCCATCGCGCTTGACGCCAACGAGTGCGTCCTTGCCGATGAAGCGCTCCTTGGACAGATCGACCTGCCAATCCAACCCGAGTTCGTAAGGATTCGTGTCGAGGCTCATGTCCGCCTGGTAGTTCAGGATGCCGGCTTCAACGCGGCGGGGGTGATTCGGCCCCGCCGGGATCAGGTCGAACGCTTTCCCCTTCGCCACGATCAGGTCGATCATCACCTCCGCTTGGCTATTGTCGAGGAGGAAGATCTCATAGCCCACTTCCCCCGTCCACCCGGTCCGGGTGATAATGATCGGAATCCCATTCCCCATCTCCGCCTTCATCCACCAGTAGTAGCGGAGGGTCTTGATGCGGTCCCCGACGAGCGCCCGCAGCAGATCAGGCGATTTGGGACCCTGAAGCTGAATCGGGAACACCTCGGGCTGCCGCACAGTCGTCCGCAGCCCCATCCCCACCGCCACGCCTTTAACCCAGAGATGGAGGTCGCTGTCGGCGGGACAAAGCCAGAAGCGGTTCTCGCTCAACCGCAGTACGACAGGATCGTTGACCATGCCGCCATTCTCGTCGCAGATGATTGCGTACTTGCACTGACCGACCTGACACTTCCGCATGTCCCGGGGCGTCAGAAGATCCATCAGGGTGAAGCCGTCGGGTCCGTCGATCTCCACCGGCCGCTCAACCGAGACGTCCCACATCGTCACCCCGTTCCGAATCGCCTCGTATTCCTGGTCCTTTGTTTGCCCGTCGAAGTCGACGGCGTGGAGACAATGGTTGTACACGAGGAACGATTTCGCCCCCAGCCGCCTGAAGAGGGGGAAGAGCGGCGACTTCAGATGGCGTGCAGAATGCACCAGGCGGTAATCGTGGAGCCAACGCCGCGTCATCTGCAAGAATATCCCCCCCTGGCTTATCTCCGCGGGATGCGACTCCGGTTCCGGGAGATGTATGTCACGTTTCCTAATCTTCACCGTTTCGATCACGCCGGGACGATTCCTGTCCGTGGTCAGATGGCGCTGCGCGTTTCCGAGCGGTCGGCGCGGTTCCCCGCCCGCAACGGCGCAAGGGCGATGAGGGCAACGGCTGGGCCGAGAGCGAGGATCCCAAATGCCACCACCCACGGGACCGCGGGCCCGGCGCCCGCAGCTTTCACGGAATCCAACGCCACCCCGAGCGCCGCCGGTGCCGCGACCGTCGCCGACCATCCGAACAACATCTGCATGCTGAAAGCTCCACCGAGTGAGCGAGGTGGAACCACTTCCATCAGGCTGGCGGAGTACGACGGGGAATCGGCCAAGGCCGTCGTGCCGTAGAGGAGGCCTACTGCGACGAGCAGCACGGTAGGGGCGTGGAGCAGCCACCCGAACCCCAGCGAACACAGGAGGCTCACCCCGAGCATGAAAGAGGCAGCGCGGGCGCGGCCGAGGCGGTCCGAGAGACGGCCGCCGCTTACCGCGCCCAGACCTCCTCCGATGCCGATCACGGCCGCGGCGGACGCCCCTCCCCACGCCAGCGCCTGATCTGGGGTTCTCCCTTGCGTCGCTAAGGCGGCAACCATGAACGGCGTCATCCAGCCCCACATCCCAAAGAGTTCCCAGTTGTGCGCGGTGTACGCGAGGATCAGGCGGCGCGCCGGCCGGTTGCGGAGCACGTCCCCCAGATATTGGGCAAATCCCCCCGCGCCTCGGGCAGCACGCAGCGGGACGTCCGGCACCCCGCTCGCAAAGACGAGCGCCCCCACCAGTTCGAGCACACCTACAGCGGCCATCGTGGTGCGCCAACCGACGTGGGGTGCTAGAACGCCGACATAGAGAAGTGGGGAAGCGTAGGCGGCGACGAGCACCGCGATGAATGTCCCCGTGGCCCTCCCCCTCCGCTCTGCGGGAATCGTGTCGGCGATGTACTTGAGCGCCGGAACGTAGAGCCCCCCGAGCAGGAACCCCTCGAGAAGGCGGAAAGCAAACCCTGTGGCGAAGTCTCGCGCGACGACCGCAAAGAGAAGGTCGCCCGCCCCAACAAGCGCTGCCGACCAGACCATCAACGGTTTGCTCCGCATCCGATCCAAGAGAAACCCCACAAGGACGTACGCCACAAGTTGGCCAAACTGGAAGATCCCGAGGACCGCGCCGGCCTGGCTGCTGCTGAGGTGCCAGTCGTGGCTGAGAATCGGAATGAGGACGGAGAAAGTGAGGCCGGTCTGGTGGCCCAAGAACTGGCCCAGACAAAGCGCCGCGAAGCCAGGCAGCAAGGGGCGCGTCCCGATTGCACGGCGCGGCCCTGTTGACATGCGCTGAGCGATCTGTCCGCTTACAACAACACCCTGCCGTAGTAGGACTTCGGCCGGGTGAGTTGGGCATACCCGAGCGAGGACAAGCTACAGCCACGGCCCGAGTCCTTGACGCCGACCCAAGCCAGGGCCGGATCGAGATAGTCGCACCGGTTGACGAAGCACGTCCCCGTCTCGATCCGTTCCGCGAGGGACAACCCTTTGTCAAGATCGGCGGTCCACACTGAAGCCGTGAGACCGTAGTTGCTGTCGTTCATGACCCCGACGGCTTCCTCATCCGAGGAGACGCGCATGATCCCGGCCACCGGCCCGAAGGTCTCCTCACGCATGACACTCATGCCATGATGCACGCCCGTGAGGATCTGCGGCGCCACATAGGGTCCGTCGGGTGTCGCCGCCACAAATTCGGCCATCGAGAGCAATGGTTTGGCCCCAGCCGCGACGGCAGCGGCGATCTGCGACCGGATGCCGGCGGCGGCGGTCGCACTGACGACAGGGCCCAACGTCGTGTTCCCGTCGAGAGGGGTGCCGAGCTTCTGCGTCGCGCGCGTCACGTCGACAAAGAGGTCGACGAAGCGCGCGTAGACCGCCTCGTGGACGTAGACCCGTTCAACGGCACAGCAGGACTGGCCGCTGTTAAAGAAGACGCCGTCGACCAGCGCCTCCGCGGTGGCTTCGAGGGGCGCGTCCGGCCTCACGTAGGCGGGGTCCTTGCCCCCGAGCTCAAGCGCGACGCCGATGAACCGACCGGCCGCTGAATGCTCCACCTCGCCCCCCGCGCCCACGGAGCCGGTGAAGGCGACGAAGTCCACCTTCTTCTGAGAGATAATGCGGTCGATGGAGGCGTGCGACATCCGCACGTGCTGAAAGAGCCCATCGGGCAGGCCCGCCTCGGCAAAGGCCGCGACGAAGCGGTCCCCGCACGGCGACGTCTGCGATGCGTGTTTGAGAATCACCGCGTTCCCCGCCATGAGCGCCGGCACGATGGCGTTCACCGCGGTCAGGTAGGGATAGTTCCACGGCGCGATAACCAGGACGACCCCGAGCGACTCGCGCCGGATGCGGCGTACCACTCCATCCCCCGACGCGATCTCGGTCGGCGCGAGGCTGCGTTCCGCGATCGCGATCATATGTGTGGCGCGCTCACCGAGTCGCGTAACCTCGGTTGGGCCGAAGCGGACCGGACGTCCCATCAGCCACGCGAGCTCGACCGCGATCTCCTCGCGTTTTCCTTCCATCGCGTGCACGAAGCGACGGCACCGCTCCGCCCGTGCCCCGAAGTCGGTGCGGCACCAGTCCCGCTGGACTGCGTGGGCGCGCGAGACCGCCGCATCAACCGTTGTCTCATCCGCCTGCGTCAGGGTCGCATACGTACTGCCGTCAATCGGGGATACGATCTTGAAGCGCTCACTCATGGCATGGTCCTCCGACCCTGACACGTTCCGGCGGCATCAGGGGTAACGCCACCGAAGGCCGCGCGCCAAATCCTCTTTGAAGTCGGATCGCAGCGTTTCCCGTAGAGTATAGCGCAATTCCACGTTGGGTGGCTGCAAGGTCCTCGAGAAGGGGTCGCGTGGTCACTGCCCCGAAATATGAGGGCCATCGAATGCGATCTGAAGCGCAAGCGGTCATCATCGGTGGGGGCGTCGCCGGGTGCAGCATCGCATATCACCTGACGCTTATGGGCTGGCGGGACATCGTCCTGGTCGAGAAAGGCGAGCTCACGGGGGGAGCCACGTTCCACGCCGCTGGCCTGATCGGCCAACTGCGCGGGTCGCACAACCGGACCCGCATGATCATGTACAGTGTGGGTCTCTACCGGCGCATCGGCGCCGAGACGGGTATCGATCCGGACTGGCGCCAAGTCGGGAGCCTGCGTCTCGCCTCCAGCCCCGCCCGGATGGAAGAACTTCAACGCCAAGCCGCGGTGGCCAAGGCGAGCGGGCTCGAAGTAGAGGTCGTCGGGCCCCGTGAAGCGGTGAACCTGTTCCCAATCATGAGCGATCGCGACCTCGTGGGCGCGCTCTATATCCCCGGCGACGGCCGGATCGACCCAAGCAACCTGACCTATGCGTTCGCCCAGGGGGCGCGGAATCGCGGGTGCGAGGTTCACACCCGCACCGAAGTGGCCAACATTACCACGCGGCGTGACCGCGTGGATACGGTGGTGACCGATCGCGGCACCATCCGCACCACCGTCGTCGTCTGCGCAGCCGGGATCTGGTCCTGGTACATCGGCCGGATGGTGGGGGTGGCGATCCCGATCGTCCCCATCGAACACCAGTATCTCGTCACCGTGCCCTTTCAGGTTCCGCGGGATCTGCCGGTGATGCGTGACCCCGATCTCCTTGTGTACTTTCGGGAAGAAGTGGGCGGACTCGTCGTGGGCGGCTATGAACACAACACTGTCCCCTGGGCCCTGGGCGGCATCCCTCGCGACTTCACCCACAAGCTCCTCGCCCCCAACTGGGACCGCTTCGAGCCCCTTGCGGGCAACGCCGCCATGCGGATTCCGGCCCTCAACGAGGTTGGGATTCGCAAACTCATCAACGGCCCTGACGGGTTTTCGCCAGACGGCGAGTTCATTCTCGGCGAGGCCCCCGAGGTCGGGGGGTTCTTTGTGGCGGGCGGCTCCCCGGGGATCGCGGCCGGAGGCGGAGTGGGGAAGGTGATGGCGGAGTGGATCGTGGAGGGCCGGCCGAGCCTCGATCTCTGGCGGGCGGACATCCGGCGGCTCAGCCCTCAATATCGCGATCTTCGGTACGCCGCTGCTCGAGCGGTCGAGGTGTACGCGAGGAACTACAGCGTCCACCATCCCTTTGAAGAATTCGAAACCGTCCGGGGAGCGCGGATCAGCCCCGTCTACCCACGTCTTCGGGAACTTGGCGCCGTGCTGGGAGAGAAATTCGGCTGGGAGCGACCCAACTGGTTTGCGAGTAACGAGCAAGGCGTCTCCCCGCGGTACACCCCGGCGGGGTGGGCGCGGCACAACTATTCATCGGCGATCGAGGCTGAGCACACCGCGACGCGCGAGGCCGCGGGTCTGTTTGACTTCACCTCTTTCGGCAAGTACGAGATTGAGGGCCCCGGTGCGCTGCGGTCGCTGCAGTGGCTGACCGATAACGAGATGGACAAGCCCCCTGGAACGGTCACGTACACACAGATGCTCAATCACCACGGCGGCGTGGAGTGCGACCTCACCGTGACGCGCCTCGGCCCGGAGCGGTTCGCGATCGTCACCGGAAGCGCCTTTGGGGTCCACGACATCGGCTGGATCCGCCGACACCTCCCCGACGACGGCACCGTCGCGCTCCGGGACATCACCGATGAGTTCGCCTGCATCGGCCTATGGGGGCCGCAGGCCCGTGAGATCATCGGCGCCGTGACCGAGGACGACGTCGACGCGGTCGGATTTCCCTACCTCACGTGCCGGACGATCAAGATCGCCGGGGCTCCGGTTCGGGCGCAGCGCGTGACGTACGTGGGCGAACTCGGGTGGGAGCTGTACGCCTCGGCCGAGGCGGGATTGCGCGTTTGGGACGCGCTGTGGGAGGCGGGGCGGCCGCGCCGGCTTCGCCCTGTGGGCTATCGGGCGGTGGAGTCGCTTCGGCTGGAGAAGGGCTACCGGTACTGGAGCACCGACGTGACGCCCGAACACACCCCCTACGAGGCCGGTCTGGGGTTCTGCGTCAAACTCGGGAAAGGGGAGTTCCAGGGACGCGCGGCGCTGCTCAGGCAGCGGGCGGAAGGCACCAAGCGAAGACTCTGTTGCCTCGTTCTCGCGGACGGCGCCGCCGTGGCGGTGGGCAGCGAGCCGGTCATCCACGGAGAAAAGGTGGTCGCGCAGGTGACGAGCGGCGGGTACGGCTTCACCGTGCGGGAGAGTATCGCGTACGCGTACCTTCCGGCGGCTCTCGCCGTGGCCGCGACCGGGGTGGCGATCGAGCTCGACGGCCACGAAGTTGCCGCCACCGTGGCGCAGGAGCCACGTTACGATCCGACGAACACCCGTATCAAAAGCTGAACCCAGCAGCACTCCCTCCCACAAGGAACTCCCGTCCCCCACACGGTACTCTTGGATCATCCTGGAATGAATGATGGGAAGGCATTCCGATCCCAAAGGGAGGATCGTATGAATCAGCAGCTTAAATGCACACAGATGTTCGCGCTCGCTACGCTGGTTGTCCTGGCGCTCGGCTCGGTCGCGGCCGGGCAAGGAAGCATGAGCCAGCTCGTGGCCGCAGCCAAGCGGGAAGGTCAGCTCACCGTGATCGCGCTGCCGCATGACTGGTGCGGCTACGGCGACGTCATCAACGGGTTCAAGCAGAAGTACGGGCTGAGGGTGAATGAGCTCAACCCGGACGCCGGCTCGGGCGATGAAGTCGAAGCCATCAAGGCCAACAAGGGCAACAAGGGGCCCCAAGCCCCGGACGTGATCGACGTCGGCTTGTCGTTCGGTCCGTCGGCGAAGGCGGCGGGGTTGCTCCAGCCGTACAAGGTCTCCACGTGGAGCACGATCCCGAACGACCAGAAGGACGCGCAGGGGTATTGGTACGGCGATTACTACGGCGTCCTGGCGTTCGAGGTCAACGCCGACATCGTCAAGAGTTTGCCTCGCGACTGGCCAGATTTGCTCAAGCCGGCGTACAAAAACGCGGTCGCCCTGGCCGGCGATCCGCGCACGTCGAACCAGGCGATTCAAGGTGTGTTTGCGGCGGGCCTGTCGGCCGCGAAGGGGAACGTGGGGGCGGCCGGGTCTGCGGGCTTGAAGTTCTTTGCCGACTTGAACAAACGCGGCAACTTTGTTCCGGTCATCGGCAAAGCGGCGTCAATCGCCCAAGGCGCCACGCCGATCATCATCCGCTGGGACTACAACGCGCTCGCCGATCGCGACACGCTGAAAGGCAATCCGAAGATCGAGGTCGTCGTGCCGACGAGCGGGGTCGTGGCCGGTGTGTACGTCCAGGCCATCAGCGCGTACGCACCGCACCCGAACGCGGCGAAGTTGTGGCTGGAGTACCTGTATTCGGACACAGGACAACTGGGCTGGCTCAAGGGCTACTGCCACCCGATTCGCTTCCAGAACCTGGTGAGAACCGATAAGGTGCCGGCCGCTCTGCTGGCAAAGCTCCCGCCTGCGCAAGGCTACGCCAAGGCAGTCTTCCCGACGCTCGCGCAGCAGGGCCAATCGAACCAAACGATTACGAAGCAGTGGGACACGGTCGTTGGGGCGAATGTGAAGTAGCCTACACAGGCCCCGCCGGCGCGTTTGGGTCCGGATCGCTTGGGTTTCAACGTAGCATCCTGCAGCCTACCTCTCCCCCGGTGACACGGGGGAGAGGGTAGGGCGCGAGGGCCGCTTCGTGGCGCAAGTCGCCCACTCTGCAATCGGCCCTCCTCGCGCCGCGCCGTCTTGGGGCAGCCAGGTATCATGGACGTGGGTGGGCGTTGTCCCATTCTTTGTCTTTGCCCTCATGTTCTTGATCTTGCCCACGGGGTTCCTGGCGGTTGGCGGCTTTCAAGACAGCCAAGGTCATTTCACGCTCCGTAACCTTCTGGACCTGTTTCAACCCACAATCGTGAGCTCCTATCTCATCAGCGTCAAGGTCAGTGCAGCGTCCGCGATCGGCGGCGCCCTCGTCGGCTTCGCCCTCGCCTATGCCGCGATCGCGGGCGGCCTGCCCAGTTGGGTGCGGCCGACGCTCATGACGTTCTCAGGCGTCGCTTCGAACTTCGCGGGGGTGCCGCTCGCCTTTGCCTTTCTCGCCACGTTGGGCCGAGCGGGCCTTGTCACGGCTCTGCTCATCAACGTCTTCGGGTTCGACATCTATAGCGCCGGGTTCAATCTTCTGAGCTTCGCCGGCCTGACGCTGACGTACATGTATTTTCAGATTCCGCTCATGGTGCTGATCATTGCGCCGGCGATCGATGGGCTGAAACGGGAATGGCGGGAAGCCGCGGCTAATCTCGGCGCGGGCACGTGGGAGTATTGGCGGTACATCGCGCTGCCCATCCTG
>DATEHM010000016.1:0-8196 GCA_035279545.1 bacterium | reverse complement strand
CGCACGACCCGCCCCACCGCGGTCAACCTGGGGTGGGCGCTGGATCGCATGCTCGCGGTCGCGGAGGGCCCCCCCGAGGAGACGGCGCTTCCGCGCCGCCTCCTCGATGCCGCGCAGGCGCTGGCCCGCGACGACGTCGAGGCCAACCGCCGGATGGGGGCGCACGGGGCGGCGCTGCTGCGCAGCGGCGCGCGGGTGCTCACCTACTGCAACACCGGCATGCTGGCCACCGCCGGGTACGGCACGGCCTTCGGCGTCCTCCGTTGCGCCCACGAGCGGGGGCTCGGGATTTCCGTGATCGCCTGCGAGACGCGCCCGGTCCTGCAGGGGGCCAGGCTCACCGCCTGGGAGCTGCTCCGCGCCGGGATCCCGGCGACGTTGATCACCGATAACGCCGCCGGCGCGCTGATGCGCGGGAACGGCGTGGACGCGGTGATCGTCGGGGCGGACCGGATCGCCGCGAACGGAGACGTGGCGAACAAGGTCGGGACCTACACGCTGGCGGTGCTGGCGCGCGCGCACCACCTCCCGTTTTACGTGGCCGCACCGCTCAGCACCGTGGACCTCGCCACCCCCACCGGCGACGCCATTCCGATCGAGGAGCGGCGGCCGGAGGAGATCCGGACCGTGGGGGGCGTCCCCCTCGCCCCGGCCGAGATCGCCGTGCGCAATCCCGCGTTTGACGTGACGCCGCACGAGCTCGTCACGGCGATCATCACCGAATGGGGGGTGATCCGCCCGCCGTACGCGGACGGCCTCCGCCGCGCCGGGCGCTGAGACCCTCTTCGGTCCCGCACCCACGTGCCGGCCGTTCTCCCCGCACTCCATTGAGGGAGCGGTGAGACCTCGCCGATCGGGGGCGCAAGAAATCGGGGCAAGCGGGGCAAGCGCAGCTCTGAGGAAAAGGATTTTCGTCGCACCTTAGCCTTCTTCCTGGCGGGAGCTTATGATATGGCTTCCGCCCGCTCTATGGCCCCTGGTGCCTGCCGTCGAGATCGATCGTTTCGTCGCAGGAGGATTTTGCCGAGCGTAGACTGAATAGCGTTACTGCTTTTCAGTATTCTAGTGAGAGTCCCTCGGGCCTGAGCGGACGGAGGGAGCGCGATGGAGGGGAAGAGCGCATGCACAGTCCCAAGCACCCGACGCTGCTCAAGCGCATGACGGAGGCGCGGGTCCGGCAGCTGACCGCCCGCGGCGTGGCGTTAGGCGCGAGTTTGGTCACGATCCGGCGCCGGTGTGGACGACCGGGGTGCCATTGTGCGCAGGGGGCCTGGCATGAGGGCTACTATCTCACGCGCGCGGTGGCGGGGAAGACGCGGACGGTGTATGTCCCCCGGGAGCTGGTGGACGAGGTGCGCGGGTGGATCGCCGAGCACCGCCGGCTGAAGCAGGTGATGCGGGAACTGACGGAGTTAGCGCTGGCCCAGGTCGCGGGACACGTCCGGGCGCGGAAGCGCCGGGCGGGGCGCCCGTAGCACTGGGGAGGCCGCGAACCACCGGTTGTACAGCGTGAATGCGGTGCACTGTGAGGAAACGACGGTGGAGGGCAAACCCACCACCTTCGCCTGGATCACCAATCTCCCCGTGACCCGGGACACGGTCGTACCGATCGCGATGGAAGGGGGGCGCCGCCGGTGGACGATTGAAAATCAGGGGTCAATCTGCAGAAAACCAGCGAGCTGCACTTGGAGCATGCCTAGAGCACCGATCCGGACGGGTTGAAAGCCTATTACTATCTCCTCCAAATCGCCCACATCATGCTGCAATTGCTGGAGCACGGGAGTCTGCTCCGCCAGTGGGCCGCCACGCAGGGCAAGACCGTTCTCACGCTATTTGGCAGCCTGAAAAACATTGCCCGTCGGCTGCTCGAGGATCTCCGCCACGGGCTCCTGCTCGAGGAGCCCCGGTTGGTCATCCAAATCCGCCTCGATACCTCCCAACCCTCCTGCTGGCGGTGGCTCCTCGTCGTGCTCGCTGTGCTGGTCTAAATCGTCCCGCTTGCAGCCGCCGCTGCGGGCGCCCACCACGCATCACTCCCGCCGCTGAGGTCCCTAGGCTATCCACCCACCCGGCCGTCCCCGCCACCCGCCTATTCCTCACCGCTGGGGCAAGCGCACCGCCGTTGACGCTCCCGGGCGGGTGTGCTAGAATCGCCCGGAACTGAACCGCGATGGCGCCGCGCTGAGTCCGCGCCGGTCGTCGGGGTGCAACCTGGCGTCAAGGATGGGCCGCCGCTCAGCCCGGCGGGCTTTTTTGTTGCGGAGGGTCGGGATGCCGTTCCAGCCAGTGGAAATCCGCGTCGACTTCCCCGCCCAGGAGCGGGCGCTGCTGGAGTGGTGGCAGCAGCACGACATCCTCGCGAAATACCTCGCCCGCAACGCCTCCTCCGCTACCCGCTGGTCGTTCCTCGACGGCCCCATTACCGCCAACAACCCGATGGGCGTCCACCATGCGTGGGGGCGTTCCTACAAAGACCTCTTCTGCCGGTATCACACGATGCTCGGCCACCGCCAGCGGTACCAGAATGGATTCGATTGCCAGGGTCTCTGGGTGGAGGTCGAGGTGGAGAAGGAGCTGGGCTTCAAGAGCAAGCGCGACATCGAGCGCTTCGGTATTGCGGAGTTCGTCGAGCGCTGCAAGGCCCGCGTCCGCCACTTCGCCGGGGTCCTGACGCAGCAGTCGCTCCGGTTGGGCTACTGGATGGACTGGGACCACTCGTACTTTACGATGTCCGATGAGAACAACTACTCCATCTGGATGTTCCTGAAGCGGTGCTGGGAGCGCGGGCTCCTCTACAAAGGCCATGATGTCATGCCCTGGTGCCCCCGGTGCAGCACCGGCCTGTCCGAACACGAGATCGTCACCGAAGGCTATCAGGAGGTCACCCACACCAGCCTGACCGTGCGGCTGCCGCTGTCGGACCGTCCGGGGGCGTACCTGCTGGTGTGGACGACGACCCCCTGGACCCTCACCAGCAACGTGGCCGTCGCGGTCAATCCCGCGCTGACCTATGTTCGGGTGGAGCAAGGGGGGGACAGCTACTACCTGGTGAAGGATCGCCTGGATATGCTGCGCGGCGGCCATCGGGTCCGCGAAGAGCTGCCCGGGGCCTCCCTCGTCGGATGGACCTACACCGGGCCGTACGACGACCTGCCCGCGCAACAGGGCGTCGTGCACCGGGTCGTGCCGTGGGCGGAGGTGACCGCGGCGGAAGGGACCGGGCTCGTGCACATCGCTCCCGGCTGCGGCGCGGAGGACTTCGCGCTGGGGAAGGAGCACGGCCTTCGCGTGCTCGCCCCGATCGACGAGTTCGGCGTCTTTACCGAGCCGTTTGGCTGGCTGGCCGGACAGCACGTCTACGACGTGGCGCAGCCGATCCGCGAGGACCTGGAGCGCCGCGGCCTCCTGTACAGGGCGGAGGAGTACACGCACCGCTACCCGATGTGCTGGCGGTGCGGCAGCGAGCTGGTCTTCCGCCTGGTCGACGAGTGGTTTCTGGCCATGGACCCGCTGCGCGCCCCCATGATCGCGGTCACCGAGAAGATCCGCTGGATCCCCGAGTTCGGCCTGGAGCGCGAACTGGACTGGCTCCGCAACATGCACGACTGGATGATCAGCAAGAAGCGGTATTGGGGGCTGGCGCTGCCGATCTGGGAGTGCCAGGCCTGCCGGACCTTCGAGGTGATCGGCGGCGAGGACGAGCTGCGCCAGCGCGCGGTCGAGGGGTGGGAGGAGTTCCAGGGCCACACCCCGCACCGGCCCTGGGTGGACGCGGTCAAGATCCGGTGCCGGCAGTGCGGGGCGCCGGTGTCGCGGATCCTCGATGTGGGAAACCCCTGGCTCGACGCCGGGATCGTGCCGTACTCCACGATGGGGTACCGGCAGGACCCCGCGTCGTGGCGGGAGTGGTTCCCCGCGGACTTCATCACCGAGGCGTTCCCCGGACAATACCGCAACTGGTTCTATTCGATGCTGGTCATGAGCACGGTGCTGGAAGGCCGCGAGCCCTACCGGGTCTGCCTCGGGCACGCGATGGTGCGGGACGAGCGGGGCCGGGAGATGCACAAGTCCTCGGGGAACATGATCGAGTTCAACGAAGCGGCGGAGCGAATGGGCAGCGACGTCGTCCGCTGGCTCTACGCCGTCCAGAACCCCTCGCAGAATGTGAACTTTGGCTACGGCCCGGCGGACGAGGTCCGGCGCCGGTTCATCTTGCCCTTGTGGAACGTCTACGCCTTCTTTGTGACCTACGCGAACCTGGATGGGTTCACGCCGGGGGCCGCGGCCTGGGCCGGGGAGCCGGGCGTGCTCGACCGCTGGGCGCGGGCGTCCCTCACCCGCGTCATCCGGATCGTGCGCGAGCGCCTCGACGATTACGACGTTCCCGGCGCCGCGCGGATCGTCGAGCGCTTCGTCGATGATCTGTCCCTGTGGTATGTGCGCCGGGGCCGGCGCCGGTACTGGAAGTCCGAGCTCGACGCCGACAAGCGGGCCGCCTACCAGACGCTGTACGACGTGCTGGTCACCCTGAGCCGCCTGCTCGCGCCGTTCGTGCCGTTTCTGGCGGAGACGCTGTACCAAAACCTGGTCCGCTCGGTCGATGCGCGCGCACCGGAGAGCGTGCACCTCTGCCCGATGCCGGTCGCCGAGACGGCCTGGGACGATCCCGCGCTGCTGGAGGCGACGGAGCGGACCCGCGAGGTCATCTCGATCGGGCGGTCGGCCCGGAACGCCGCGAAGATCCGGGTCCGCCAGCCCCTGGCGACCGCGATCATCGTTGACCGATCGGGCGTGCTGGAGCGCCACCCCGCACTGGCGGAGCACGTCCGCGATGAGCTCAACGTGAAGGCGCTTCGGTTCGTCGGCTCCTCCCGGGCGCTGGGCCGGTTGGACGTCCGCCCCCGGTTCGACCTGCTGGGCCCCAAATTCGGCGGCCGGATCACCGAGGTCGTCGAGGCGCTGCGGGAGCGGGGGGAGGCCCTCCTCGAGGGGACGCCGGAGCGCGAGCCGTTTCGCCTCACCCTGGCCGGCGGGCAGGAGGTCGTCCTGGAGCGCACCGAGGTCGATGTGCGGGTCCATTGGAACGCCGGGCTGGTCGGCGCCGGGGGGGCGGGGGCGTGGGTAGTGCTGGAAACGACCCTGACCGACGACCTGGTGCGCGAAGGGATGGCTCGGGAGCTGGTGCACCAGATCCAGCAGCTGCGGAAGGAGGCGGGGTTCCAGATCGCCGACCGGATCACCGTGTACTACGAGGGGGATGCCGCCCTCGGGGAGGTGCTGCGAAGCCACCGCGACTACGTGCTGCGGGAGGTCTTGGGCGCCGATGCGCGGGCCGGCGTGCCCGCGGCCGACGCCCAGGTGCACCGGAAGGCGGTCCGCCTGGATGGGCACGAGCTGACCGTCGGCATCGTTCAGGCCCACTAAGGCGGGAAACGTCCCCGGCGGGCGGGGATACTAGGAGTAGCGCGATCGAGGGGAGCAGCGAGCGGATGGCGGGGGAGAGGGGACAATGGATCGTCGGCGTGCTCGGCGGGATGGGGCCGCTGGCGACCGCGGATTTCTATAGGAAGCTGGTCCACCTGACGCCGGCGCGGACCGATCAGGATCATCTTCGCGTCATCATCGACAGCAATCCGAAGATCCCGGATCGCACGGCGGCGCTGCGCGGCGAAGGGCCGGATCCCACCCCGGCGCTGGTGGCGACCGCCCGGGCGCTCGAGCGCGCCGGGGTGGACCTGATCGCCATCCCCTGCAACTCCGCCCACGCCTTCCTTCCCGCGGTCCGGCAGAGCGTGCGGGTTCCCGTCCTCGACATCATGGCGGAGGTCGCCGCGGCCGCGGCCGCGCTGACCCCGCGGCCGCAGGCGGCCGGGCTGCTGGCGACCGCGGGGACGGTCGAGACCCGGCTGTATCATCGGGCCCTCGCCGCCCGGGGGATCGATGTCGTTGACGCCACGCCCCCGGAGCAGGCGCGCGTGGCGGCGGCAATCGGAGCGGTCAAGGCCGGAGACCTCGGCCCCGCCGTGCGCGAGCACGTGCGTGCGGTGGCCGCCGCGCTGACCGCGCGCGGCGCGCAGGTCATCGTGCTGGGGTGCACCGAGATCCCCATGGTCACCGACCCGGGTGAGCTCCCGGTCCCGGTGCTGGACGGGACCGAGATCCTCGCCGCCGCCGCGGTCCGTGACGCCCTCTCCGCCGATCGTCCGGCGGAGGAATTTCCCGTTGGCGGTCGGCGTATATCCCGGCTACAGACCCCCGGCGAGACGGCCGCGCCGGGAAGCACGCGCGGTGGAGCAGGCAAACCAGACGCGGGATCGTCCGAGCCCGCAAGGAGGCCATAGATGCCAGCGAGACGACCCCGGAAGGCCGCACCCTCGCGCGCTCGGTCCCAACGGTCCAAGCCGCGGAGCGCGCCGAAGGCCACCGCATCCGCTTCGAACGGGGCGCGGCCCCGCGCCCGCGTCGTGCGGCGGGCGGCGCGGGGAGGGGTGGGGCGAAAAGATGAGTTCACCCGGCTGCTGCTGGAAGAGCGCAAGCGGTTGCGCGCGGAACTGACCGAGATGGAGGAGCACCAGGTCAAGACCGAGGAAAAGCCCATCGCCGACGTGGCGGGGTATGAGGATGATCTGGTCGACGTCGCCACCGAAACGTTCGAGCGGGAGAAGGAGTTGGCCATCTCCAGCAACGTGCAGGGGATGCTCGAGATGGTGGAAGAGGCCCTGCAGCGCCTCCACAACGGCACGTATGGGATCTGCGTGGGTTGCCGGAAGCCGATTGACGGAAACCGCCTGCGGGCGATCCCGTACACGCGGCTGTGCATCAAGTGCAAGGAGCTCGAAGAGCGGCAGCGCGTCGCCGTGCGCTGACGCCGGGCCCCTGGGCGGTCGGCACCGCGGGGGTGCTGGGGTTCGCCTGCAGCCTGGCCGGGACGTCGGTGGCGTCGCGACTCGTGCCCCTGGAGGGCACGCGGGTACTCGTCCCGCATCTGCTCGCGCTCACGCTGGTGCGCAACCGCGGCATCGCCTTTGGGCTCCTGGCGCACCTCTCCACGGGCGCGACGATGGCCATCGCCTTGACCGTGCTCGCCGCCCTCTTCTACAATAGAGCAGCGTGGCCGGCCGCTCCCGCGGGGCAGTGGGGGTTCGGTCTCATCGTCGGCGGCGCGTTCGGGAACGTCTTCGACCGCCTGCGCTTCGGCTACGTCATCGACTATGTCGATGTGCACGTGTGGCCGGTGTTCAATGTGGCCGACGCCGCGATCGTCGTGGGGGCAGGCATGCTGGTCGCCGCGTCGCTCGTCGGCCGGCGCCGGGGGGTGACTGAATGAGGCCTGTGCTCTTCCAGCTTCCGACCCCGTTCGGCTCGTTTCCCGTCTCCTCGTTCGGGGTCTTCCTGCTGCTGGCGTTCATCGTCGCCATCGTGCTGACCCGTACGCGGACGCGACGGCTGGGGTGGGACTCCGGGGAAGTGGTTGATCTCTCCCTGTACGCGATCATCGGTGGGATCATCGGCGCCCGGATCGGCTACGTGCTGGTGAACTGGCAGGACTTCGTCCTCGCCCCGGCCCGGATCACGATGATCTGGGTGGACGCCGGGCTGATGTTTTACGGGGCGTTGATCGGCGGGGCGCTGGTCGCCTGGGCGTACGGGCGCCGGCGGGGGTGGAGCCTGGGGCAGATCGCCGACGCCGCGGCGCCCGGGCTGGCGGTGGGCTACGCGATCGCGATGATCGGGGCCCTCTTCTACGGCCTGAACTATGGACGGCCGGCGCACGTCGCCTGGGCCGTCGTGCTGTTCGGCGAGCCCCGGCATCCGACGCAACTCTACCTGATGGTTGCGGCGCTGGTGGTCTTCGGCATTCTCCTCGCCCTCGATCGGGGGATCAGGACGGCGGGGCGTCTGTTCTGGCAGTTCGTCCTGCTGCTGGCGATCGCCCGGTTCGCGATTGAATATTTCATGGACAGCCCGCGGGTGTTGGGCCCTCTGACCCTCGCCCAGCTGGCCAGCGTCGTCGCCGTCGTGCTGAGCGCGATCATGTGGGTCGCCTTGGGCCACGCCCCGGCGGCCGCCCCCGGATCGGGACCACGGCCCGAGGCCGGCCCGGTGGTACCGCAGTCAGACGGTGAGCCCCACGGCAAAACTGATCACCGGTTGCCGCCGTCGGAACAGAATGCCCAAGCCGAGAATTGCCACGAG
>DATEHM010000015.1:0-7784 GCA_035279545.1 bacterium | reverse complement strand
GCGGTGGGGCTCCGGCCTGCAGATCTTGTGAAGCACGATGAGTAGCGTGTCACTGAACTTGCGGATCCTCGCGCTCGCCCTAGGTGACGCTCGCGGAGCTTTTTGGTGATATTCCAGGGGGGTTCTCCCCCAACATTGGGGATCTCCGAAGGACATGAAATAGGCCTTCGCCCGGCCCGCAAGGCGGCGCCAGGACGAAGAAGCCGGGGTGGGCAATTTTGCTGGGCCCTTTGTATGGAGGGAGTGCCGCCACCAAAACGGAAATTTCAGCTGTTACATGTTTGCAACAAAATCGTGAAGTGGAAGGGGCAACATACCAAACACAAGAGGATCAAGGAGGTAGACTTCTATGTGGATGACGGGGGGTAAAATCGTAGGCGCCGTGCTGTTTTCGTGGGTGGTGTCCGTGGGGGTAGCATCCGCTCAATACAACTACCCAAACCCTCCCCAGCCGACCCAACCGCCTAGCCAATCTACCACCCTCAACGTGGTCAGCGTCATGATAGAGGGGAAGTCGCAGCCGATTCTTGTGGACGCGAAAGGTATGAGCCTCTACTATCTGACGTCCGATACAGCGACATCGAGCGCCTGTACAGGGGGGTGTTCCGGTGCCTGGCCGCCGTTGTTGGGCACCGTCGCTCCAAAGGCACCGTCCTCGGTGACGGGGAAGCTTGCGATCATCAAGACCGCCAACGGGTCCCAGGTGAGTTACAACGGCCACTTGCTCTATAGGTTTGGGGTCGATTCCAAGCCAGGCGATGTTCAGGGGGAGGGACGGCACGGACCACAGAACGGCATGTGGCATGTCGCGACCCCCGACCTGAAGCCGGCCATCTAGTTTCATAGCGGGAAGAGGTGAGAGTCAGCATCCACATCACGATCCGGGGTCAAACGGGACGCCCAGATCACGCTGGCGTCCTCCCGAAAAGCTGTGCTCTTAGTCTCGCTCGTTGCGGCTCTCTTCTAAGGCGCGCGGGGGCTCGATTATGGGATTTGGCACTCCCCATCGCTGCCTGACTGCGGGCCATGCCTTATAGGCGATCTCCAGTGTCGTCCGGCAGTAACGAATCACGGCACTCACCCTCGCGTTGGCATCAGGGCGAAACGCGGCATTCGGGGACCTAACTATAACTAACGTCGAGCTACCGGCCGTCTACCGGGACCAATACCAGTCCCCAAAGTATGCGCAATCATGCGGGATTACCAGAAGGCGTTTTCTATTTTTTGTGTACTTGAGCCCGAATCCCGCGAGCATTTGCCGGGGTTTTCCCCTTCAGCCCAGCACGATTGTAAGCCACGGCAGCACGGATGATATCTTTCAGGGCGCGCTCATTGATTCTGTCGCCCTCGTGGAAATCAATCGCTCGCCATCTCTTGCCTTCAAGGCCGGCGTTGAAGAGCTTGTCCGGATCTGGAACGCTTGCGCCTTGAGAGAACGTTAGTTTTACCTTATCCTTGTGAGCGTTGACCACGGAGATGAGTCCATCGTGAGACCAACACGGACTGCCCATCCATTTCCATTCCTCGATTATCTCGGGGTCAGCAGCATGAATGATTTTGCGAAGTTTGGCAAGCATGTTGCCGCGCCAGTCCGTAAGATCTGCGATTTGCTTGTCAATACGTTCGGATGGTTTCATGGACATTGAACATCACGCTGAAGGCGTCCTATGCTTAAAGGCGGATTATCGGCGATAGCCTTTTCGACATGATCGCGCAGCGACTTGGCGAAAGCCTGCTGGTCAGAGGTGCTCGTCATCTCTGCTTAGCCTCCTTTGATGCTTGAGGTTCACGGATGTCTACCTCTCCGTGCCTTATACCTTAAGCGGCGATAAGCGCGTAGGTCCGCCGGGACGAAGGATTGGCCCTATTCGCCTCACGCGCCGTGAGCACGTGAATTACAATCCACCGCCTGTCCACCCCTGCGCCTTTGATTTAGGCCCCTCTTAGAACCTGGGGCAGGGGACGGTTTTGAGATAGATGGGAGACATTCCTGCAGGGCAGCCCGCAGGGCAATGACGCCGTATGGTTATCGCAGCATCCGCGGCGAACCCCCTCCCGTCCGTTTGAAGGGGACGGGCAGATCAACGGGCAGCCCCTGCGCGCTCCAGTGCTGGGCGATGAAATGCAAACATCAGGCCGCTCAACCTTTCAACCCAGTCAGAGCAACGCTCTCGATGATGCGCCGTCGCAAAATAAGAAAGATCACCAACATGGGCACGACGCTGATCACCGAACCCGCCATGAGCTTGCCGTAGTCGCTACTGAACCTGAACTGGAAGGCCGTAAGCCCGACCTCCATGTTGAACAGCAGCTGGTTGTTCGCGATAAGGAGCGGCCAGATAAAGGCGCCCCACATCTGGATGAATCCAAAAATGCCCACAGCCGCGAGGGCCGTTCCGGACAGTGGGGCGATCACCCGGGCGAGAATCCACCATTCCGACGCACCGTCCACCCTGGCGGCTTCGAGGAGTTCGGTCGGAACCGCGGATGCGACATGCTGGCGCACGAGAAAGATGCCAAAACTCATGATGAGGTAGGGCAGGACGATTCCCTGGTACGTATTGATCCAGCCAATCGGGATCAGCTGGATGTACAGTGGGACCATGTAGCTTTCGAACGGCACGATTGCCGTTGAGATGATGAGCATGAAGAGCAACGACCGTCCCGGGAAGCGATACTTGCCGAAGACGGCGCCTGCGACGAGAGAGGTGACGATGACACTTAGCGTGGCGGCCAGGGACATCACCGCGCTGTTCAGGAAGAAGCGGCCAAAGGGCGCGGCCACGAAAATCCCCGTGTAATTCGCCAAAGTGGGAACCTGAGGCATTAGGTGCGGGGGCCAGAGGGGAATTTCGGCGGGTGGCTTGAAGGAAGTGGACAGCATCCACAGCATCGGCAGGATCATGAAGATCGCACCCAGCGCGAGGATCCCGTGCGCCAGGGCATTCAGTACCCACCCGCCGGCCGCGCCCACGGTGGATCGCCCCGCCGAGGCCCGCACCTACGCTTCCTCCCCTCGGACCAGGGTGAACTGGATCACCGTGAAGCCAAGGACGATCAGGGTCAGAATAACGGCCTCGGACGAAGCGTAGCCCATGTGGAAGTATTGGAATGCATTCTGATAGATATCGAACACCAGCACGCGCACCGCGTGCCCGGGGGCCGCCTGCGACCCCAGGGTCATGACGTAGACTTGGGTGAAGATGTTGTACGAGTTGATGGTCGCGGTGACGAGGACGTAGAGGAGGATGGGCTTCAACAGGGGCAGCGTGACACGGCGGAAGCGCTGCCAGTGGTTGGCGCCGTCGAGGCTTGCCGCTTCGAGATAGACGTCGGGGATATTGCGGATTCCGACCAGGAAGAGAATGAGATTGTACCCGAGCACCTTCCACACGCTCATGATGATCAGCGCCCAAAGGGCGATCTTCTCGTCGGTCAACCATGCGACGGCCCGAATGCCCACCACCGAGAGGGCGTAGTTCAAGATGCCGTAGTTGTAGTCGTAGATCCACTTCCAGGCGATCGCCATGGGGACCATCGGCGTGATGACCGGCAGAAAGTAGATCGTCTGGTAAAGCGCGGCCAGACGCATCTTGCCGGAAAGGAACACCGCGAGCGGGAGGGCAATGAGCGTGCTGAACACGACGGTCGCGACGGAGTAGACCGTGGTGTTCTTCAGCGCCAGCAGGAAATTCCCGTCGCTGGCCAGCCGCAGGTAGTTGGCGAATCCCACAAAAGGCTTGGTGGCGCTAATCAGGTCCCAGCGGTGGAAGCTGAGGATCACGCTCCACACGATCGGGAACGCCCGGATGTAGGCAAAGAGGGCAAGCACGGGAGCCAGGGCGAGATAACAGAACAGGAAGATGTGCCATCGCCGGCGGGCCGGCCACGCCCAGACTCGTTCCCTCCGCACCGCGACGGATTGCGCAGGCATGTACGCTCCGAGACGGTTCAGGGGGCCTGGGCGTGAGCCCCCCGGCCGGTTATTAGGTCACCCCGTAGAGTCCGCCGCTCTTCAGGATCTCATCCGTCTCCGCGGCCAGGTCGTGGACCCGCGCGGCGATCTTGGCGGGATCATTATTCAAGGTGGGGTCAACGTAGGCGGGGACGAGCCGGTCGGCCAGCTTGGTTTCGATCTCATCCCACGCCGACAGGATGGGCTCGACATAGAACGCCACACCCTTTGGCGGGGACACGAAGACCCCAAACTGTGGCGTGCCTTTGAGCAACGGCTTCCAGTCGACGTCCTGACGCTCCGAGACCCACCCCGTCATTGAGGTCAGTCGCAGCGCATTCTCGCGATTGGTCAAGAACTTGAGGAAGTCCCAGGCCGCGGTCTTGTTGCCGCTCTTCCCGTTGACGTAGATGCCCCACGGCTGGACGAGCATCTTATACGGGGTCCCCGCACCCCAGCGTGGAATGGGTGCTGTGCCGTAAACCAGTTTGGGGTTCTTCTGTTGGATCTCCCCGATGACCCACGCCTCGCGGAAGAGCATCGCGGTGCTCCCCGTGGCGAACGCGTCCGCATCATGCGGGACCTTCGGGTCGTCGATCTTGTACTTCTGCACCGCGTCGACATAGAATTGGAGGGCAGCCCGCCCGGCGGCATTGTCGTACCCGTTGTGGTATTTGCCACTCGGGGTCTTGACGATCAGCGACCCCCCCGCGGGTTCTAGCACGAACCGGAACTTCTCCGCGATCCCGCCTCCCTGGCCCGACAGGCGCAGACTGACTCCGCTGCGTATCATCTTCCCGGACGCGTCGAACTTGGTCAGTTTCCGGGCGGCCGCGATCAACTCCGGGAACGTCGAGGGAGGCTTGGCGATCCCCGCCTCCGCGAACATGGTCTTGTTGTAAAACATGGAAGCGTGGCTCCCTTCCATGAGGGGCAGGCCGTAGTACTTGCCAGCGACGCCGAAAAAGTCGACGACGGAGGGGTTCCACGCGCCATTTTTGAGGTAGTGCACCACGTCCGGCGAGTTCGGATCCAGCAGTCCGCCTTCGATGAACTTGACGCTGATGTTCGTGCCGATATCATAGATGTCCGGCCCGGTGCCTGTCGGCACAGCCGCCGAGAGTTTCTGCTCGACCTCCCTCAGCGACGTGCTGAAGAGGGTGACCGTGACGTCAGAGTGAATCTTTCCGTAGGCGTCTCCGACGGCTTTGTAGAATGGGACCAACTCCGGAAACCCGGTCCAGACGGATAGGGCGACCGCTCCCGCCGCCCGTGGCTCTGGCGCGAGTGCAACGCCGCCCACCGTGGCGAGCCCTGCCCCGGCGGCGAGTTTTAGCAGAGTTCGACGACCGATTCGCGACCCACCATGACGTTGGGTCTTCATCCCTCACCCCCCAAGACCAGCGACCGGGATTCTCATGATTGTCGTATCCCGTACCTTCGTCAGGTACGAGCAGCGGTGTTTGTCGTCCCGCATCGATCAACATACTGTGCGGGTCGTCTGAATCCTTCTCCTCGCCCAGGCCTTCGGCATTCACCGTGCGACGGGCCGCGGGACATGAGGTGCACTAGGCATCGCGGAGAGGCATGATATCCGTGATCGTGTTCGAGCGATAGATCGCGAGGATGAGCGCGAGAGCCTTGCGTCCCTCGTCGCCGTCAATCGATGGAGGATGTCCTGCGAGTATCGCTGCGGTGATTTCCGTAAATTGTAGGCGGTGGCCTTCCGCGCCTATGCCCAGTGGATCCGATGCCCCCGTCGCTGTGACATCACGCCCGATCCGAAGCATCCTCGCTTCCTCTTCGGGCGTTCCATCAGCAAGCTTCCACGCGACGATCTGCCGTTCCTGAAGCACAATGGTCCCCCGGTCGCCATACAGCTCGATCCGAGCAGGGAACCCAGGATACGCGCCTGTTGTTCCTTGAATTGTGCCCAGTGCACCGCTTTGAAATTGCAGAATGGCGACCCCTACATCCTCTACCTCGATCTGAGGGTGAGCCCGTCGAGTTATGAACCCATGGGCTTTCGACACATCTCCTCCCATCCACAGCAACAGGTCAATCCAGTGTATCGATTGATTCATCAGCGCGCCCCCACCATCGAGGGCCCAAGTCGCACGCCAGGCGCCAGAGGCATAATACGCATCGGTCCGATACCATGGCACGTGAGCGGTGGCGAGCACCAGGCGGCCCAACCGCTGCGCGTCAACCGCGTTCTTCACCGCGAGCGTGGCGGGGAAAAATCGATATTCGAAAATGACCCCGAGGTGAACCCCGGCTTCCTCGCACGCCTGGATGATCTCGTCGGCTCGTTCGAGTGTAACTTCTAACGGCTTCTCGCAGACGACATGCTTGCCGGCCTGAGCCGCTTTCCTTGCCAACTCCACCCGCGCTCCCGAGGCGGTACAAATCGAGACGACGTCAACCTCCGGCCGAGCCAGCAGACTGTCATACTCCGTGGTCCAGGGGATTTGCCATCGCTCTCCCAGTGCCCGGGCCCTTCCCGCGGTTCGGTTGTAAACGGCCACGAGCCTGGCTCCGGGCACCTGGCTGAGCGCTTCAGCCTGAACTCCCGCAATCGCTCCGGCGCCGACCAACGCGTACCCCAGCCTCCTCGTTTCTCCCTTTTCGCTCATGAGTCGCTGCCCTCTCACCGCGTGCTCAAAGCGCTTGCCCAAGGTAGCCGGCCCTTTCCCCGACCCGAACTCGTGGACTTGACCCGAAACCCCGCACCACGGAGCCCCCGGAGGGCGCGGTGACAAAACGCCTCGGGTGTACGGTGAGCATTCAGGCCAATTCGCCGTCCCACGAACGCTTATCGCTCCACCGCCCCCTGTCGCGACAGCTTAGACGCACTGAACGGATCGAGGTAGAGCTCGATATTGGCATGCGATCGAAGTATAGACGCAGGTCGCAGTGGAGAGATTTCCTCCTCCACGCATGCGCGCACGGCGTCTGCCTTGCGCAGCTCGGGCACGACACAGAAGATCTTGCGCGCCCGTAGGATTTGCCGAATCGACATGGTGATGGCCCGCGATGGAACATCGGACAATGCGGTAAACCAACCCTCGCCAACCTGTTGGCGGCGGCAAACATCGTCGAGATTGACGATGATGTAGGCCTGATCAACCTGAAAATCAGCCGGTGGATCATTAAATGCGACATGGCCATTCTCTCCAATCCCAATGAACGCCGCGTCACAAGGGCCTTCGGCCATGATCTCTCCAAGTCGCCGGCATTCCATCTGGGGCTCTGATGCGTTGCCGTCTATGAACATGCAGCGGCCGGGGTGCACCTTGTCGACAACGCGCTCGCGCAAGTAACGCCGGAGACTGCCGTGGTGATCGGGAGGTAAGCCGATGTACTCATCAAGGTGGAACATCGTAATCTTTGACCAATCGATGTCGGGCGATTTGGTTAAGTGATCCAGGAAGGCATACTGCGACGCTCCTGTCGCCACCGCGATGCGGGCCCCCCCCGATCGTCGAATCGCTTCCTGTAGATATTGCGCGGCTTCTTCGGCGGCCCTGCGGCCCGCTTCTTCGCTGCTCTCCAGATAATGTATATTCATCCGCGTCTCCTGACTTTAGCGTCCGCTCAAGATGAGCGAAGATTTATCGGTGGGCAAATTCAAGGGGCGTATCTTTTCCGACAGGTGTCAACATGGAACCTCCCCGGTCGGGGAGGAGAAAGGAGTACGCCAGTGCCAGGATATCAGAATTCACACGAGTCTGCACAAGAAGCAGGCCCGCTCGACGCTTGCCTGAGCCGCGAGGTCCGGACCGCGTCCTCGTGCATCCCGGGGAGAATGCGCGAGCACAGTCCAGCA
>DATEHM010000014.1:0-6804 GCA_035279545.1 bacterium | reverse complement strand
AACACGGACCTGCCGGCCATCCCGATCTTCCACCTGGGTGTGATCGTGGCGGTGAAACCCTGGGTGCAGGGATTCCGGCTCCCGCCGGCCGCCACGGCCTGGTACGGGACGTTTGGGCGCGTGAAAATCCTCGACCACTAGGAGCCCCGGGGCGCCGCGGCTGATGATCGGCCGCGGCGCCCCGCCGGTGGCCGGCCATGGGCACCTACCTCGCCCGACGTCTTCTCCTCGCCGTTCCCACCATCGCCATCGTCTACACCGTGGCCTTCCTCCTCGTGCATGCCACGCCTGGAGGACCCTGGGATAACGCGGAAAAGCCTCTGGCCCCGCAAGTGATCGAGAACCTCAAGAGCAAGTACCACCTGAACGAACCGATCTGGACGCAGTATCTGCTGTACCTGCGGGACGCCGCGCATGGCTCGCTCGGCCCCTCGTACGTGAACACCACGCGCGACGTCTCGGAAATCATCGCGGATTTCTTTCCCGTCTCCATCCAGTTGGGCGGGGTGGCGATGCTGCTGGCGCTTGCGGTCGGCATCCCGCTCGGGACGCTGGCGGCGGTCTACCGCAACACGCCGATCGATTACGCGGCCGTCGGCCTCGTGGCCGTGGGCATCTCGATCCCCAACTACGTGATGGCGACCATCCTCGTCACCGTGCTCGCCGTCTACCTGCACTGGCTGCCGACCGGCGGCTGGGGAGGGGTGTTGGACGTCCGGATCATCATCCCGGCGCTGGCGATCGGCTTCCGTCCGGCGACGACGCTCGCCCGCTACCTCCGCACGTCGCTCTTGGACGTGCTCAACCAAGACTACATCCGAACCGCTCGGGCGAAAGGGCTGGCGGGGGGGATCGTCATCATCCGCCATGGTCTCCGCAACGCCCTCATCCCCGTTGCGACAGTCTCCGGGATTCTGGTGGCCGACGTGGTCACCGGGTCGTTCTTCGTCGAAACGATCACGCGGGTGCCCGGGATCGGCCGGTATTTCGTCACCGCCACCACCGGGCGGGACTACCCGGTGCTGCTCGCGCTCGCTCTGCTGTTCGGCGTGATCATCATCACGATGAACATCCTGGTCGATCTCTCGTACGCCGCCCTCGACCCGCAGGTGCGGTATGGGTGAGTCGACGCCCCTGCCCCTCTCCTCGCCGGCCCGGGCGGCGCGCGGGCAACCGCGACGCCGTCACCCCGGACTGCGCGCCCTGGCCCGGTTCTCCCGGCATCGGATGGCCGTCGCCGGCGCCTTCTTCCTGGTGATCGTCATCCTGGCGGGAGCCGGGGCCCCGGTGCTCTCGGGCTACCGGTACGACCGCCAGGATCTGTTCGCCACCTACGCCGGCCCGTCGCGGGCCCACTGGGCGGGGACGGATGCGCTCGGCCGGGACGTCCTCAGCCGGTTGATGTACGGGGCGAGGGTCTCCATGAGCGTCGGGGTCATCACCGCGGGCCTGGTGTTGCTGGCCGGCGTTCCGCTCGGGCTGGTGGCGGGGTACTTCGGCGGGAGCTTCGATCTCCTGCTCATGCGCGTTGTGGATATCGTCTACGCCATCCCGTACCTGCTCCTGGTCGTCCTCCTGCAGACGTTTTTCACCGCCTTTCTCCCCACGGTCCGGCACGGACCGCTGGTCTGGCTCAACGTGCTCAACCGTCACACCGGGGGCGTCGCGGCGATCGTGCTGGCCCTGGCCCTCGTCGGCTGGCTGGACGTGGCGCGAATCGTACGCGGCCAGGTCCTGACCGTCCGGAATCGCGAGTTCGTCCTGTCGGCGCGCAGCGTGGGGGCGTCCGACCGGCGCATCATGGCCGCCCACCTCCTGCCCAACGTCGCCGCGGCCATCATCGTCGCGGCGACGCTCTCGGTTCCGTATTTCGTCATCGCGGAAGCCGGGCTCAGTTTTCTCGGCCTGGGCGTTCAGCCGCCGGTGCCGAGTTGGGGAACGATGATCGCCGAGGGCATCGATTCGATCGAATCCTATCCGCGCCTGGTGATCGGCCCAGGATTGATCCTCGCCGCCACGCTCCTCAGCCTGAACTTCGTCGGCGATGGACTCCGCGACGCCCTCGATCCCGGGATAGAGCGTTAGTGCACGGCGCGCCCCCGGCCGGCCGCCTCGGGCGTCAACCGCCCCTCCCCGGGAGGAGGAAGATCCCGGCGAAACCGGGCAACAGCGATGTGGGTTTCTCGCTTCCGGGGAAGGTCGGCCCGGCGAGGGTCAGACCTAGGCCCCGTCGTGCGGAAGTCACCGTTTGACGGCCCCAAAGGTGAGGCCGGTCACGATGTGCCGCTGCACGATGAGCGTCAGCACCACGACCGGCAGCGTAATCATCGTCGCCGCGGCGGCGAGGGGGCTCCATTCGATCTCCTCGTAGTTGATCATGTTGAACACCGCGATCGGGAGGGTGCGGGTGTGCCGCCCGGCGAGGATCACCGAGAACAGAAAGTTGTTCCAGGAGAAGATGAAGCTGAGGATGGCCGCGGCCATAATCCCCGGCCCGACCAGCGGGACCGCCACCCGCCAGAACACGCTGTAGTACGAGCACCCATCGATCAGGGCGGCGTCGTGCAGTTCCAGCGGGACGTCCTCGAAGAACCCGATCATCACCCAGATAATGAGGGGGAGGCCGACCACGAGATGGGTGAGAATCAGCGCCGGGTACGTATCCACCAGGTGGAGGCTCCGGAACAGGATGTACCAGGGGATCAGGTAGCTGATCCCGGGGACGATCCGGGCGACGAGGACGGTCAGGGCCAAGCCGCCCTGGCGCCAGCGGGCGATGCTGAACGCGGCCGGGAGCCCCACCGCGAGCCCGATCAGCGTGCTCCCCGCCGCGACGACCAGGCTGTTCCAGATGTACAGGAGGAACGGATTCTTGGCGAAGACCTCCGCGTAGTTCTTGAGGGTGACCGCGAACCGGAAGAAATGCGGCGGGTACCCCGCGGCCTCCACCTGGGTCTTCAGGGAGAGCGACACCATCCAGTAGAAGACAAAGGCCGCCGGCAGCATCGCCACGATCACCATCGCATAGAAACCCGCTGTGCGCAGCCCGTCCGCGGCCCTGCGCCGCCGCCTGGCCGGCATCCCCACCCCGCCGGCTCGCGCTACCACTCGACCCTCCGCACCTTCATCAAGATCAGCGACGCCCCCATGACGATCGCAAACAGCATCACCGCCATCGAGGAAGCGTACCCGATGTTGAAGTACGAGAATGCCTGGTTGAAGAGCAGCAGGTTGATCGTCTCCGACGCGTTGGCGGGTCCTCCCTGGGTCATGACGAAAATGATGTCGAACGTCTTGATCGCGTCGATCGCGCGGAAGAGCACGGCGACGATGAGCACCGGGCGCAGCAGCGGCAGCGTAATGTGCCAGAAGGTGCGAAGGCCCGAGGCGCCGTCGATGACCGCGGACTCGTAGGGTTCCTTCGGCAACGCCGCCAGCCCGGCGAGCGCGATCAGCATGATGAGCGGCGTCCACTCCCAGACGTCGACCAGGCCCAACGCGTAGAGCACGCTCCGGCTGCTGTAGATCCACTTCTGCGGCGGCAGGCCGACTCGGGTCACCAGGTAGTTCATCACCCCGAGCGTGGGATGGTACATCATCACAAAGATCAGGGCGATCGCCGTGGGCGTCGCCACCATCGGCAGGATCGACAGCGTCCGGATCAGCCCGCGTCCCCAGAACTCCCGGTTGAACACCAGCGCCATCGCCACACCCGCGACGGTTTCGGCCGTGACCACCAGCGCCGCGAACAACAGCGTCCGGAAGAACGCGCCTCGGAACCTCGGGTCGCCGGTCAGGATCTGCGCGTAGTTGGAGAGAGCGACGAACTTCGGCGGGGCCAGGCTCGACAGGAACCACTCCTGCAGGCTCATCCACCCCGTGTACAGCATCGGGTAGACGATGATGAGCGCGACGACGATGACCGCGGGCGCCGGAAAGATGACGGGCGCGTACCGGTGCGCAAACCGCCGGAGGCGGCCCCGCACCCCAAGCGGGGTCGGGGCGCCCGGTAAACGAACGGCCCCCGCCGGCTCTGCCATCGTCAGCCCCTTCATCTCCTCGCCGCGAAAAGAGCCCGACCCTCCCGCGCCGGACACTGCCGCCGGCGGAGGGCCGGGCTCTCGTCGGAAGACGGCGCCGCTATTTCTCGGTCTTGTCCAGCATCTCCTGGAACTGCGTGTTGGCCTCCGCGATCACGTCCGCCGACTTGGCCCCCTCGATGGCCTTTTGGATGGCGACGCCGATGATGTCACGATACTGCGTGACGTCGACGATCTCGGGGAGCCCCGGGCGGCTGATCTTCAGGCTGTCCAGATACGCCTGGTACCAGCTAAGCGGCATCTTGTGCTTGGCCTTGAGCTCGGGCAGCCCCCAGGTGGAGGCGCGGCCGACCCCAACGCCGGCGAGCAGCTCGCGGTTGCAGTTTGCCTTACTGGTAGCCCACTCGCTGAACAGGTACGCGGCCTCTTTGTGGCGGCTTTGGCCGCTCACGGCCATCGCGTTGGTGAACGTCGGGGCGAAGCGTCCGGCGGGTCCGGCCGGCAGTGGGGCGTATCCCACCTTGCCGGCGATCTTCGACTTCGCGGGGTCCTCGAACTGGTTGGCGAAGTTCACGCCGTCGACGTAGATGGCGACCTGACCTTGGATGAATGCGGCACTGCACTCGTACCAGTTGAAGTTGACGACGCCGGGCGGGCTATACCGCCGCAGCATCCCCGCATACCAGTCCATGGTCTTGATCCAGGCCGGTGTGTTCATCGCCGACTTTCGGTCGGGCGTCAGATACTGACCGCCCATCGCGAAAAGCACAAAGGCCCAGGGCGTAGCGTTGGCGTTCTTGAGCCCCCGCATGACGAAGCCGTACATGTTCGGCGGATTGTGCAGCTGCTTGGCCCGACCCTCCAGCTCGTCCAGGGTCTTCGGCGGCCCCCATCCCTTCTGATCAAAGAGGTCCTTCCGATAGAACAAGACGAACGGATCGGGAAAGGTGGGGAGGGCGCTGATCGTCTTGTCGGGCTCGGTCACCGCGTCCACCGCGCCCTTGGCCATGTCGTTCCAGGCGTAGTCCTCCGCCGTCAGGTTCTTGTCCTTCAGATCGTCGTTCAGCGGCTGGAACCATCCCGACTTCCAAAAACGCCGCTTCTCCACGTGCATGCTGGCGTGCCAGGCGTCGATGTCTCCGGACCCCGCGGCCATCTGCACCACGAGCTTCTCGCGACCCTGGACCTCCGGAATGACCTCGTGCTGGATCTTCATGCCGGTGAGCGATTCAAACTCGGGAAAGTGCTTCTCGATCTCATCGACCCAAGGGTGCTTGTAGAAGAGCAGGGACAGGGTGGTACCCTTGTACCGCTGCCAGTTGACGCTCTCCGCCGTGGCCGGCGAAAGCGCTAACGGGCTGGCCGCGGCGCCCATGGCGGCGGCCGCCCCCAGCTTCATCACCTGCCGCCGCGTCATCGTGTGAGACTGCACCGTCTTCCGGCTCAGCGCTCTGCCCATGCGTTCCTCCTCACTAGGCCCCCCGCGCGGAGGCACTGCGGCAGCGGCCACGCGGCGCGGGCGGGCGGAAACTCGCCAGGCGATGTTTGCCGACAGGTCCCGAAACTCCTTGTGGGGGCTCACCGCAGCGGATGCAGCCACACCGAGCCGACGAGGGCGATGATCAGCAGAACGGCCCCCAGGGCGGCGATGAGGCCGGTGACCTCGACCGGCTGCGATTCCCACCCCACGCTGCGGGCCAGCGTGCGATAGACCTCGCGCAGCGCCCCAGCCGACGTGGGATGAAAATACTCGCCCCCCGTCCGGTGCGCCACCGCCCGCAGGGTCTCTTCGTCCAGCGGGCCGCCGACGATCCAGCGGTTGTCGGGGGTCATCGGCTGGCCGATGCCGACGGTATAGACCGTCACTTCCTGAAGCCGGGCCAGGTCCGCCGCCGCCAGCGGGTCCATTCCGGCGTTGTTCTGGCCGTCCGACAGGAGGACGACGATGCCGGGAGGCCGGGAGCCGGGCTGTTGTGGAGGCACGGTGCCGTCGGGCAGCGGACGGACCCGGCCGGGTAGGGCGGCGACCGCCTCCATCAGGCCGTCGCCGATCGCGGTCCGGTGTCTGACACTGATCGCCTTGATCGCGTCTTGCACCCGCTGGTGGTCCTCCGTCGGGGGCAGGTGCAGGACGGCGTCGCCCGCGAACGTCACCAGCCCGATCCGAATGGGCCCCGGAAGTACGGCGACAAATGCGTTCGCCGCCGACTGGGCGGCGCCCAGACGAGTGGGGGCCACATCCTGGGACAGCATGCTGCCGCTCACGTCGATGGCGAGCATGATGGCCGACCGGTCGGTCGGGATCCGGAGCGGGATGACAGGCCGCGAGACGGCGAAGGCGGCGGCGAGGAGCGCCAGCAGAAGCGCGGCCGGCGGAACGTGGCGGCGAAGGCGCTGGCGCGTCCCCATCGCCCGGACGACGTCATCGAGGCCTGGGAACCTGATCGGGGACGGCGGCCGGCGGCGCAGCAGCCATAGATACCCCGCCGCGGCAAACGGGACGATGAGGAGCCCCCAGAGGAAGATCGGCCAGCGGAAGCTAACCACGGACACTCATCACCTGCCGGTCGGCGTCGGGTCCGACCGGATGCGGCCTCGGAAGGGCGGATGGATCTCCGCCCCCCTTCGTGAGTGCCGGGAGGGGATCCTGCCCGTCCACATGGGGCCGAGTGCCCTCGATCCGCCGTGGCGGCCCGGCCATCACATGTTCGTTACAGAGACCATCGATGATGGGAGCTACGGCTTTTAAGGCCTCACCATGGGA
>DATEHM010000013.1:0-8041 GCA_035279545.1 bacterium | reverse complement strand
GGGCGGGCCCGCTGCGAGGCGCTTGACGCGGAAGGGGCGCGCCTCGGCGCCGCTCAGGCCGCCCTTGACGACGCGCGGGCGCAGCTCGCCGCCCGACGGGCCGAAGCGGAAGGCGAGCAGCGGGAGGCGCTGAACCGCGCGGCCGCGTTGGCGGAAGAGGTGCACAAGGTCGAGGTCCGACAGGCCCAGGTGGAGGCCGAACTCGGCAGCGCACGCCGGCGGATGGAGGAGGAGTTCGGGATCTCTTTCGAGCGGGCGGTGGAGGCCGTTCCGGAGAGCGTCAACCGGGACGAAACGGTCGGGCGGATCGAGGCGCTGCGCGGCCTCATCGCCGCCACCGGTCCGGTTAACCTCTTGGCGATCGAGGAGCACCGGCAGGTGGCGGAGCGCGCCCAGGCGCTGCGGAGCCAGATGGAGGACGTCCAGGGCGCGATCGCCGCGCTGCGCACCCTCATCGTGCAGCTGGAGGGAGTGATCCGCGGCCAGTTCGACAAGACCTACCACGCGGTCAACGAGGAATTCGGCGCGATCTTTGCCCGGCTCTTCGGCGGAGGCCGGGCCGGGCTCGAACTGGTGCCCAGCGCCGACGGCGCCGAGCCGGGGATCGACATCATCGCTCAGCCGCCGGGGAAGAAACTCCGCAGTCTCGGCGCCCTCTCCGGCGGGGAGCGGGTGATGGTCGCCCTGGCCCTCGTCTTCGCTATGCTACGGGTGCGCCCCAGCCCTTTCTGCGTCTTCGACGAGGTCGAGGCCGCGCTCGACGAGGCCAACACGCGCAAGGTCAGCGAGGTGCTCCGCGAGCTCGCCGCGCGTTCCCAGATCATCATCATCACGCACAACAAGGCGACGATGGAGGCCAGCGACGCGCTCTTCGGGGTGACCATGGAGGAGCCCGGTGTGTCGCATATGGTCTCCGTCCGTTTGGTAGAGTCCGACCCACTGGGTGAGCCGCAGCCCGTTGGCTAACCCGTCCGGCTGGCTGGGCCGCCTTCTCGCCGGGCTGGCCAGGACCCGTCAGGCCCTCACCGTCCGCATCGACGACTTGCTCGGCCGCGGCATCGGCGAGGATTTTTACGCGGCACTGGAAGAGACGCTGATCCAGGCCGATCTAGGGGTCCGCACCACCACCGTCCTCATCGCTCGGCTGCGGGAGCGGGCCCGCGCCGACGCCCGCACCCCGGAGGGGCTCCGGCGGGCCTTGGTGGAGATCCTGACCGCCGCCCTGGGGGCGCCGGCGCCGCTCGTCCTCTCTCCCCCCCCGGCGGCGGTGCTCGTTTTGGGGACGAACGGGGCCGGCAAGACCACGACGATCGGCAAACTTGCCTCCCGGCTGAAGGGGGAGGGGCGAAAGGTGCTCCTCGTCGCGGGAGACACCTTCCGCGCCGCCGCGATCGACCAGCTCGAGGTCTGGGCGGGGCGCGTCGGCGTGGACCTGATCCGCCATCGGGCGGGGGCCGATCCGGCGGCGGTCGTCTACGACGCCGCGCAGGCCGCCCGCGCCCGCCACGCGGACGTGCTGATCGTGGATACGGCCGGGCGGCTGCACACGAAGGCGAACCTGATGGAAGAACTCAAGAAGGTCGATCGCGTCCTGCGTCGGGAGCTGCCGGGCGCCCCGGTGGAGGCCCTCCTCGTGCTCGACGCCACGACCGGGCAGAACGGCGTGGTCCAGGCGCAGCAGTTCAAGGCGGCGCTTCCGTTGACCGGGATCGTCCTGACCAAACTGGACGGGACCGCGCGCGGGGGCGTCGTCGTCGCCATCGCCGAGGAACTCGGACTGCCCGTCAAGATGATCGGGTTCGGCGAGGGGGTGGATGATCTTCAACCGTTTGACCCGAAGACCTTCGCCGAGGCGCTCTTCGGACCGGTGGCGCGGGAAGGGTGACGGCGAGACGGATCCACCGGCCGTCCGCGACCCGTCCCGTCTCGTCGGGGGATTCCCAGGTTTCCTCCGTCGTGATAAGATGTTAAGTGCAATGCCTTTACAGCGTCTTTCCCAACCGGGGTCCGGGTTGCCGCGCGCGCTCGACGGGCGGACGGCCGTGGCACGGCTCCTCGACGCCTACGCCGGACTGCTCACCGCGCACCAGCAGGCGATGATGCGCATGTACTACCACGACGACCTGTCGCTGGGGGAGATCGCCGGCCGCTTCGACGTGACGCGCCAGGCGGTGTTCGACAGCCTTCGGCGGTCCGTGACCGAACTGCGGTCGATCGAGGCGCGCGTCGGGTTGCTGGCGGTCTTGGACCGGCAGGCCCGCGCGCGCGGCGTGCTGGAGGAACGCCTCGCGGACGTGGAGCGCCAGGTGGAGCAGCTGGGGCGGGATGCCGGCGGGGCCCTGGGCGGCTTGCGCAACGCGCTGCGGGCGCTCCGGGACGCGCTGTGATCTCGGTGACCTCGCACTATTTCTCTCCCGCCGCGCCGTCCTCCGAGGGGGCCCGCGCCGTCGCATTTCGCGACGGCGACCGGACGTTGCGGTTTCGCACCGCGTCCGGCGTGTTCGCCCGGAGGGCGGTGGATGCCGGCTGCCGGCTGCTGCTGGATTCGGTGGACCTCGGCGGGGCGCAGCGCGTCCTGGATCTGGGATGCGGCTACGGCGTGCTGGGGATCGTGGTGGCGGCGCGCCTCCCCCAGGCCCGCGTGCTGCTGGTGGACATCAACCCGCGCGCGGTGGCCCTGGCGGCGGAGAATGTCCGCCTCAATCGGGCGGTCAACGCCGAGGCGCGTTGCGGGGACGGGTGTGCGCCGGTGGCGGGCGAGCGGTTCGATCTCATCCTGTACAACCCGCCGATCCGGGCGGGGCGGGCCGTCGTCGTGCGGCTGCTCGACGAAGCGCATCGGTGCCTCGCCCCCCGCGGGCGGCTCTACCTGGTCGCCCGGACCAAGCAGGGGGCGCGGACGCTCGGCCGCCTGATGCAGGACCGGTACGCGCGGGTGATCGAGATCTCCCGGGGTGGGGGATATCGAGTGTTCGAGGCCTGCGATGTTTGAGCAGCTGCAGGGCCGGCTGGTCGAGATCTTCACCCGCCTTCGGGGGCGGGGGACGCTGTCGTCCGACGACGTGGACGCCGCCCTACGCGAGGTCCGATTGGCCCTGCTCGAGGCCGACGTCAATTTTCAGGTCACGCGTGATTTCATCACCCGGGTGCGGGAGGCCGCGGTCGGGCAGGAGATCTGGAAGAGCCTGGCGCCGGGCGAGCAGGTGGTGCAGCTCGTGTTCACCGAGTTGACCCGATTGCTCGGGACGGCCCACCACCCGTTGCGGCTCTCGCCCACCCCGCCGACCGTGCTCCTTCTGGTCGGGCTGCACGGAACGGGGAAGACGACGACCGCGGGGAAGCTGGCGCTCCATCTGAAGAAGCAGGGGCGGACCCCGCTGCTGGCCGCCGCTGATGTCTACCGACCGGCCGCGGTCACCCAGCTGCAGGTGGTCGGCCAGGCCGCCGGGGTTCCGGTCTTTGCCCTGGGGACCGACGCCGACCCCGTGGATGTGGCGCGGCAGGCCTTGGAGCGAGCCCGCCAGACCGCCGCGGATGTGTTGATCATCGACAGCGCCGGGCGGCTGCACATCGACGATGAGTTGCTCGGCGAGTTGACCCGGATGCGGGAGGCGACGGCACCGCACAACACCTTGCTGGTGCTCGACGCCATGGCCGGACAGGACGCGGTGCGCATGGCGGAGGGGTTTCATCGCGCGGTGCCGATCGACGGGGTGATCCTGACGAAGCTCGACGGGGACGCCCGGGGCGGCGCGGCGCTCTCCGTCGTCGCCGCACTGGAGCGGCCGATCTTCTTTGTGGGGACGGGCGAGCGGTTGGAGGCGTTGGAGCCGTTCCACCCCGATCGGATCGCCTCGCGCATCCTGGGGATGGGGGACGTCCTGACGCTGATCGAGCGGGCGCAGGCGCAGGTCACCGTCGAGCAGGCGCGGGAGATCGAGCGCAAACTCCGCCGCGCGGAGTTTACGCTGGAGGATTTCACCAAGCAGCTGCGGCAGGTCCGGGCGATGGGCCCCCTGGATCAACTGCTCGGCATGATCCCGGGGCTGGGGCAGCGGATGAAGGGGGCGGAGGTCGATGAGCGGGCGCTGGGCAGGGTTGAGGCGATGATCAGCTCGATGACCTCGGGCGAGCGGCGGCGCCCGCAGATCATCGACGGCAGTCGCCGCCGTCGGATCGCCCGGGGGAGCGGGACTTCCGTCCAGGAGGTGAACCGACTCCTCCGTCAGTTCGACGAGGTGAAGAAGATGATGCGGCAACTGGAGTCGCGCGGCCGCAAAGGCAAGTTGCCGATGCCGTTTCCGCCCTCGTGAGGCGGTCCTCGCGAAGGGACCATAGGCTAAGGAGGGAGAGTGCATGAGCGTCAAGATCCGGTTGATGCGTCGGGGGGCGAAGGGGCAGCCGTTCTACCGATTGGTGGTGGCGGATGTCCGGAGTCCCCGCAGCGGCAAGTACATCGAGGCGGTCGGCTTCTACAATCCTCGGACCGAGCCCTCGACGATGAAGGTGAACGAGGAAAAGGTCCTGGCCTGGCTGCGGAAGGGCGCGCGTCCCTCCGACGCCGCCCGGGTCGTGCTCGAGAAAACCGGGGTGCTCCAACGCTGGGAGGAGTCCCGGGCGAAGGCGTCGCGATGAAGGCCTTCGTCGAGTTGGCGGCCCGCTCGCTGGTGGACCACCCCGAGGCCGTGGAGGTCCGCGAGGTCGACGGCCCACAGACGACCGCGCTGGAGCTGCGGGTGTCCCCCGACGACCTCGGCAAAGTGATCGGACGCGGAGGGCGGGTGATCAAGGCGATCCGCACGCTCGCCCGGGCCGCCGCGACTCGCGGCGGCAAGCGGATCACGGTGGAGATCATCCGACCGTAGCACCCCGGTGCCGTGGCGGCGGATCGTTGGGCGGGGTGATGCAGAGAACGAACGGGGTGCTCCACCAAACGGCTCGTTCCCCGGAAGCCGAGGGACCGGCAGACGTGGTGGTGGGGTGAGACGGGAGGGGACCGATGGCGGCAATTACCTTGCAACGGCCGGTGGTGATCAAGGCAATCGTAACCGAGGCGTTCCAGCGGCTGTACGTCTCGGACCTAGAGGACGCGATCAAGCGCGTCGATGCGCTGGTCCAGCAGATCGACGTGCAGGCCCGCCGATTCGAGTTGGAGCGCCAGGTCTCCCCGCAGGCGCGGGCGGTGCGTCAACAGCTCGAGATCGAACGGAACCGGCAGGAGGGCGCGCGCCTGGAGCTGCAGGCCCGACTGCGCGAGGCGCAGGGGCTCGAGCTCAACAGCGAGTTTACCCAGGGGACGATTGAGGGCACGGTGGAGGTCTCCGTGGGGGACAACCTGTTCGACAAGATCTCGCAGACCGAGATCGTGGTGAAGGACGGGATCGTGCTCGAGATCCGGGAGACCGCTGCCTCCCCGTTGATCATGCCCGGCCGCTAGCGAGCTATGGCGACGCGGCGCGGGGCCTCCGAGGCGCCCGGCGATCTCATCATCGTGGGCGAGGTGACGCGCGCACACGGCGTGCGGGGAGCGGTGCGGGTGCTCCCGCTCACCGACTTCCCGCAGCACCTTTTGGCCCTGGACCGGGCCGTGCTGGTGTCGGGGGCGATGTTCCGACCGGTTGGGGTGGAGCACGCTGAAGCCGCCGGCCGATTTGTGTTGATGAAGTTCACCGGCATCGACGCGCCGGAAGAGGCGGAGCGGCTTCGCGGGGCGACGGTGCAGATCCCCGCGTGCGACGCGGTCCCGCTGCCCCCCGGTCAGTTTTACACGTTCCAGGTGATCGGGCTGGAGGTCCGGACGCCCGAGGGGGCGTCGATCGGCCGCGTCGTGGACATCCTCCGGACCGGCAGCAACGATGTGTACGTCGTCCGGCCGCCGGCCGGGGCGGAGATCCTCCTGCCCGCCCTGGACAACGTCATCCAAGAGATCGACCTCGATGCGGGCCGGCTCGTCGCGCGGCCGCCGGAGTGGACCTCGTGAGGGTCGACGTCGTCACCATCTTCCCGGAGGTGTTCCCCGGCCCGTTGGAGGCCGGGGTCCTCGGGCGGGCCCGCGAGCGGGGGCTGCTCGAGCTCGTGGTGTGGGATCTCCGGAATTTCACGTCAGACCGGCATCGCACCGTGGACGGGTTGCCGTACGGCGGAGGCGCGGGGATGGTGATGAAGGCGGAGCCGTTCGTCCGCGCCGTGGAGGCGATCCGGGCCGCGCACCCGGGGGAAGGGCCGGCCGTGCTGCTGACCAGCCCCCAGGGATGCCGCTTCACGCAGGCTTGGGTCCGCGACCTTGCCGCGCGCGCGCACCTGGTCGTGCTGTGCGGTCGGTACGAGGGGGTGGACGAACGGGTCGTCGAGCTGGTGGGGGCGGAGGAGATCAGCATCGGGGATTATGTGCTCTCGGGCGGAGAACTCGCGGCGATGGTGATCGTTGAGGCGGTGGGCCGGTTTCTGCCCGGGGCCGTGGGGGACGCCGACTCGGTGGCGTACGACTCGTTTTCCCAGGGCCTCCTGGATCATCCCCACTACACGCGCCCCGCGGAGTTCCGGGGCCGCAAGGTCCCCGAGGTGCTCCTGAGCGGCCACCACGACGCGGTCCGTCGGTGGCGGGCCCGGGAGGCGCTGCACCGAACCCTGCTGCGCCGCCCGGATCTGATCGACGAGGCCAGGCTCGATGACGAGGCCCGAGCGATTCTGCACGAGCTGCGAGGGCAGGGCGGGTGACGGCAGCGGCGACCGGCGGCGGGCGCACTAGGACGGGGTGGGGACTTCCGGACGGGGCGGGCAGAGGCTCAGCCCTCCGCGGTGCCCGGAGGACGCGGTTGTGAGCGCGCCGATGAGGGTGCTATAATGGGCAATTGTGATTGGATGAGGGGGGCATAGCGATGGAGCGTCTCACCGCCGTCGAGCGCCAGCAGGTGAAATCGGGTGTCCCGCCGTTTCGTCCGGGGGATACCGTGCGCGTCCACATCAAGGTCGCCGAAGGCGGGCGCGATCGGCTCCAGGCATTCGAGGGGGTGGTGATCGGGCGCAAGGGTGGGGGGATCCGGGAGGCCTTCATCGTGCGCCGCATCGCCCATGGGGTGGGGGTGGAGCGAACGTTTCCGGTCCACTCGCCTCGGGTGGAGAAGATCGAGATCCTGCGAAGCGGGCGGGTGCGCCGGGCTAAGCTCTACTATCTGCGGGAGAAGGTGGGCAAGGAAACCCGCATCAAGGAGAAACGGTAGGTCGGGTCGGTGAGCGCGCTCAGCATCCCGACGGTCATCCTCAGCGTTTCCGCGTGTCTCCTCGCGTCACGGATTATCATCAAGCGCACCGGGCAGATCCCTCAGGTGACACGCCAGGCCATCGTCGAGACCCTGGACGCCTGCCTGTTTGCGGCGCTGCTCAGCCTGGTCATCATCACCTTCGTCGTCCAGGCCTTCTACATTCCCTCCGGCTCGATGGAGCCGACCTTGATGGTCGACGATCGGATCCTGGTCGCGAAGTTCATCTACCGGCTCGAGCCGGTGCACCGCGGCGATGTGATCGTGTTTCGGTACCCGCTCAACCCCCAGCGGGACTTCGTGAAGCGGGTGATCGGCCTCCCCGGCGATCGCGTGCAGCTTCGGGACGGCGTCGTGCACATCGACGACAAGGTGTTGTCGGAGAAGAGCTACACGATCAAACCCGACTTTGGGAACTACGGTCCGGTCACCGTTCCGGCGCGCCAACTGTTTGTGCTCGGTGACAACCGCAACAACAGCGAGGACAGCCGCTTCTTTGGCTATGTTCCTCGGCCGAATGTCATCGGGAAGGCGGTCTTCATTTACTGGCCGATGTCGCGAATCGGCTTTGTTCACTGACCGGAGGGCCGCCTCCCGCCCGCGGGCGCGGCACGATCTCGCGCGACCGGGCCCCGGGACAGGATAGGTCCGATGGATCCGCGCGACCTGACCGTGGCTCAAATCCAAGCGCACCTGGCCTCTCTGCGACGCCCGTCGGAGAGGCTGCTGCGGCTGCTGGCCGCGGACGGCCGCCTGGCGGTGCGCCGCCTCGCCGCCCGGTA
>DATEHM010000012.1:0-23368 GCA_035279545.1 bacterium | reverse complement strand
GCCTCCGCCGCGCGCCGATGGCGGAGGCGCGGAGGACCGGGCGGCCCTCAGATGAGCGGGACGGGCGCGCGTTCAGCGGGGTGTCCTCCCCCACCGGGGAGGCCGCACGCCTGGAACGCCACGGGTGCGGTCCTCCCCACGATTGGAGATTACGGGAGCGTAGCGCGGGTCACTTCGTCGGCTTCAGGTACATGTATTTCACGTTGGCGACGTTCCGCGGCCAGATGATCGGCGCATCCTCGGGTGTCTGGCCGACTTTGTCGAACTGCACGAGCTCAACCGGCGCGCCCATGAACTGGTGGTACGCCCAGTCGGGGGTGTGGCCGGTCGAGAACGTGTACAGGCCGCGGCCGCCGACCCAATGGGTCTTCTCAAGTGCCGCGATGATCGCCTTCCCATCGGTGGACTTGGCGCGCTTGATCGCGTCGGCCAGGATCCACTGGGCGTCGTAGTTCTCGATCGCCTGCGGCGATGGCGCCTCGTTGAAGCGCTTCTGGAACGCCGCGACGAACGCCTTGGTCTTGTCGTTCCACGCGGTCTTGGGCAGGCCGACGACCTCGGTCACGACGTACTTCCCCGCCTCTCCCACGTTCTTCCAAAACGTGGGATCGACCGCCGGGCCCCCCGTGTTGGCGACGCCCGTGTGGGCCGACGGCGCGAACCCCAGGCTGTACGCCTGGCTGATCATCGGATAGGCGCCGGCCTCACTGTAGATGCTCATGAAGAAATCGTAAGGCGGGGTATGGCTCTTGAACCGCTCGATCTGCGCCGTAAACTCCGTCGCGTTGAGGTCCGCGCCGACGACGTCGTAGTGCACGCGGTGCTTATCCAGCGTCGGCAGCAGGACATCCCGGGCGCTCGTCCCGCCGTCCGTCTTCTCGTAGATCACGGCCACGTTCTTGAACCCGGCCGCGGCGATCCAGTCGCCGTACTTGGACGCGATTAGCGCCTGGTTGGGGGCGACCCGAAACACCTCCGGATACCCCTTGGCGGTAATCTTGAGCGCCCACACGTCTACGGCGATGATCGGGATGCCCGCGTTGTGGGCCTCCTCCATTTCGGCGAGGAACACCGAACTGTGAAACTCGCCGGTGATGCCGACAACGTGCTCCTGAGAGATCAGTCGCTGCGCCGCCGCGGTCCCCTCCTCCGGCTGGCCGCGGGTGTCCTGAAAGCTGATGCTGAGCGGCCGGCCGAGCACGCCGCCTTTGGCGTTGATCTCGTCGGTCGCGATCTGGGCCGCATCCTTCATCAGCGCCCCTTCCGCGTACCCGCCCGGAGGCGACAGTGGGCCAACCCAGCCCGTCTTGATCGGTTCCGCCGCCGACAGCGCCACCCGCATGGTCTGGGCCGGGATGATCACCAGCCCTGCGATCAGCAGCACTACGATCCCCGCGAGGATCCATCGTCCTCTCAACCGCATCCCCAACCACCCCCTCAACTGGCTCGATCCGGTCCGTCTCGACGCGTGTTCTCGCGGCCACGCCGCGCGATCCTCATCCGGCGGCCTCGGCCAGGGCCCCGTCGATGGCCTGTACCCCCTCCTCAATCTGCTCCTCGGTGATCACCAGCGGCGGCGCCACCATGAAGATATTGTACCGTCCGATGAGATAGACCCCACGGTCGAACGCGCCCCGGAGCAATGCCTTCATCGGGCTGGGCCCGCTTCTGCTGAACGGCGCCCAGGGCTCTCGGGTCTCCCGGTCCTTGACCAGCTCAACCCCCCAGAAGAGCCCTTTGCCGCGGACATCTCCAACCACGCGGTGGCGATCCGCCAGACGACGCAGCCGGTCTCCCAGCACACCCTCCAGGCGCCGGGCCCGTTCCACGAGGCCCTCGTCCTCCATCACGTCCAAGTTCGCGCACCCGGCTGCGCAGGCCAGCGCGTGACCGGAGTAGGTGAGCCCCGCCCAGAGGATGTGGTCGTCGAAGTGACGCGCGACCGGCCGGGACACCAGCACGCCGCCGAGCGGCACGTACCCGGAGGTGATCCCTTTGGCAAAGGTGATCATGTCGGGTACGACGTTCCAGTGCTCGCAGGCGAACCACGCCCCGGTCCGTCCGAACCCCGCCATCACCTCGTCGAAGATCAACAGGATCCCGTGCCGGTCGCAGATCTTCCGTATCCCCTCAAGATATCCATCGGGAGGGACGATCAACCCGCTCCCGCCCACGATCGTCTCGATGAGAATCGCCGCCACGTGCTCTGGCCCTTCGTACATCAGCACGTGCTCGAGGTGGGCCAGCGCCGCCTCGGTCTCCCGTGCCGGCGGCACCGAGAACGGGCTGCGGTAGGGGTACGGGGTCAAGAAGTGGATCACGCCGGGCACTCCGGGTTCCGCGGGCCAGCGGCGCGGATCGCCGCTCAGGGTGATCGCCCCGTACGTGGCCCCGTGATACCCCCGGTACGAGGTGAGCACCTTGTGGCGCCCGGTGTACAGGCGGGCGATCTTGACGGCGTTCTCGTTGGCCTCCGCCCCGCCGTTGGTGAAAAACGTCTTCACCAGCGCCTGGCCCGGCGAGAGGCGGGCCAGCTGTTGCGCCAAGCGGGCGCGCACGTCCGTCGAGAAACTGGGGTTGACGAAGGTCAACCGCCCCGCCTGCGCGCGGATCGCTTCCACGACGCGGGGATGGCTGTGCCCGATGTTCACGTTAACGAGACCCGAGGAGAAATCCAGGATCCGCGCGCCATCCGACGTGTAGAGATCGCAGCCCTGGGCGTGATCGATGACCTGCGGCGCCGGCCCCCCCTGCGCCTCCCAGGGGATCAGCACGTGCTCGCGGGTAAGATCGGCGGTCGCGCGCCCGCCGGCGGCCGGAAATACCTGCGCCATCATCTGCCCTCCTCGCCGTAGGTGCACCCGGCAGGTCTCGAGGCAGGCCCGATCGGGCCGGCATCACCCCGCCCTCCGAAGCGCGCACCGCCTCGGGGAATCATGGATGACCCCCGAGGCGTCGATGATGTGCGAACCGCTGGTAGAGAGGTCCCGCGTCGGGCACTTCCTTCCCCCCGCCGAGACAAACATCCTCCCCCCACTTCGCTCACGCCGAGGTCACGTGCCGGTCGGCGATGGCCAGCGCCTCGTCAATGACCTGCAACCCTTCCTCGAGCTGTTCGTCGGTGATGACGAGGGGCGGCGCAAGCATCAGCATGTTCCACTTCGTGTACGCGTAGACGCCGCGCTCGCGCATGGCGCAGATCGTGCCGGACACCGCCGGGTGGGTTTCCCGGCTCCCGCGCGGGGTCCAGGGGGTCAACGGTTCGCGGGTTTCTCGATCGCACACCAGTTCGATGCACGCGAACAGCCCCCGCCCCCGCACATCGCCGACGGCGGGGTGGCGCTCCTTCATGGCGTTGAGCCGGGCAAAAAGGCGGTCCCCCAGAAGGCGGGCGCGCTCGATCAGCCCTTCATCGTGGTACGCGGCCAGGGTGGCCACCCCGGCGGCGCAGGCCAGCGGGTGGCCGCTGTAGGTGGCGCCGGTGGGCAGGACGTTCGACTCGAAGTAGACCGCCACCCGGTCCGACACCACCACCGCCCCAAGGGGGACGTACCCGGAGGTGATCCCCTTGCCGAGCGTCATCAGGTCGGGGACGACGTCGTAGTGCTCGATGGCGAACCAGCGACCGGTCCGGCCGAACCCCGCCATCACCTCGTCGCAGATCAGCAGCACACCGTACCGGTCGCAGATCTCCCGCAACCGCGGGTAGTACTCCGGCGGCGGCACGATGCGGGCGTTGCTGCCGGTGATCGTCTCCACGATCACCGCGGCGACGGTATCGGGGTCTTCGAATTCGATGACCTCGCCGATGTGGTCCGCGCAGTGAATCCCGCAGGACGGGTAGCGCAGGCCGAAGGGACACCGGTAACAGAACGGGTCCTCGACGACGACCGTCCCCCAGACCCCCGGCTCTGCCCCCCGCCGCCGTGGGTCGCCGGACAGGGACAGCGCGCCGGCCGTCGCCCCGTGGTAACTGCGGCGCCGGGTGATGACCTTCTGCCGGCCGGTGGCCAGGCGCGCCATCCGAATCGCCGCCTCGTTCGCCGTCGCCCCGCCGGTCGTGAAGAACACGCGGTTGAGATCACCGGGCGCCACCGCGGCGACCGCGCGGGCCAGCTCGCTGCGCGGGGCGCTGGCGAACTCGGGGGCGACGTAGCAGAGCTCCGCGGCCTGCGCCTGGATCGCGCTCACCACGCGCGGGTGGCCGAATCCCAGGTTCAGGTTGACGAGCTGCGAGGCGAAGTCGAGGTAGCGCTTCCCCCGGGCGTCCCAGAAGATCGCTCCGCTGCCGCCGGCGATCAGCAGGGGCCGGCGCGACTTCTGCGCCGACCACGAATGGAGGAGATACCGGCGGTCGTCTTCGAGAATTTGCACCGCCGCCGTCTCCGGGAGCGGCTGGCCCTGGCGCTGAGTCGTGGAGCTCATCGCGATCTCCCTCCCCCCGTCCTATCGGGGCGGCAAATGCATCCGGACGCTCTTGACCTGGGTGTAGCTGAGGAGCTCGTCCAAACACTCTTCTCGGCCGATGCCGCTCTGCTTGATCCCCCCGTAGGGGGAACCCAGCTCGTGCCCTCCGGGAAAGTTCACCCAGATGTACCCGGCCTCGAGTCGCCGGGCCAGGCGGTGCGCGGCAGTGTAATCGCGCGTGTAGATCGCCGCGCTCAGGCCATAGATGACCCCGTTCACTTGACGCACCATCTCCTCCTCATCGTCCCAGGTCAGCACCGCCATCACCGGGCCAAAGATCTCTTCCTGCGCGATCCGCATCTCCGGCCGGACCGCGTCAAAGAGCGTCGGCCGCACGAAAAATCCCCGGCGCAGATCCGGGTCGTCGGGCGCCCCACCCCCGCAGACCAGCCGGGCGCCTTCCCGGCGCCCCGCCTCGATGTAGGCCAGCACCCGCTGGTGCTGTTCGCGGGAGATGAGCGGGCCGATCTCGCTTTCGTCGGACTCCGGGGGTCCGAGGCGCAGCCCGGCCAGCCGGCCGCGCAGCGCCTCCACAAAACCGTCGTGGCGGCTGCGGTGGACGAACACCCGGGAGGTGCTGCTGCAGGACTGCCCCGCCCGATTGAAATTCATCGCGGTGACCGCGGCGGAGACCGCGTCCTCCACCGCGACGTCCGGGAACACGATGATCGGATTCTTTCCGCCCAGTTCCAGCGTCACGGTCTTGAGTTCCGGGCTCGCCGCCTGCATCACCGCCCGCCCGGCCTGGACGGATCCGATCAGCGCGATCCGCCGGACCTTGGGGTGCCGGACCAAGGCCGCCCCCGTCGTCGGCCCATCCCCCGTGACGATGTTGACCGCGCCAGGAGGGAAGATGTCGCGCAGGAGGCGCGCCAGGACCAGCGAGGAGAGGGGCGCCTGCTCGGGGGGTTTCATCACGACCGTGTTGCCGGCGGCGAGCGGGGCGGCCAGCTTCTCGGCCGCAAAGCGAATCGGATGGTTGAACGGGTTGATCTTCCCGACAACCCCAAACGGCTCGCGCAGGGTGTACGAGAACGCGGTCGGGCCGGTGGGTAGCGTTTCCCCCTTCACCTCCGGGATGAGGCCGGCGAAGTACTCGAGGGAATCGGCCGCCCAGTCGACGTCCTTCCGCATTCCGGAGATGACGTTTCCGGAGTTGATCGCATCGAGGCGGGCCAGGTCCTCCCGCCCCTCGCGCAGCGCCGCCGCCAGGGCGCGCAGGCGCCTGCCGCGCTCGGGGCCCGGGGTGGCCGCCCATCCGGGAAAGGCCTCGGCGGCGGCGCCGACCGCCCGGTCGACGTCGGCGGCGTCGGCCAACGGCACACTGCCGAGCGCTTCTCCGGTGGCGGGGTTAAAGGTGGGGAACGATCGACCCGCCGCGGTCCCGAGCCACTCGCCGCCGATGAACACCCGGCCCTCGGGAATCCCTTCCAGGATAGAGGTCCGCACGGGCTACGGCTTCTCCCGGCGCGCGCGCGGCAGAGCGCGATCCGGCGGGCCATCGTAGAACTCCGGCCGCTGCAGCTCCAGATCCAGCGGCTGGACGATCGATGCGTTCATCGAGCCGCGCCATCCCTTTTCCCGGTGGACCTCCTCGTGGGCATGGGCCACCAGCGACACCGTCCGCGAGAGCAGGAAGACCCCCTTGATCAGCTCGGTGTCAAATCCCATGTCCAGACAGATCGCGCCGACCGCGCCCGGCCCGTTCAGGTAGATCCGGCGCCCCCAAAAGGATTCCGTCGCCGCCTCCAGGGCCCGGGCCATGGCGACATAGCGCGCCGAGACGCCCAACTGGTCGGCGATCGCCAGCAGCCGGGCGGTCCGGGGGTCCTGGATATGCTGGGGATGGTGGAACCCCGGGAGCCGCCGGCCGGCGCGGCGGGCCTCGCCCGCCACCTGCTGCGCCGCGACCTCCAGGCTGAGATGATCCCGCCGCATGCGATCGACCGCGTCTTTGAACAGTTCGGCCGGACGGTCCGCCGTGCCGTGCAGGGAGCCGATGGCCAGCATTCCCCCCGCCACCCCAACGTGCAACGGCACGCCGCCCGACGCGACGAACCGGGTCGCCGCCGACGAAGGCGAGAAGGCGTGCTCGGCCATGCTGACCAAGACGGCGTCGAGCATGCGGCCGTGTGCGGGAGGGGGCAGCTCCCCGCGCCACACCAGGTAGGCCATCTCGGCAAAGCTGATGTTGCCGGTGAGCTCGTTCAGATCGTACCCGCGGACGACGATCTTCTCTTTGGTCTTGTAGGCGATCCCGGTCCGCCAGTGGAACGACTCCCGACCTCCCCCGACCGGCGTGGACCCCATCCCGCTACCTCCTTGAACCGGACGCCGGCTCTTCCTGTTTGAGGTAGACCCGGTCCGGATCCACCTCTTCCCTGAGCACGCGGAGATCCTCTGCCCCAGGCGCGGCGACGTCCCGCACGTCCGTCGCATCGGGCCGAAACCCCGTCTCCGCCCGCACCGCGTCCACCGTGATGCCCGGCATGAGTTTCACGATCCGCAGCGCGCAGGTGACGGGATCGTTCTCCATCACCGCGAGATCTGTGACGACGCTAACGCCGAACTCCGGGTTCAAGCCGGCCCGCCGCCGGGCCCCGGGGCCGTGCAGGAACCCGGGGCTGGTGATGTAGTCGCAGCGCTCGGGAAAGCGCCGGCGCTCATGGTGCGTAATGATCAGCAGGCGGCGGCAGTGCGAGGCCATATCGTTTCCGCCGCCACTCCCGGGCAACCGCCGACGCACCGCCCCGGGGGGACCGATCTGGGTCGAGTTGATATTCCCGTACCGGTCGATCTGTGCGCCGCCGATGAACCCCACATCGATCAACCCGCGCTGCAGCAGGCATCCCAGGACGTCGCGCAGCGACCCCAGCCTGACCGCCCGGTGCATCACCTTCGGGTCCGAGACAGACACCGGGGTCGGGTGGACCAGGGGCGCGATCACGCCGCTCTCGATGACGCAGACAACGTTGGGGGCGTGCGTGCGTTGCGCCAGCGTCGTCGCCAGCAGAGGCAATCCCGTGCCCACGAAGATGACGTCCCCGTCGCGGACGTGGCGCGCCGCCTCGATGACCATGAGCTCTTGCCGGGAGTAGCCGTTCGGCTGGGCGCCGGGGACCGCGGACATACCTCAGAGCCTCCTGACCTGGCCGACCTGCGGCGCTAGACCATCGCCCGCATGGCCTGCCGCAACGTTTCCAGTTTCTCGCCTCCGGCGGCGTGGGCGAGATAATCATCGAACCCGGCGCGCCCCCAGACGCACCGCCCGAGGTACTCGGTCACCGCCTCGACGCCGGCGCGGGCGGCCGCCTGGTACGCCGTCACCTGCGCGGCGTCGTAATCGTAGTACCGGTACGTCGACGTCGGGTAGGCGCCGAACGGCTGAACCACCACGGCGCTGACGTGCAGGAACGGCACCGTGGTCTGCTCGGGGCGTGCGCGGATTGCCTCGGTGGACACGAGCTCCTCGCAGCTGGCGATCACGTGGGTCGACGCCCGCACCATCTCGGGCTCGTGGGTGGAAAAGCCTTCGATCACGAGGTTCCCCATCCGGTCGGCCCGCTGCACGTGCACGATGCTCACGTCCGGCCGGAGGGCGGGGACCAGCACCACCGGCTCCCCCGGGGACCAGGGATTGTCGATCACCAGGGCTTTGCCGGGGCGGCCCCGCGGCGTGGGAGCGGCCGACGGGAGCGGCAGCAGGGTCGACCCGAGGAGGCTGCGCGTCGGCATAAACGGCACCCCCATCTCGCCGGCCAGGAACCGCGTCACCATCGCCAGGTGGCTGTAATCCTCGATCTCAAGGGACCCGGCCTCGATCCCGCGTCTCCAGCAGAACGTCGTCCCGAAGCGCTCCAGGTTTCCCGACCCACACTCGCATCGCCTGACCAGCCCCGCGCCGACGAGTTGGTCCATGGCGATGGAGAGGTTGCACCCGACGACGGTGAGGCCGCCGATGCGCTGGCGGATGATCTCGTGGGTGAGCGCCATCGGGCAGCGCCCGACGTTCTGCCCGCCCATCCCCAGGACGGCCCCCGGGCGGACGAACCGGGCGACCGCGTCCGCCGCGGCCATGACTTTGTCGGCGTGTCGTGTCGCCTGATCGGCCATCGGGACCCCGCGCCGGCGCCGGGCGAGTGCGCTCCCCGCCCGTTCCCCTCAACGGTACAAACGGGCTGGTATAATGTCAAATAAGAAAGTGTTAGGAACTCATAAATAATTGTTATGCGATGAGGTGCGCGCCGTGCCGACGGGAAGATCGGGCGGGGGACGAAAGAGGCCCGAACGCGGGGTGATGCCGCTCGCCCCGCTGCAGACGTTCCATCTCGTCGCCCGCCTGCAAAGCTTCAGCGCCGCCGCGCGCCAGCTCGGCCTCAGCCAGCCCGCCGTGACGCAGCAGATCCGCCGGCTGGAACGAAGCCTCGGCCTGCGGCTCTTCGACCGCGTCGGACGGCGAATCGCCGTGACGGACGCGGGGCAGACGCTCGACACGTACGCGCTGCGGATCGTTCACCTCCTCGACGCCGCTCGCGGGGCAATGGACAATCTGGCGGGGCTGCGCACGGGCCATCTGGAGGTCGGGGCGAGCCGGACGGCGGGCGCCTACTACATCGCCCATCTGCTCGACCGGTTCAAGCAGCGCTACCCAGGCGTGCGGGTCAGCCTCTCCGTCGGCAACTCGGAGTCGATCCTGGCCGAGCTGATCGACTTCCGCCTGCACATGGGGCTCGTCGCCGGGCCGTGCGGCAACCCGCAACTCGCCTCGCTCCCCCTGATCCGCGACCGCCTGCTCGTCGTCCTGCCGCCCGGCCATCGCCTCGGGCATCGGTCGGCGGTTTCGGTGCGGGATCTGCGGCGAGAGCCAATGATCCTGCGCGAGCCCGGATCGGCGACCCGCCGCCTCATCGAACACGCCTTCCAGTCCAGGGGCCTGGAGGTGACCCCGGCCATGGAACTGGAGAGCAACGAAGCCATCAAGAGCGCGGTGGCGGACGGCATCGGCGTGGGCATTCTGGTCCGTGCGGCGGTGGCGCAGGACCTGGAGACGGGACGCCTGGTGGCCCGGCCCCTGGCGGAACCGCTGTACCTCGATTTCTCGCTCGTCTACCACCGCGACCGGACGGTCGCCCCGGTGGTCGCCGCGTTTCTGGCGTTGCTGCCCAAAGCTTCACGCCCGCCGCTGCCGCACGATCCCGACACCACCGTCGGATCCGTGCGGGGGAGGGTTCGCGCCCGAAGCCATTGAACGACCGGGACACCTCGCTCCACCGAGCACGGGGTGGGCCCGTCCCCCCCATGTCACGTGGGCCGCCGCCGGCGGCTCAGGAAGGAGGACCGGCATGACCGAGCCAGCGCAAGGCCGGCTGACCCTGGAGGCGCTCCGTCACCTCGTGGCGGCCGGAGAGATCGACACGGTCGTGGCCGCGATGGTCGACATGCAGGGCCGGCTGGTGGGGAAGCGTGTCACCGGCCGGTTCTTCACCGACGAGGTGGCGGGGGACGGCGCGCACGCCTGCAGCTACCTGCTCGCCGTCGACGTCGAGATGGAGCCCCATCCCGGCTACGCGTTGACCAGCTGGGCGACCGGGTACCACGACCTCTGGCTGCGCCCGGACCTCTCCACCCTGCGCCGCCTCCCGTGGCTCGAGCGGACCGCGCTCGTCCTCTGCGACGTCTGCGACGAGGGCGGCCGGCCGGTGCCGGAGTCGCCCCGCCAGATCCTGCGGGGCCAGGTCGAACGCGCCCGCGAACGCGGGTACGCGGCGATGGTCGCCTCGGAACTGGAGTTCTACATCTTCCGCGACACCTACGAGCAGGCCCGGCAGAAACACTATCACGATCTCGACCCCTACGGGCAGTACATCGAAGACTACCACATCCTCCAGGGCACCAAAGAGGAATGGCTGGTGCGCCAGGTCCGGAACGGCCTCGAAGGCGCCGGCGTCCCGGTCGAGTACAGCAAGGGCGAGTGGGGGCCCGGGCAGCACGAGATCAACCTCCGCTACACCACCGCGGTGGAGATGGCCGATCGCCACACGATCTACAAGCACGCGGCCAAGGAGATCGCCGCGCTGAACCAGGTTTCGCTCACGTTCATGGCCAAGTGGCGCGCTGACCTGGCCGGGTCGTCGTTTCACCTCCACAGCAGCCTGTGGGACCGGGACGGCCGACGCCCCCTGTTCTTCGAAGAGGGGGCGACGCCGCTCGGGATGTCCCAGACGTTCCGCCACTACCTGGGGGGGCAGCTGGCCGGCGCTCGCCAGCTCGCGTATCTCTTCGCCCCGTACGTCAACTCGTACAAGCGCTACGTGGCAGGGACGTTCGCGCCCATCATGGTGGTGTGGAGCCACGACAACCGGACCTGCGGGTTCCGCGTGGTGGGGGAAGGCAGGAGCCTGCGCGTGGAGAACCGCATCCCCGGCGCGGATGCGAACCCGTACCTCGCGTTCGCCGCGACGATCGCCGCCGGCCTCTGGGGCATCGAGCGGGAACTCGAGCCGCCCGCGATGTTCAGGGGGGACGCGTACAAGGTCGAAGACGCGCCCCGGGTCCCGGGGACGCTGCGCGAGGCGATCGGCGAATTCGAACGGAGCGAGATGGCGCGAGGGGCGTTCGGCGACCGCGTGGTCGAGCACTACCTGCACACCGCCCGGCTCGAGCAGCAGGTGTTTGATCGCGCGGTCACCTGTTGGGAACTGAGCCGCAACTTCGAGCGCATCTAACCCCGCGGCGGCGGGACCACTCGGCGCGCCCTCGGCCGCGGCGGATCCCCGGCCGGACGCCCAAGACCATGCCCTGGGAGGCCGTGTATGAGACTCCGAGACAAAGTCGTGCTGATCACGGGAGGGGCGAGCGGTATGGGCCGCCTGGCGGCGCTGACTTTTGCGCGCGAGGGCGCCCGGGTCGCCGCGGTCGATGTCTCGGCGGCGGCCGGCGGGGGGGTGGCGGCCGAGATCGCCCGGGAGGGCGGAGAGGCGCACTTCGTCCAGGCGGATGTCGGGCGGGAGCATCAGGTCCGTGCCGCCGTGCGCGAAACCGTGGATCGGTTCGGCCGCCTCGACGTCCTGTACAACAACGCCGGGATCTTCCCGGAACGGGACGGCTCGGTTGTCGACCTCGATGAAGCGGTGTGGGACCAGGTGATGACGGTGAACCTCAAGGGGATCTATCTCTGCTGCAAGCACGGGATCCCCGAACTCATCCGCAGCGGGGGCGGTTCGATCATCAACGTGGCCTCGTTCGTCGCGCTGGTGGGATGCACGGTCCCCCAGGACGCGTACACGGCGAGCAAAGGGGGAGTGATCGCCCTCACCAAATCCCTGGCCGTGCAGTTCGGCCCCAAGCGCATCCGCGCCAACGCGATCGCCCCGGGCCCGATCGAAACGCCTCTGCTGATGTCGTGGCTCCTCAACAACCCGGAGGCGAAGAAACTCCGGCTCGATCGGATTCCGATGGGCCGGTTCGGCAGGCCGGAGGACATCGTGCAGATGGCCCTCTACCTGGCCTCCGACGAGTCCACCTGGGTGAACGGCAGCGTGATGGTCGTTGACGGCGGGATCACCTCCAATTATTTTTGAGAGGGGCTCCGGCGTCGACCGCGGCCGACGGGACGTGGGATGTGGGGCCGCCACGCCCGGGGCACCGCCTGAGGGAGGACCCATGCGCGCACGCACTGCGTCGCCCGGCGATGCCGCAGCCATCGCGGCGATCTACAACCAGGGTATCGAGGACCGCGTCGCCACCTTCGAAACGCAGGTCCGGTCCGCGCAGGACGTCGGCGCCTGGTTCGACGGGATGCATCCCAGCGTCGTCGTGGAGGAAGACGGCCGCATCATCGCCTTTGCGTCAACCTCCACCTACCGGCCGCGGCAGTGCTACGGCGGCATCGCCGAGTTCTCCGTGTACGTTGCCCGGGAGGGCCGCGGCCGCGGGGCCGGCCGACTGGCGATGGAGGCGCTGATCGCCGAGGCGGAGCGGGCCGGCTTTTGGAAGCTGGTCTCTCGCGTGTTCCCGGAGAACCTCCCCAGCCTGCGGCTTCTCCGCTCGGTGGGGTTTCGAGAGGTGGGCACCTATGAGAAGCACGCCCGCCTCGAGGGCGTCTGGCGGGACGTGGTGATCGTGGAACGGCTGATCCCGGCCAACCTGGCGTAGCCGGCGGGACCGTCACTCCGCGGCGGCCACCGGCTCGTCGGGGCGGTCGCCGCGGCGGAGCAGCAGCACGAGGGGCAGGCAGAAGAGGAAGAGGATGGCGATTACCGCAAAGGCGTAATTGAACGCGACGACGGCGGCCTGTTGGGCAATCGTCTGCGCGAGCACGGCCAGCGCCTGGAGGTGGGCCCGCCCTTGGTCGATCCCGCGCGCGGCGAACCCGGCCTGAACCGTCTGCCACCACCGCATGAACGTGGGATTGGACCGGGAGGCGTACCGCACGAGGTTGGCGCTTGCCGTCGTCGTCTTGTGGTCGACGAGCGTGACGACGACCGCGGTGCCGAGGCTGCCGCCGAGCTGCCGGACGAGATTGTACAACCCGGTCGCCGCCTGCATCCGGTGCCGGGGGATGGTGGAGAGGGCGGTCGTCGAGATCGAGACGAAGATGAACGCGAAGGCCACCCCCTGCCCGATCTGCGGGATCAGGATCTGCAGCGCCCCCGTGCTCAGCGTGAAACGCGCCATCAGGAACGTGGACGCGGCCGCCAGCAGGAGCCCGAGCGGCGCCATGATGTAGACGCCGAGTCGGTTGTACAGCGCACCGGCGATCGGCATCATGGCCACCATGACCAGGGAGCGGGGCATCAGGGCCAGCCCCGACTGCGTCGCGTCGTACCCCAGCAGATTTTGCATGAAGAGGGGCAGCAGGATCAGGCCCCCGAACAGCGCCACCCCCAGCACACCGATGATCAGCGTCCCGGCGGCAAACGAGGAGTCCTTGAGGATCCTCAGGTCGACCACGGGGGTCGGGATCCACAACTCCCACACGATGAACGCCGCCAGCGTCACCGCCGCCGCCATCCCCAGGCCGAGGATGAACGGACTGCTGAACCACCCATCCCGCTCGCCCTGCTCGAGCATCGTCAGGAGCGTGGTCAGGCCGACGACCAGCAGGCCGATCCCCACGCCGTCGACCTTCTGCAGCCCTCGGGCCCGCATGTAGGATGGATCCACGATGAACTGCGAGACCATGAACAGCGAGAGCGCCCCCACCGGCAGGTTGACAAAGAAGATCCACGGCCACGAGTAGTTGTCGACCAGGTACCCGCCCAGCGTCGGCCCCAGCGCCGGGCCCAGCAGTACGAGCATGCCGAAGAACCCCATCGCCTGCGCCTGCTCCCGGGGCGGAAAGGTCTCGCGCATGATCGCCTGCGCCACCGGCTGCAGGGCCCCGCCGCCCAGCCCCTGCAGGACGCGGAAAACGATGAGCTGGCCGAGGGTGCGGGAGAACCCGCACAGCGCCGAGGCGACGGTGAAGATGATCACCGAGTACATGTACATCCGCTTTCGACCGACGACGGAGGCGAGCCACGCCGTGAGCGGCATTACCAGCGCCACGGTGATCAGGTAGGACGTGGTCACCCAGGTGACGTCCTGAATCGTCGCCCCAAACCTCGCCTGGATGTGGATGAGGGCGATGTTCACGACGCTGGTGTCGATCGTGGCCATGATCGAGCCGAGCAGGATCGACACGGTGACGATCCATTTGTTCCCGCCACGCGCACTTTCGGCCCCGATCCCCGGGGAGGCGGCGCCGGACCGGATGGCCACCCCTCAGCGCACCCCCGGCCGGGTGTCGATGGCGACCTCGCAGGACAGGCCGATCTGCAGCGGCGGGTCGTCCTTCCCCAGGATCAGGGCAACCCGCACCGGGACGAGCTGGACCACCTTGACGAAGTTGCCGGTGGCGTTGTCCGGTGGAAGCAGCGCGGTGGCCGATCCGGTCGTGGACCCGATGCTCTCGACGGTGCCGTGGAAGGCGCGGCGGCGGAAGGCGTCGATGGTAACCCGAACCGGCTCCCCCACGCGGACGGCGCCGAGTTGGGTCTCCTTGATGTTGGCGACGACCCAGATGTGGTGCGCCAGCGTCAACGACAGCAACGGCTGGTTCGGCTGGACCACCTGGCCGATCTCCACCGTCCGATTCGTCACCCACCCGTTTTCCGGCGCGCGGATCTTGGTGCGGCCCAAGTTCACCTCCGCCGCCGCGACGGCCGCGGCGGCGTTGGCAACGTTGGCCTCCGCGACGGCGAGCTCCCGCGCCTTCTGCTGGACGAGCGCCCCGCCGGCGGCGGCCTGCTCCACCTGCGCCTGCGCCTGCGAGATCTGCCCCCGCTGCACCTCGACGTTCTGGCGGGCGACGGCGACCTGTTCGCGGGACGCCTCGGCGGACACCAGGGCATCGCGGGCCTGCCGCAGGCCGTCCTGCGCGGCCTGGTAGCGCGCTTTGGCGGATTCGAAGGTCGCCGTATCGGTGTCCACCTGCTGCGCGGAGATCGCGCCCTGGGCGAGGAGCATCCGATCCCGATCCGTCGTTCTGGCGGCGGTGTCGAGATCGGACTTTGCGGCCTGGACGTTCGCCTGCGCCGTCGTCACCTGCGCCCGAGCCTGAGCGATCTGCGCCGGGGTCGTCTGATCGCTCATCCGCAGTTGGGCCTGGGCCTGCGGCAGATGCGGCGCGGTGGCCTGTAGGGCGGCGCGGGCCGCGAGCACGGCGGTGCGAAACTGCTCCCCCTGGGCGGCCAGCGCCGCCCGCATCGCCTCGACCTGGGCGCGGGCCGCGGCCAGCTGCGCCTTCGCCTCGGCCAACGCAAGGTTGTCGTCGGTGGGGTCGAGCTCGACGAGCACGGTGCCCGCCTTGACGACGTCGTTCTCGTTCACATCCACGGCGACGGCGATCCCGGAGATCCTCGCGCTGATCGGCGCGATGTCGCCCCCCGTCTGGGCGTTATCGGTCTTGACCAGCCCGGCGTTCATCCGCCAATAGGCGACGGCCGCGCCGATCAGCACCAGCACGATCGCGGCGAGCGCGATGAACACGATGCGCTGCGTACGCCACCGGGGCCGCAGGGAAGCCAACCCGGCGTCCAGCCCGGCCGCGCCGGCGGCGCTGTTGGCCCTCGCGCCGTCCCGCGCCGGGGCGGGCGGGGCGATGGGCTCTCCCCGCACGGCGTCCCCGGCGGTGCGCTTGCCGCCGGGGTCGATCTGCGTGACTTGTCCCTCCACGGGTTCGTCAGCCACTGTGATTTCCCGCCCGAGGGGACCCGCTCGCGCCGGCCGATGCCGGCGCTTCCGCTTCCCCCAGATCGGCCTGGCGCCGGCGGACGCGGCTCAGCCGCTCCTGTTGTTCCTCCCGAAGCTTGGCCAGCCGGGCCATGCGTTCGTCGATGATCCGGATCTGCGACTGAATCAGGCCGAACGCTTGGTCCAGCAGCGCGCGGCGCGTAGTGGGGTCCGAGGTCCCGAAATAGGCCTCCCGAACCTCTGCCAGCATAGAGTCGACGTGCAGGGTCTGCTTGACCTCCGCCAGGGAGAATCCGAGCAGCGTCTGGAGCTCGTTGATCCGTAGGAGGAGCGCGATGTCCCCCTCCGTGAACAGGCGGAAGCCCCCGGCCGTCCTCCCCGAGGGCTGCAGAAGTCCAAACTCCTCGTAGTAGCGGATGGCTCGCGGGGTCAGCCCCGTGCGGCGGACCACCTCTTCCATCCGACACTGAACCCCGGAGTCCGCCGGCTGTGGAACGCCGGGCTTCTCGGAACCACTCTCAACGGGTTTGGCCATCTCACCTCACGCCCGCGAAGGGCGCCTACCCCCTGTGCGCCCATTCGCTTCCGAGCGGCATCGGCATCATATCGAACTCTTACGTTAATGTCAATTTCTATAGCGGTTGGCCTGATCCCACGCGAGGTATGAGAGCGTAGGTGATCCGGGCCGGGTTATTTGAGTCCGAAGGCAACGAGCGCAGTGCCGGCGCCCAGGTACACCCGGCCGTCCACGACCGCGGGGGTGATAAACCGATGGGGCCGGCCAACCACTTCCGGGTCGCTGGCGCGGTACACCACCCCTCCGGTGCGGGCGTCCAGCGCGTAGAGGGTCCGTGCCCGCACGTCCACCACCCAGACGATGCCGCCGTCGGGGCCGGGCCCCGAGACCGAAGGCGCCCCGGGATCCTGCATCGACGGGCTGCACCACGCGACCTGAAACATCGCGGCCCGCGTCCCGGGGGCGACCTCGAGGCGAAGCGCCACCACCCCCCCGTCGCCCTGACATCCGGCCGGTTGACTCCCATGCCCGGGCACGAAGATGAACCGGCCGGCGCTCCCACCGTCCCAGTAGGCGGCCGCGGAGAACACTTCGGGTCCGCCGCCCCGGCAGGTTCCGAACACGCACCGGCTGTAGACCCCCTCGCCCCGGATGCCGTCGCCGCGGCTCACCCCGCCCATGTTTACGCGATTGATCAGGTACGCCACCCCCTGCTTCCCCGCCGCAAAGAGGAGCTCGGGCGTCGTGGATCCGGGTTGGTCCGGCAGCACAAGCGGAGTGCTCGACCCAAGGTCGGTGTCCGTCTCGTTGAGGTTCACGAAGTTGCTGGGGGTGAAGAAATCGGCCGCGTGACCGGAGAATCCCAGCGTGGGGGCGGTGGCGAGACGCACCACGCTGTTGCCGAGGTCAACCGCGCCCCCCGAGTCGCTGTTTCCCGTGGAGGCGTAGAGGTGGCTCGCCGCGTCCGCCGCCAGCCCCGCGGTCGCCCAGATCCCTCCCTCCCGATGCGACGGGGTGGCAAAGGCCTGCTGGCGCTCCGGCCGGGCCACCGGCAGTCCCACCACCCAACCGTGGTAGGGGCCGCAATCGCCGTAGTATCCCCCAAACGGAACGAACACGGTCCCCCCCAGCAGCGTGAGCGCTCCGCGCTGCTGCTGCGATTCGGGATCGAACCGGAGCCCGGAGGCGGCCGGAGGCGCGATCGCCACCGGCCACCCCGGGCGCATCGCGCCGGTGGCCAGGTCGAGCGCCGCGACCTTGTACACCTTGGTCGCCCCCTCATCGGGGGTGGTGAGCCCGGCGACGTAGAGGATCGACGCGGCGCGGTCGATGACCGGCGTGCCGGTGATGCCCACGGGATCGATGTTCCCACAGGGCAGGTGCGCCCGCGCCACCGGTACCCCCAGGGAGACCGGGCCCCATGCCCGGCTCCCGTCGGCGGCGTTGAACGCGTAGATCAGATTGTGTTCGGTGACCACGTACACGATCGTGCGCGGCGTCCCGCGCACGAGAACGTTGTGCGCGACGAGCGGCTCCGCGTAGATCTCGCCGGAGACCGACGTCGTCCACAGCCGGCCGAAGCCACCCGCGCGAAGGGACGCGGGGGTGAGCGCGCGCTCCGCGGCGTTCCACCCGATCCGCGCCGCGTCGCCGTGGAACGTCAGGAGGTCGACCTCTCCGGCCGCCGAGGTGCCGGCGGCCTGGCCCGTCCCCATGAGGGCCACCGAGGCCGCAAGACAGATGAGGGTCACCGCGCTGCTGCGCACTCGGGACACTCCCGCACACCTCCCACGACGATCGGGGTCGCCGCCCGCCGCGGCCGGCCGCGTCCATTGTACCATCCACGGGTGAACTCGAATCCCGCGGAGCGGGGCGCAAAGATAGGGTAATATAGGATAGGGGTGAAACGCCGCCCGCGGGGCCCTCGGGAACCGTTCCGGTGAGCTCGACCGCTGGCCATTCGTGGCCCACCGCCGATGCTCGGGTGCGCGTCGGCCGGCGTCCACCGGCCGGGCCCGTCAGCCGGCGCGCGAGAACGGATCGGCGCAGGCCGGTGATGGTGCGCGGGCGAGCCGCCCGAGCCAGATCGGCACTAGTGGAGGAACGCCCGGATGGACGTCAGGGAGACCGCCCCCGCGCCCCCGCAGACACTGGTCGAGCCGCCCGCCGCCCGTCGGATCGTCCTTATCCTCGTGCGTGCGGCCCAGAAGTTCTGGGACCACGGCGACCTCTTCGCCAGCGCCGCGATCAGCTTCTACGCGCTCTTCTCGCTCCTGCCCCTGGTGATCCTGTTCCTCGCCGGCCTCCAACTGTTCTTCCCATACCAGGCGGTGCAGCGGAACCTTGGGCGGTTGTTCGGCATGACGGCAAACGACCTGGTCCTTCAGACCATCAGGGATGCCTACGCCCACGAATCCACGCTGGGCTGGGTGGGGGTGATCACGCTGATCCTCGCGGCCGGCGGCGTATTCAACGCGCTGCAAGTCGCGTTCGACCGGGTCTGGGAGTGCCGGGGCCGGTTCTACCACCTCCGGTTCCTCATCGGCGTCATGACGATGACCTGCTCGCTGCTGATCTTCCTCGGGATGCTGATCGGCACGGTGCTGCTGTTCAGGTTGATCCGGACTACGGTCGTGGGGGAGTGGCTGGGGTGGCCGCGCGTGCCCGGGCGGGGCGTCGGCAACGCCCTGACCATCGCGACCGGGCTCGCACAGTTCGGGATCTTCTGGATCGGCTACCGGTTCCTGCCCAACGCCCCGGTCCGGTGGCGTGATGCGCTGCCGGGCGCGGCGATCGGCGCCGTCCTGTGGCACGCGATGGCCTACGTGCTCGCCTGGTATCTGGGGACGGTCGCCGACTACAGCACGCTCTACCACTCGCTTGGCGTCGTCATCGCGCTCCTGGTCTGGGTCTACGGCTTGATCGCCAGCTTCATGTTCGGCGCAGAGATCGTCGCGCAGCGCACGCGCTGGCCGCAGGGACGCGGCGGGGCGCTGTGGCAGGAGCCGTTGCCCCCGCCGGCCGGGCAGGGACCGCGCGCCGGGCGGTGAGGGGGCCCCTCCGGCAGGGACCTGCGTCCGAACGCCGTGAATCCGTGTCATTGTGTCTCGCGGCCCGTCACCCCAGATCTCCGGCGAGATGGTGGCCGCCGTAGGCGGGGCGATCGCGGACAGCCGCCAGCATGGGCGCGGCATCGTCCTGACCGCGGCATCGGCCGTCGCCTACAGCACCTCGGGTTCCTTCACCCGACTGATCCATCTGGACGCCTGGACCATCCTGTTCTGGCGAGGCATTTTTGCGGGTCTCTTCCTGGGCGGCGTCATCGTGTGGCAGCACCGCCGGCGCACGCGGGCCGCCCTCCTCTCTACCTTCGCCCCGATCATGATCATCAATGCGTTCCGCCGCACGTCGGTCGCCGATGTGACGATCATCTCCGCGACGGCTCCATGCATGACGGCCGCGCTCGGCTGGCTCTGGATCCGGGAGCGCGAAACTTGGACGACCCTGCTGGCGAGCACCGTGGCCCTGGTGGGGGCGATCGCGATGGTCGGGGGTGCCGTGTCGCAGGGGCACCTCACCGGCGACCTGCTGGCCTTTGGGATGACCCTCTGCATGGCGGTCATGATGCTCATCATCCGCAAGCACCGCGCGACGCCGATGTTGCCCGCGGCGTGCCTCTCCGCCTTTCTCTGTCCGCTTATCGTCTGGCCGGTGTCGAACCCTGGCGCCGCGGGCCCGCGGGACATCGTCTCGCTCGCGCTCTTCGGCACCACGCAGTTTGGGGTCGGCCTGCTGTTGTTGACGCTGGGAGCCCGGCTCGTCTCGGCGACCGGGTCCGCGCTCATGGGCGCCCTGGAAGCGCCGCTCGGGCCTCTCTGGGTCGGGCTAGCCTTCGGTGAAACGCCGTCGCTGACCACCTGGGTGGGCGGCACGATCATCATGGGCGCCCTCTCCGCGCATACTCTGGCAAGCGGTCGGCCGCCCAACCCCTGACCGTCCAGCCGCCGCCGGCGGGATGGCCTCAAATTGCGGGGCGAATGTCCGCGCGATCGATGCGATCCCGGCAAGCCGACCCGACCCGGCTTCGGCGCGCCGGGGCGGAGGCCGGCCGTCCGAGCGAAGCACCGGGATCGCCCCTTCGAGAATGCGATATACTAAGGCCGGCGGGACGTGCGTGCAGGCAGCGGAGAGCGGGGGGGGGAGATCATGCGCATCGCGCTGGGGCAGTTGGCGGCATCCGGACGCAAAGAGGAAAATCTCGATGCGGCACGGCAGGCGGTCCACGCCGCCCGCCACGGAGGCGCCGACCTGCTGCTCCTGCCGGAAGTGTTCATGGCCTTCCTCACGCCCCGCTCGGGCACCGTGCCGGCCGCCGTGGCGGAGCCGCTCGACGGGCCGTTTGTCTCGGCGTTGGCGGATGCGGCCCGCGGGTCCCGCCTCTACGTCGGATGCGGCGTGTGGGAAACAGCCCCGGGCGAGGGCATCCGCGCCTACAACACCGCCGTCCTGCTGGGGCCGGACGGGTCGCTGCTGCTGTCGTATCGGAAGACCCACATGTACGACGCGTTTGCCTTTCGCGAGTCGGACCTGGCCGTGGCGGGCGACGCGGCACCCCGCGCGGTCCGAACGCCGATCGGGGTGCTCGGGATGCTCGTCTGCTACGAGCTCCGGTTCCCCGAGCTCGCGCGGATGCTCGCCCTCGACGGTGCCGAGGTGCTCCTGCTGCCCTCGGCGTGGATCGCCGGGCCTCTCAAGGAGACGCACTGGACGACCCTCATCGGAGCCCGCGCGATCGAGAACACCATCTTCGTCGCCGCGGCCGACCAAGCGGGAGACGGTCGGGTGGGGCGCAGCCGCCTGGTGGATCCGATGGGCATCGCGCTGGCCAGCGGCGGCGAAGCTCCGGGCGTGATCTTCGGGGACGTGGACCTCGCCCGGATCGGGCAGGTTCGACAGAAGCTGCCGGCGCTGAGCCAGCGCCGAGAGGAGATCTACGCCCAGCGCGCCCCCGTCGGGCGCACGGCCTCCCGGCGCTAGCGGCCGCGCCGCCGCAGCCGGCTACGCGGGGGTCTTCACCGGATGGTACACCGGCGTGAGCCAGTGCCGGTACTGCGGCACCCGGCCCTCCGCCACCGAGAAGTACGTCTCCTGCAGCCGCTGGGTGATGGGGCCCGGCTTCCCCTTGCCGATTGCGTAGCGGTCGATCGACCTGACCGGAGTGACCTCCCACCCGCTGCCGCAGAAGAACGCCTCGTCCGCGATGTAGAGCTCGGTCCGGTCGATCTCGCGCTCCACCACGTGAAGCCGGAGCACGTCCTTGGCGAGCTCGAGCACGGTGGCCCGGGTGATCGATTCGAGGATGTTGGAGGTCACGGGGGCCGTGATCAGCGCGCCGTCGCGGACCATGAAGAAGCAGGCGCCGGGCCCCTCGGACACCTTTCCCCGCTCGTTGAGCAGGATCGGCTGGCTGGAGTACCCGTTGGTGCGCGCCTCCATGACCGCCAGCCGCGCGTTGTGATAGTTCGCGCCCGCCTTGACGCGGGGCGGCACCGTTGTATCGCCGATCCGGGTCCAGCTGCTGATGCAGGAATCGATCCCCTCGCTGATCCCCGTTGAGTGCGGGGCCAAGCGGGGCAGGATGAAGCCTCCGACCGGCGCCTGCTCCGGCGGCCAGATGTCGTCGCCCTCCCCCACGTACAGCGTGAGCCGGAACCACACCGTTCCCTCGAGCGCATTCGCCCGGATCACCTCGATCTGGGCGCGGGTGAGTTCCTCCTTCGTCCACGGAACCCCCATCCGCATGATCTTCGAGGAGTTCCACAGCCGTCGCATGTGCTCGTCGTTGCGGAAGATGAACAGCTCGCGCTCGTCGGCATTCCAGTAGGCGCGGACGCCCTCGAACACGTTCGCGCCGCGCAGCACCGTGGCGGTCGAGACGTGGACCTTTGCATCGTCCCAGGGCACGACCGCACCGTTGAACCAGACGAATTTTGGATGGCTGGTGGCCATGGATCGCTCCTCTCTTCGTGGGGGGTCTGGAACGATTCTATGGGTGCGCGCGGTTCGCGGTCAAGAGGGCGTCTCCAGCCGCTGGGCCGCCTCGAGGATTCCCGCCCACAGGTCGCCGACGCGGTCCAGCCGGCCGACCACCGTCGAGATCGTCCACCGCAGCGGGTCGAACCCGGCGCGCAGCTCTTCCCAGGTCACCGGGACGCTCACCGTCGCCTGCGCCACGGGCCGAAGGCTGTAGACGCTGGCGAGCGTCTTGCCGCGGACGTTTTGATTGTAGTCCAGGAAAACCTTGCCGACGCGCTTGGGGACGGCCCATGCCGTCGTCAGCGCCTCCGGATGCCGCTCGACGAGCCACGCCGCCAGCGTCTTCGCAAACGCGTGGGTCTCCGCGTAAGTGTACTGCCGCACGATCGGGACAAACACGTGCAGGCCCGTCTTGCCCGAGGTCTTGGCGAACCCGCGAAGCCCGACGCCCTCCAGCGCCGCGCCGAGCCAGAGCGCGGCCTGCCGCGCGGCCTCAAACCCATTGCGCGTGTAGTCCGGGTCGAACTCCCCGTGGCGCCGGGTCGGTCGAGTGCCCTCGGGAAACAAGAATGGGTCGAGGTCGAACACCACAAAATCCGGGAAGTTGAGCGTGCTGCGCTCGATCGCCTGCTCCGAGCCCGAGAAGACGTTCGTGGGGCGATTCCGGCGTCGGCCCGCCACCGGCGCCGTGCGCGAGAACCACGCGTGCATCTCGATGCACCCCATCTGCCCCAGCCAAAGCAGCGTGGCCTCGTCATTGCAGACGACCATGCGCACGTTCCGCTCCCCCTGGCCTGACCAGACGCGCTCGGTGCGCACGAATCCGGGCGCATCGTGGACATCTTTCTGAAAGAAGTCGGCGCCGTCGATCCCGTCGGGCCACCGCCGGAGGGTGAGCGGTCGATCACGCAGGTGCGGCAGCAGGTAGGGGGCGATCTTCCGATAGTAAGCGATCACATCGCCCTTGGTGAGCTTGAGCCCGGGAAAGAAGACCTTGTCCAAGTTGGTGAACGTCGCGGCCGGATCGGGGGGATCGATCCCGCGGGCCGACGGTCGTGCCCCCCGCTTCCGCCGGGGCGGCCCCGCCGCCGCCGACCTCGGGGCCACGCCTCT
>DATEHM010000011.1:0-13339 GCA_035279545.1 bacterium | reverse complement strand
TGGTGCGGGGGGCGTCGAGGGCTGGACCGCAACGTCGTTGGCGCCGGTTCGCGCCTCGGCCGGCGCGTCCCCGGCCTCGGCGGGCACGAGCGGGCGGCGGGGGATCTCCCGCCCTTCCAGATCGGCGAGCTCTCGCGAGGTGTCTTCGATGAACGTTCTAAGTCCGCGCCGCAGCGCTTCCTGCTTTTTGTTCAAGCGCCATGACCTCCTTGGCGAGGTTCATGTACTCTTGCGCCCCGCGAGAGGTGCGCAGGTGCACAAACACCGGCACACCCGCCATGCTGGACTCGACGAGCTTGATGTTGAAGTGGATGGCGCTGGCGAACACCTTGTCGCCGAAGTACTCGCGGATGCCGTGAATGATCTCCTTGCTGATGGCGGTCCGCGCGTCGTACATCGTCGGGACGACCCCGGCGATCTCAATCTGGTGGCCGACTTCCTCTCGGACGACCTTGAGGGTGCGGAGCAGTTGGCGCATCCCCAGCAGCGCGTAGTAGTGCGTCTGGATCGGGATGATCACCTCCTCACACGCCACCAGGGCATTCAGGGTGAGCAGCCCCAACGACGGGGGGGTGTCGATGATGATGTACTGATACCGGTCTCGGAGCGGGAGGATCTTCTTCCGCAGCGATTTCTCCCGCCCGATGCGGGCCGACAACTCCAGCTCCGCGGCGGCCAGGTCGATCGAGGACGGGGCGACATCGAGGTTCGGCACGTTGGAGGGGACGACCACGCTCGCCAGGTCGACCGCCGCGCCGCCGTCGATCGCATCGTCGACGAGGACGTGATAGATCGTCTTGGTGACCTGACCCGGATCGACCCCCAGGCTCACCGTGGCGTTGGCTTGCGGATCGAGGTCGATCAGCAGCACCCGCCGCTTGCTGACGGCGAGGCAGGCAGCCAAGTTCACCGCCGTGGTCGTCTTGCCGCACCCGCCCTTTTGGTTGACCAGGGCGATCAGGCGCGCCGTGGGTTTCGTTTCGTCGTCCACAGGATCCCTCCCCACGACTAGCCCGCTGCGCGTACCAGCGCGCAACGGCATCCGTGCACGCCCGTACCACTGGCGCAGTTCGACCTTCCCCGCGCGATTTCCTCTGCAGCCCGCATCTGAAACGGATCAGCGGGTCGAGGTCGATCCCTCCCCGACGGCCCCGCTGGCGGGCGGTCCCGCCTCCGAGGCGAGTCGCCGCGCCAGCGCCAACGCCTGCTCGCGGGTGCGGATCTCGCCATCGAGCCGGGCGTTTTCGACGATGCGCAGGATCCCCCCCACGCGGGGGCCCGCGGGAAGCCCCAACGCCAGGATGTCCGTCCCCGTGATCAACGGCGGGGGGAGCGGGGGCTCCCCGGCCAAGCGCTCGACGAATGCCCGCATCCACTCGTAGGTCGACAGGTCCCCGTGGCTCGCCGCGCAGTCGGCCCGGTGGAGCTCCAACAACTCCGGGAAGGCCTCGTCCGCCACGAGCCGGCGGAGCCGCGAGGCGCGCATCTGCATGACGTCCTTGAAGACCATGTGCCGGCCGACCAGCGCGACGATCCGGTCGGTGGCGCGGCGGGAGAACCGGAGTCGCTCCAGGGCGGCGCGGGCGAGCGCGGCCCCCACCTCGTCGTGCCGGGAGAATCGGATCCGGTCCGCCCGCACCAGCGTGGGAGGCTTTCCCACATCGTGCAGCAGGGTGGCCATCGCCAAGGTCACCGATGGAGCGCGCAGCTGGGCCATGGCCAGGCCGGTGTGCGTGAACACATCCCCCTCGGGGTGGAACTCCGCGGGCTGCGGCACCCCAACCTCGCTGGCGACCTCGGGCAGGATGACGTCGAGCAGGCCGGTCTCGTGGAGAAGGCCGAGCGCCCGCCGGGGATCGGGCCCGGTGACAATCCGGATCACCTCGTCGCGAATCCGCTCGGGGCTCACATCGGCGATCCCCCGCGCGAGCCGCCGCAGCGCCGCCCCCGTCTCGGGGGCGATCTCAAACCCCAGTTCGGCCGCCAGCCGCACGGCCCGGAGCAGGCGCAGGCGGTCCTCGGCGAACCGGGCCATCGGGGCGCCGATCGTCCGGATCTGCCGGGCGGCCAGATCCCGGCGCCCGCTGACGTAATCGAGCACCTCGTCCGCCTCGGGATCGCAGAGAAGGCCGTTGACCGTGAAGTCGCGTCGCGCCACGTCTTCCCGGGCGGTGGCGTAGCGGACCGAGGCGGGGTGCCGGCCGTCGAGGTAGGGCCCCTCGGCGCGAAACGTCGCCACCTCGTACTCGCCGTCGTCCGCGAGGACCCGGATCACGCCGAAGGCTGCGCCGACGTCGACGATGCGATCGAAGAGCCGGCGCACCTGTTCGGGGGTGGCGGCGGTGGCGATGTCGTAGTCGGCCGGATCGCGGTCCAGCAGGCGGTCGCGCACGCAGCCGCCGGCGAGGTAGGTCTCAAACCCGGCCGCCTTCAGGCGCCGAACGATCTCAGCCGCCGAGTGGAAGCTGGCCATGGACGATCGCCGTGACTGCCGACGACCGCATCTCGCCGCCGGGTGCGGACCGCTCCGGAGGAGGTGCTCCGCCGTTATTCACGCGTCATGCTCCACGCCGGGATTTCCCCCTACGCTAGGTGGGGCCGTCGGCGGGCTGGTCGGCGACGAGGGCGCGCAACTGGGCGAGGGCCTCTCGCTGCAAGCGCGACACGTGCATCTGCGAGATGCCGAGTTGGCGGGCGATCTCGGCCTGCGAGAGCCGGTCAAAGAACCGCAGGCGCACGATGTGCTGATGACGGTCGGGCAGCTTGCGCAGGGCCCACTCCAGCGTGGCCCGATCCTCCAGACGCTCGAGGGAATCGTCCTCCCCGCCCACCATCTCGCTCAGGGGGACGCTGTGATCCCCGCCCTCTTCGGCGGTCTCCGCGTCCAGGGAGGCGGGGGCGTACGCGCGCCCGGCTTCGAGCGCCTCGAGGGCGATCTCGAACGGGACCCCGGTCTGGTCGGCGAGCTCGGCGATCGTGGGCGAACGGCCGAGGCGCTGGGACAGTTCGTCGACGGCGCGCATCAGCGCGTAGTTCACCTCCCGCAGCCGCCGCGGCACCCGAATCGACCACAGTTTATCCCGAAAGTACCGCTTGATCTCGCCGACGATCGTCGGCGTGACGTACGTGGTGAACTCGATTCCCCGGCTGAGATCGTACCGGTCGATCGCCTTGATCAGGCCGATTTGGGCAACCTGGATGAGATCCTCCAGCGGCTCTCCGCGATCGCCGAACTTCCTGGCCAGATAGACCGCCAGGCTCTCGTGGCCCAAAATGAGCGCTTCGCGCGCCGCGGGATCCCCGCCCCGGCGAAGTCGCTGGAAGAGCGCGCGGACCTCCGACCGCGGGAGCGGGCGTCGAGCGCGTGGGCGAGCCGTCATTACCGCTGCCGTCGCTTGACGAGCCGGAGCTCCGCCTTTCCCTGCGCGGTCCGACGCGCGTCGACTTCGTCGACCAGGCACTGCATCAGGAACACTCCCAGGCGACCCTCGTCCAGGGGCGCCTTATCGGGCCCCGGGGAGGGATGGAGCTCCACCCCGGGGCCGTCGGTCTCGATGCGGATCTCAAGCGTCGCGCCTTCCAGTCCGAAGCGGAGGGCGAGCGGGGATCCCGACGTCCCCGCGAGGATCAGCGCGTTGCACGCCTCCGAGATCGCGATCTTCAAATCCTCGATCTCGTCGTAGGAGAACGCCTGCCGCGCCGCCACCGTCGCCGCGGTCAACCGGGCCACGCTGACAAAGTCGGGTTTCGCCGGGATCGTGACCCCGACCATCTCCGCCGCCTGCCCCGTGCGCCTCCGCCCCGGCACCCTACCCCTCCGAGCCTTCGGGCCTGCCGGAGGACTCCGGCGACCAGCCCGGCACGGCGTCGCGCCCCTCGCCGTAGGCGCGCCGCAGGCGGTCGGACTTCTCCTCGAATACGGTGCGGCCGCGGTGGATCGCCTCTTCCGCGGTGCTCCGCGCCCGCGAGGCGAACTCGTCCGCGCGCTCGCGCACGCGCTCGGCGACCTCGCCCGCCGTGGTGGCGACACGATCGGCCACCCGGTCCGCCTGGTCGCGGGCCCGGTCCCGCAACTCCTCGGACTGCCTGCGGAGCCGTTCGCGCGTCTTCTCCCCCGCCTCGGGGGCGAACAGTAACCCGAGGGCGGCGCCGATTAACCCTCCCACGATCAATCCCGACAGAAAATCCCTGGGCTCTTCCATCGCACATCCCTCCTTGGGCTTGTGCCCGCGTTCTCCGTTACCGCCGGCTCCCGTCTCCGCTGGGGCGGAACCACTGCAGGCCCTCGCGGAGGGCCGACAGCAGGCCGGCGGCGGTGGCCATCGGCGGGAGGATCACGTCCTGAGCGACCCGACGGACGGTCTGCTGCACGTGCTCAAGGGTATTTACCCCAGATCCGACCACGGCACTGACGCGCTCGAGGTCCCGCACCACCTCATCCAGGATCTCCCGGTCGACCCGGGTGAGGATCCGCCGGGCGTCGGTCACCATTCCGGGCAGCGCCCGCTGGATCAGCGTGAGGATCGCATCGACGCGCGCCACGACCCGCCAGAGCAGCGCCAGGAAGACGACAAAGGCCGCCACGGCGATGACGCAGGTAGCGGCGATCACGACCAGACTCACGGTGGCGACGGTGGACATTCATCCCCTCCCTCACCCGCGGTATGATTCCCGCTACGCGCGCCGGACAGGACGGCGGTCCGGCCCGCCAGGATCCGGTCCCCGGCCGGCGCCGCCCCACCGATCTCCACTTCTTCGATCACCCCACCGCCCAGGACCACGTCTCCATCGTAGAAGGCGATCGCCTGACCGGGGGCCGCCGCGCGAGGCCACGTCTCGAACCGCACGGCAACGGCCCCGCCGCGCGCCGGGGCGATGACCGCCGGGATGTCCGCGGAGGCGTGCCGGATGCGGACCGTCGCGGTCCGCGGCGCGACCAGCCCGGGGATGGCGACCCAGTTGATGTCGCCGGCCAGCAGCTCGGGGCACCGCATCGCCCCGGCATCCCCCACGATCACGGCGTTGCGTTCGGGATCGATTCGCACCACGTACCAGGCGCTGCCGCCGGCGAGGCCGAGCCCGCGGCGCTGGCCGAGCGTGTAGCGCGCGACCCCGCGATGCTCGCCGAGAAGCCGCCCGTCGAGGTCGTAGATCGGTCCCGGCCGCAGGGCCTGCGGCTCGAAGCGTTCCACGACCACCGCGTAATCGCCTCCCGGCACGAAGCAGATCTCCTGGCTGTCGGGTTTGTCGGCGACACCCAACCCCAGGCCGCGGGCGATCTCCCGGATCTGGGGCTTGGTGTGGGTCCCCACCGGGAACCTGACGTGGGCGAGCTGGGACTGGGTGAGCCCCGCCAGGACGTACGACTGGTCCTTGTGACGGTCCACCGCCCGGAGCAGGCGGACCCGGCCGTCCGGGCCCCGATCGGTCCGCGCGTAGTGACCGGTGGCGAGGCCGTCCATCCCCAGCGCGCGCGCCCGGTGCAGCAACAGGTCGAACTTGATCGCTTTGTTGCACGCGATGCAGGGGTTGGGCGTGCGCCCGCGGGCGTACTCCGCGGTGAAGTAGCCGATGACCTCCCGCTCAAACTCTTCGCGGAGGTTGAGCACATAGTGGCGGATGCCGAGCGTCCGCGCCGCCGCCCGCGCGTCGTCGATCGCCCCCAGACCGCAACACCCGGAGCCCTCTGCGGTCCGCGGCACCCAGGTCGGCCAGAGGTTCATGGTGATCCCCACCGCGTCGTGCCCATGGCCGACCAGCAGCGCGGCCGCCACCGCACTGTCCACCCCGCCGCTCATCGCCACGGCCAGTCGTGCCATCGACCCTCGGGCCCCCCCTTTACGGGGCGTAGCGCTTCATGCCGCCCCACCACGTCCGGAGCCGCCGGCGAACGTCGCCTTCCTGCCCCGCCTCCGTCGGCTCGTAATAGAGGCGATCGCGGACGTTGTCCGGCAGGTACTGCTGGGGGACGAATGCGCCCGGCGAATCGTGCGGGTACCGATACCCGCCGCCGTGGCCCAACCGGGCCGCCCCCGGGTAGCTCGCATCGCGCAGATGCCGCGGCACCGCCCGCGCCTCCTCATGTTCCACGTCGTGCCACGCCCGCGAGATCGCCGTCATCGTGGCGTTGCTCTTGGGCGCCGCGGCCAGATAGATCGCCGCCTCCGCCATCGGAATTCGCGCCTCGGGAAGGCCCACGAACTCCACCGCGTGCGCCGCCGCCACGGCCACGACCAGCGCCTGCGGGTCGGCCAGCCCGATGTCCTCGGCGGCGTGCACCACCATCCGGCGCGCCACGTACCGCGGGTCTTCGCCCGCCGCCAGCATCCGAGCCAGCCAGTAGACGGCGGCGTCGGGATCGGACCCGCGGATGCTCTTGATGAACGCGGAGGTCATATCGAAGTGCGCGTCCCCGTCGCGGTCGTACAGCAGCGCCCGCCGCTGGCCCGCTTCCTCCGCGATCTCGCGTGTGATCCTCCGCACGCCATCGGCCCCCGCCGGCGCCGCCAGCGCCGCCACCTCCAGGATGTTCAGCGCCACCCGGGCGTCCCCGTTCGCCACCCCGGCGATGTACCGTGCGCTCTCCGCCGGCAGGTCGATCCGGTCGGGCCCGAGGCCCCGCGGATCGGACATCGCGCGCGACAGGATCTCGACGAGGTCCTCCACGGCGAGCGGCTCCAGGACGAACACCCGCGACCGAGAGACCAGCGTGGAGGTGACCTCGAAGAACGGATTTTCGGTGGTGGCGCCGATCAGCGTCACCGTGCCGTCCTCGACGCACGGCAGCAGCGCATCCTGCTGGAGCTTGTTGAACCGGTGGATCTCGTCGATGAACAGGATCGTCCGCTTCGCGTAGAGCGCGCGCCGGTCGCGCGCCTCCTCGATCAACCGCCGGAGATCGGCGACGCCGGCCGTCACCGCGTTGATCGTCTCGAAGTGCGCGCGGGTGGCCTGCGCGATGACGTGGGCGATCGAGGTCTTTCCGGTCCCCGGCGGCCCGTACAGGATCACCGAGGTCAACGCGTCCTGCTCGATGGTGTGCCGCAGTAGATGTCCCGCCCCGAGGAGGTGCAGCTGCCCCACCACCTCTTCCAGGCTCCGCGGCCGCATGCGCGCCGCAAGCGGAGCGTGCCGCGCGAGGTCCCCGGCGGCGCTCTGCTTAAACAACTCCATGGCCTCATCATGCGCCCGGCGCCCAAGTGTGTCAAGCAACGGACCCGCACGCGGGCACGCCGGAGGGGCCCCGCCGGTCCGCCGTGGAAGGTAGCCGGTGCCGTGTCGATGTCGGACCGAAACCGGAGGTGTCCGCATGGAGATCCAGCTCAGTCGCAGACGTGCCTTGGTCACGGGGGGGAACTCGGGAATCGGGCGGGCGATGGTCCTGGCGCTCGCCGAGGCCGGCGCCCGGGTCGGGATCAACTACGTCGTCCATCCCGAGGCCACCGACGCCCTGATCGCGGAGATGAAGGCGCGGAACTGGGAGGGCCTGCCCCTCCGCGCCGACATCTCGGACGCCGCCCAGGTCGCCCAGATGTTCGGCGAGCTCGACCGGGCCTGGGGCGGCGTGGACATCCTCATCAACAACGCCGGGTTGGACGGGGGGCGCGCCATGGGGTGGGACAGCCAGCCCGACGTCTGGCGTCGGGTGTTGGACGTCAACCTCGTCGGCGCGTACCACTGCGCGCGCGAGGCCCTCCGGCGGATGATCCCGCAGGGGCGGGGGGCGATCCTGAACGTCACGTCGGTCCATGAGACGATTCCCTGGAGCGGCTACAGCGCCTACACCGCGAGCAAGGCCGGGCTGAGCATGCTGACCAAGACGCTGGCGCAGGAGGCCGCGCCGCGGGGCGTGCGCGTCCTGGCCCTCGCCCCCGGGGCGGTGCAGACCCCCATCAACCAGGACGTGTGGGGGGATCCCAAGAGCCTGGCCGATCTGCTGACGAAGATCCCGATGGGCCGGTTGGGCCAGCCGGAGGAGCTCGCCCGCATCGCGGTGGTACTCGTCTCAGACGTCGCGGCCTACCTGACCGGCACCACGGTGTTCGTCGACGGCGGGATGACCCTGTACCCGTCCTTCATCCACGGGGGGTAGGCGGCTGGTCGGGGCAGTGCGCCCGCCCTCCGAGGTGATCGCGGTCGTGCGGGGCCTCGAGCGCCGTCGGCAGCATCCACCGACGCCCGTCGCGCGCCAGCAGCGCCTCGGCGGCCTCCGGCCCCCAACTCCCCGCCGCGTAGTTGGGAAACTCTGACGGCGGGGCCGACCGCCAGGCTTCGAGGACCGGCATCACGGCCGCCCAGGCCGCCTCCACCTGGTCGTCGCGCATGAACAGCGTCTGGTCGCCGCGCATCACGTCGAGCAGCAGGGTTTCGTATGCCTCCGGCGACGAATCCCGGAAGGCCAGGCGGTACGAGAAGAGCATGTCCACCGGATCCAGGTGCATGACGGGTCCCGGGTGCTTGGCCTGGAAGCGCACCACGATCCCCTCGTCGGGTTGAATGCGCACGATCAGCCGGTTGGGCTCCCAATGTTCCACGGCGCTGGGGGAGAACGCCTGGTGGGGCACGGGCCGAAACAGCATCGACACCTCCGACACCTTCGCCGGAAGCCGTTTGCCGGTCCGCAGGTAGAAGGGCACCCCCTGCCACCGCCAGTTGTCCACCCAGAACCGCACGGCGGCGAACGTCTCGGTTCCCGACGCCGCCGCGACGCCCGGCTCGGCGCGATACGCCGGCGCCGCTGTCCCCCCCACCTGCCCCGCCCCGTACTGGCCGCGCACCGCGCACCGCGCCACGTCGCCGGGGGCGATCGGGCGGATCGCGTGCAGCACATCGACCTTCTTGCTGCGGATCTCGTCGGCCTCAAACCGGATCGGGGGCTCCATGGCGATGAGACACAGCACCTGCAAGAGGTGGTTTTGGATCATGTCGCGCAGCGCCCCTGCGCCCTCGTAGTAGCTCCCCCGCCGCTCCACCCCCACGGTCTCCGCCACGGTGACCTGGACGTGATCGACGTAGCGGCGGTTCCACACCGGCTCGAAGAGGGCGTTGGCGAACCGGAAGGCGAGGATGTTCTGCACCGTCTCCTTCCCGAGATAGTGATCGATGCGGAAGACCTGGGATTCGCGAAACGTCCCCCCCAGGGTGCGGTTCAGCGCGCGGGCCGACGCCAGATCGTGCCCGAAGGGCTTCTCCACGACGATCCTCGCCACCCCGGGGTCACGCGAGAGCCCGGCGGCGCCGAGGCCCCCGGCGATCGCGGCGACCGCGTCGGGCGGCGTGGCCAAGTAGAAGACCCGGACCGCCGGCCCGCCCCAGGCGCGCTCCTGCGCCGCCAGCCGCTTGGCGAGTTCCGCGTAGACCCGGCGGTTTGCGAAGTCGACGGAGTGGAAGGTCAGCCCGGCGGCGAAGCGCGCCCACTGGTCGTCCGCGGCGCGTCCCCGCCGAGAGAACTGGTCCACCCCCTGGCGCAGCCGGGCGCGGAACTCGTCGTCCTCCATCCGCTTCCGCCCCACGCCGATCACGGCGAAGCGCTCGGGGAGCCACCGGTCGAGCAGCATATCGTAGAGCGCCGGCACCAGCTTGCGCCAGGTCAGGTCGCCCCCGCCGCCAAAAATCACCAGGATCGTCGGATCGGGACACAGCCCGATGCCCCCGTCGCCCGCCTCAGTCATGGCGCCACTCGGTGTGGAAGACCCCCGGCGCATCCGCCCGCTCGTAGGTGTGCGCGCCGAAGAAGTCGCGCTGCGCCTGGATCAGGTTCGCGGGCAGCCAGGCGCTGCGGTATCCGTCGAAATAGGCGAGCGACGCCGCTAGCCCCGGGAGGGGGATCCCCGCGCCCGCTCCGCGGCAGACGATCGTCCGCAGGTCCCGCTGGCGCATGATGACCTCCCGGGCGAGGGCGGGGTCGACGAGCAAATTGGGCAGGTCGGGCCGCGCCCGGTAGGCCGCCCGGATCTTCTCGAGGAGGGCGGCGCGAATGATGCAGCCTCCGCGCCAGATCGTCGCCACCTCGCCGAGGGCCAGGTGGTAGCCGTAGGCGCCGGACGCCTGCCGCAGCAGAGCCATCCCCTGCGCGAAGGTGATGATCATCCCGGCGTAGAGCGCGTGTCGCAGACTCGCCAGCATCTCCGCCCGCTCCCCCAGCCCCGCCGCCGCGGGGCCGGCCAGCGTGCGGGCCGCCTCCACCCGCTCCGGCTCGAGCCCGGAGAGCGCTCGGGCGGACACCGCCGCATCGATCGTGGGGACCGGCGTCCCCAGCTCCATCGCGTTTTGAGACGTCCACATCCCGGTCCCCTTCTGCTTCGCCTCATCCAGGATCACGTCGACGAGCCGCTTGCCGGTGCGATCGTCGACCCGCCGGAAGATCTGCGCGGTGATCTCGATCAGGAAGCCGGCGAGTTCCGAACGGCCCCAGCCCTCGTACACCTCGCACAGCTCGTCGTCGGACAGACCCAACCCGCGCTTCATCAGGTCGTAGCTCTCGGCGATCAGCTGCATCAACCCGTACTCAATCCCGTTGTGCACCATCTTCACGTAGTGCCCCGCCGACCCCGGGCCGAGGTACGTCACGCACGGCTCGCCGTCCACGCGGGCGGCGATCGCCTCCACGACCGGCCGAATCCGCGCGTACGCCTCCGGGGAGCCGCCGGGCATCAGGCTGGGCCCGTGCCGCGCCCCCTCCTCCCCGCCGGAGATGCCCATCCCCAGGAAGGCGATCCGGCGCGCGGCCAGGGCCCGGCCGCGGAGGTCCGTGTCCTTGAACAACGAGTTGCCCCCGTCGACGATCAGGTCCCCCGCGGCGAGAGACGGCAAGAGGGCCCGGATGACCGCATCGACGGGGGGGCCCGCCGGCACGAGCAGCAACGCCGCCCGCGGGGGGCGCAGCATCGACGTGAACTCCTCCACCGTGGCCGTCGCCGCGACCGACCGGTCCGCGGCCTCGCGGCGCAGCGCCTCGCCCTGGGCCGGGTCCTTGTCGTAGCCGGCGACGGGAATGCCGTGATCGGCCATGTTCAGCAGCAGGTTGCGGCCCATCACGCCGAGCCCGACCACCCCCACCTCGCATTCCCGTGCGTCCATCGTCCGCTCCCCCTAGCCCGCCGGCGCCAGCCCGAGCCCGGCGAGGGCCGCCCGCGTGGACGCGTACCCGGTGTGATGCACCCCGCGGATGCCGAACCTCTCCGCCGCCTCAACGTACGGCGCCCGGTCGTCGACGTATGCGATTTGCGCGGCCGGTGTCTGGGCGACGTCGAGGGCCAGCCGGAAGATCTCCGGATCGGGCTTACGCAGATGGACGAAGCACGAGGAAAGGAAGGCGTCAATCAGCTCCGCGAGCCGGAACGTGCCGATGCGATGCACGTTCAACTCGCGGCCCTCGTTGTTGACCGCGATCACCCGCAGGCGGTGGGCGGCTTTGAGCCCCTCCATCAGCGCGATCATCTCGGGGAACGGCTGGGATTGGGCGAACATGACCGCCTTGAAATCCGCGGGCGTGAACGGGCGCTCCGCATCGAACACCAGCCGGGCCAGGTAGTCGTCAAGGCTCAACCTCCCCGCTTCGAAGGCGTCAACGGCGAGACGGTGGCGCCGCTCCATCTCGGCCGGGTCCAGCCCGAACCGGTCCGCCGCGCGCCTGCGCATCCCCCCGTCCCACCCGTTGGTGAGCAGGACCCCTCCGATGTCGAGGAACAGCGCGGTGATCGGCGGCGTCACCGCTTCAGGCCCGCCACGGCGGAGGCGACGGCGTCCTCGAGCGCCCCCAGCCCGCCGCGCACATCGCCTCCCAGGTGGATGCGGATCACGCGGCGGCCGTGCTTGCGCAGCGCCTCCAGGTCCCCCAGCGCCTGCGCGCGTTTGAAGATCCCAAAGGTGTACGGCGCCCCCGGCACGGGGGCGTCGACCAGGTCGTCGGCCGTGAGTTGGAGGAAGAGCCCGGTGGCGGGTCCCCCCTTGTGGTACTGCCCGGTGGAGTGCAGGAATCGGGGGCCGTACCCGAGGGTGGTGGCCAACCGCGTGCCGTCCCGCAGGCGCCGGCGGATCGACCGGAGCGCCAGGTCGGTCGCGGGCTCCTCCGTCAGGTAGGCCATCATCGCCAGGTAGTCCCCCGCCCGCGCCGGGGCGAGAAACTGGCCGAGCGTCGCCGCGACGGTCCCCTCCGCGCGGTCGCCGTAGACGCGGAGGGGGTCTTCCACGAGCGCCGGCGTCTCCTCGGGCAGCCGGCCGTCCTTGCGGAAGGCGTCGAGCAGGCGGTTGGTGTTGTCCTTGCTTTCCTGCACATTGGGCTGATCGAAGGCGTTGATGCCCAGGATCGCGCCGGCGGTCGCGGTGGCGATCTCCCAGCGGAAAAACTCCTGGCCCAGATCGAGCGGATCGTCCAGCTGCATGGTCACCACGGGGTGCCCGGCGCGGCGCAGCGCATCGATGCCTCGCTCAAGCGCACCGTCGTCTGCCCGGTCGAGCCGGAGGTGCGCGAACACCCGGTCCTCTCCGTAGACCGCCGGATCCCCCACCGGCTCATCGGCCACCGGCAACAACCCGGTCCCAGCCTTGCCCGTGCTCTCGGCCATGAGCTGCTCGAGCCACATCCCGAGCGTGCCGATCGGCTCGGCGACGAGCAGGGTGACCTTGTCCCGGCCGCGCCGGGCCAGTTCGCCCAGGGCGGCGCCGAGCGCCACCCCGGGGTTGTCGCGGGAGCGGACGCACGAGGCGCAGGCGTGGGCCATGTGCAGCGCCCGATCGAGCACCCCGGCGATATCGACCCCCGCGAGCGTGGCGGGCACCAGGCCGAAGTACGACAGCGCCGAGTACCGGCCGCCGATGTCGGGAAAGTTGAGGAACACCCGACGGTACCGGCGCCGCTGCCCCTCCGCCGCCAACGGGGTCTCGGGATCGGTGATGGCGACGAAGTGCTCTCCGGCCCGATCTCCCTTGAGCGTCCGGAGCTTCGCGTAAAAGTACTCCCCGAACGCCGCGGGCTCGGCGGTGGTCCCCGACTTGCTGGCGACGATGAACAGGGTTTCGGCCAACGGCGCCGCCCGCTCCACCGCGAGGATCGTCGCCGGGTCCGTGGTGTCGAGCACGGTCAGCGGGAGGCCGCCCGTCCCCGCGGGCAGCGTCCGCTGAAACACGAGGGGCGCCAGGCTGCTCCCCCCCATTCCCATGTGCACCACGCGGCGGATCCCGGCGGCGCGCACCTCCGCGGCGAAGGCGGCGAGGGCGTCCAGCGCCTCTTCCATCTTCTCGGCCACGTGCAGCCAGCCGAGCGCCCCGCGAATGTCCGAGGCGACCCGCGGATCGGACGTCCAGAGGCTGGGATCCCCGCGCCAGAGACGCGCGGCAA
>DATEHM010000010.1:0-23464 GCA_035279545.1 bacterium | reverse complement strand
ACGAGCAGCGCATCGCAGACCCGTGCGGCGGCCAGGCCGTCGGCGAACGTCGCCCCGACGCGATCCCCCGCGCTCCCCGCGGCGCGGCGGACGAACTCTTCGAATTGGTGGACAAAGGTGTGCTCCCAGCCGAGGATGTGGCCGGCCGGCCACCAACGATTCCCGTAGGGGTGACCCGGCCCCGTGACGAGGACGTCCGCCAGGCCGAGCGCCCGTCCGTCGCCGTGGAAGACGCGGAGTTCGTTGAGCCGCTCCAAATCGAACGCCACCGTTCCCCGATCGCCGTTGACCTCAAAGGTCAGGAGGTTTTTCCGGCCGGGGCACATCCCGCTGGCCTCCAGTGTGCCGATGGCCCCGTTTTCGAATTCCAGCGTCGCCACCATGGCGTCCTCGACGGTCACCCGCCGTGGCGTGCGGCCGGAGCGGCGCGTCCCGACGTAGGTCCGCACGGCGGCGCTGACCGCGCCGATGGGGCCGACCAGGAAGTGTGCCAGGTCGATCACGTGCGATGCCAGATCGCCGATGACCCCGCTCCCGGCCGCCGTTCGGTCGTGGCGCCATCCGTAGCCGGTGGTGGGATCGAGCAGCGAGTCATCGCTGTACCGCCCCCGGAAGTGGTAGATCCGGCCGAGGCGCCGCTCGGCGATGAGCCGCCGGGCGAAAAGCACGGCCGGGACGAAGCGGTAGTTGAATCCGGCCATCGCCACCCGGCCCGACACCCGGGCGGTGCGCGCCATCGCCGCCGCCTCTTGGGTGGATCGGGCCAAGGGCTTCTCGCAGAGGACGGCCTTCCCCGTTTGCAGCGCCGCGATGCAGGGCGCCGCGTGGACGTCGTTGGGGGCGGCGTTGATGAGCACATCGACCGCAGGGTCGTCGATGAGGGTTCGCCAGTCGGTCGTCCAGCGGGGGATGCGGAACCGTCGGGCGGCCGCGGCCACCCGCGCGGGGTTCCGCCCGGCAAGGACCACGACCCGCGCGGTGGCCGGGGCGTCCGGAAAGACCTCGGCGTGGCGCCGTACCCCGTTGAGGTGCGCGCGGGCCACCCCGCCGTACCCCAGCAGGCCAACGCCAAGCGGGGCGGGCACCGGGGGCACCTACGGCGCCGCGGCCGCGACCTTGCGCACCGCGCGGACGATGTCGGCTTCGTCGCGCTCCGTCATCAGCGGGTGCAGGTCGATGTGAATCGCCCGCCGCAGCAGGTCGTCGGACTGCGGGAACATCCCCTTCTCCAGGCGGGCCTTCCCCGTGTAGTACGGGCACTCCCACGCGCAGTGCCGTTCGGCAAACATCCGCCGCTCGATGATCTGGTCGAAGTGGTGGTAAACGTGCTGGCCGCTGTCCCATGCCACCATGTTGCGGATGCCCTCCGCCGCCAGGGCGCCGCTGAACCGCCCGGCGGCGTCCGCGGCCGGGAGCAGGAAGATGAGGGTGGCGCCGGTGTCCCCCTCGGGATCCGGGATGCGCCGGATGGTGACCCCCGATGTGCCGGTGAGGCCGTCGACGATCGCCGCCTTGTGCGCCCGCATCCGTCCGATGATCCAATCCATCCGGCGGAGTTGGACGAGGCCGATCGCGCCGGTGATCTCATTCATCCGGAAATTGACGCCGATCATCAGCGGATTCCCCGCGGGGATTGTCTCATCGAGCTCTTCCATCCGCACGGAACCTTGATCGTGGTAGCGCACGGCCCGCTCCCACAGTGCGGGGTCGTTGGTCACCACCATGCCGCCCTCCCCGGTGGTGATGACTTTATGGTACTGCAGGCTGTACGCGCCGAACGTGCCCCAGGTCCCCAACGGGCGCCCCCGGTACCGTCCGCCGACCGCCTGCGCCGTGTCCTCCACCACGTGCACGTGGTGTCTGGCGGCGGCGGCGAGGATGGGGGCCATGTCGGCGCCGCACCCCCGCATGTGCACCGGCAGGACGACTTTGGTGCGCGGCGTGATGGCCGCCTCGACCTTGGCAGGATCCATCGTTAGCGTGTCGTCGACGTCGACGAACACGGGGACGGCGCCGAGGGCCACCACCGCGTTGATCGTGGCCACCCACGTGTAGGTGGGCACGACCACTTCGTCGCCGGGGCCCGCCCCCAGGGCCGCCAGCGCCGTCATCAGCGCCGCCGTCCCGGAGGTGACCCCCACGGCGTGCCGGGCGCCCATCGCCTGCGCAAACGCCCGCTCGAACTCCACGACCTTGTGGAGCGGTTTGGGGCCATAGTGGCGGAACAGGCTTTGGCTGTCGAGCACTTCCATCACCGCCGCCTTTTCCTCTGCGCCGATCAGCAGCCCCCCCGGGTAGCCGGGGAGGAGCGGCGCGCTCCGCACCGGCGTCCCGCCGTCCACGGCCAGCCTATCCGCTGCGTCTTTCATGGTATCCTCCCGTCGTGCCTCTATCGATCAGCGTATTCGGAAACACGGTGGTCTTCTGCTCGGCCTCCCGGCCCCCGATGAGATCGAGCAAGATCCGGGCGGCCCGCCGCCCCATTTTTTCTTTGGGGACGCGGACGGTGGTCAACGCGGGGTCCGTCATGGCGGCGAGCTCGATGTCGTCCATCCCGACGACGGACAGGTCGCGGGGGATTTGCAGGCCTCGTTCACGCGCGGCGCTGATGACGCCGAGGGCCAGGACGTCCGTGACGGCGAAGACGGCCGTCGGTGGTTGGGGCAGCGTGAAGAACGCCCCGGCCTGCCGGCGGGCCTCGTCGGCGTCGATCCGCACGAGGATCTCCAGTTCGGGGTCGCGGGGGACGCCGGCGTCCCGGAGGGCCCGGGCGTACCCCCAGTGCGTCTCGCCTCCGAACGCGTAGTCCACGGCGGCCCCCAGAAAGGCGATCCGGGTGTGCCCGAGCCGGGCCAGGTGCCGCGTCGCCGCGTACGCGCCTCCGGCGTTGTCGTTCACCACGGCGGGGACGGGAAGATCGGGAACGTCGTTATCCAGCAGCACCACCGGCACGCCCGTATCGATCGCTTCGAGGATCCACCGGCGATCCACCACCCCGACGACGATGACCCCGTCGATCTCGCGCCCCTGCGCCATCTGCACAAACTGCGGCGCCTCCTCGCCGGGGCGGAGCGGCGGTGCGATCAGCATCCGATAGCCTGCGCGCTCGAAGATGCTCCCCACCCCCGTCAGCACGGCCCGGTAGAACAGGTCGGAAAAGATGCCGGTCATGTTTAGGCCCGGCACGATGGCGACGGAATCAGACCGGCCCAGGATGAGCCGCCGGGCCGCGGCGTTGGGTGTGTAGTGCAGTTGGCGGGCCGCCTGCTGCACCCGCCGTCGCGTCGTGGAACTGATCCGGGCGCGCCCGTTGAGCGCCTGCGACGCGGTAGGGAGGGAGACCCCTGCGAGGCGGGCCACATCGCGGAGTCGGCTGGGATGGCTGCCATCGGCCGGGCGGCCTCCTTGGGGCGGGGAGGCTTCCCCGGCTATCGCCCTGGGCTTCGCCGGCTGGCCCTGCCCACTGCCGGTCGACCCGGCCTGATCTTGCGGAGCTCGCCGTCGGGTCATCTCACCACAGAATTACCGGAAATGAAGGAGGTTGTCAAATCGATTTGACAGAATACCGTCACCTGCAGAGTGTGGGGGTGGTCGAGGATGGAGGGGGGGTGTCCGTGCCGGCCCTGATAGATGCGGCGGGGGTGGTGCGCGAGGCGGCGCGCGACATTCCGGTCGCATCCGAGGCGGACGTTCTCATCGTCGGTGGGGGGATCGCCGGCGTCATGGCCGCGATTGCCGCCGGGCGCAGCGGCGCGCGTCCGCTCTTGGTGGAACGGTTCGGGTCGCTGGGGGGGACCGGGACCGCGGCGATGATGAACCTGTTCTACGTGCCATACGCGGCCTCCCGCGGCCTGATCCGCGAGCTCTTCGACCGGCTGATCCGGCGCGGCGGCGCCGTCCCCGGCGAGTTTGTCGCCTACGACCCCGAGCTCTATAAGGTGACCGCGCTGGAGATGCTCTCCGAAGTCGGCACACGCGTCGTGCTCCACACGCTGCTGAGCGAGGTGGTCATGGACGGGCCGACGCTGCGAGGGGTTGTGGTCGAGAATAAATCGGGCCGTCAGGCGATCCTGAGCCGCGTGACGATCGACGCGAGCGGAGATGCGGACGTCGCTGCCCGCGCGGGTGCGCCGTACGTCAAAGGCCGCGAGGAGGACGGGAAGATGCGGCCGATGACCCTGATCTTCCGGATGGGAGGGGTGGACGTCCCCCGCTTGGTTCAGTACGTGCGGGATCACCCGGACGACTTCTCGCCGGATCCGCTGCAGTGCATGCTCGACCTTGAGCGCAGCATGGTCCGCATCTTCGGATTCTTCGATCTCGTCGAACAAGCCAAGGCCCGGGGCGAGTTGTGGGACGACTGCTACTACTTTCGGGTGGAATCGGTGCTGCCGGAACGGGGCGTGCTGACCGTGAACGCCACCCGCGTCTACGGCGTGGACGGCACCCGGGCGGAGGATCTGTCGCGGGCCGAGATCGAGACCCGGCACCAGATGGTGCAGCTCGCCCACTTTGCCCGCACCCGCATCCCCGGGTTCGAGCGGGCGTTCATCCTGGACTCCGCGAGTACCATCGGCGTGCGCGAGACGCGGCGGATCCGCGGTGAGTACGTGGTGACCGAAGACGATATCCTCGCCGGCCGCCGCTACGATGATGTGGTGGCCGTCGACGCGAATCAGCAGAATCCCAGGCAGCAAGGTGGACACTCGCCGGACGGCAAGGAAGGGGGGCCGCAGGATCTGGAAGCCCGAGAGATGGTCGCCCGGATGTTCGTCTACGAGATCCCCTACCGGTCTCTCGTGCCCCAACAGATCGACGGCCTGCTCGTCGCGGGGCGTTGCATCTCGGTCGACCACCACGCCGACGTGTACACGCGAAATCAGGGGTGCGCGATGGCCACCGGCATCGCCGCGGGGGCCGCGGCCGCTCACGCCGCGCGGGCAAGCGGGGCGGTGAGCGCGGTGAACGTCGGCGAGGTCCAGGCAACGCTCCGCGCGCTGGGAATGGATCTCGACCTGCTGCGCCGGCTGGGCCCGACCCCCGTGACACTTGATGGTGTGAGCTAAAGGCGGATGGGCGCGGTGGATTCTCTTCCCTCAGCGGTGCTGCCGCTGAAGACCCGCATCCGGCCCGCGGTCGATGTACTCGTCTGCGGGGGCGGCACCGCGGGGGCGATCGCCGCGATCGCGGCGGGGCGGGCAGGCGCCCGCACGCTCCTCGTCGATCGATACGGAACGTTGGGCGGCATGGCCTCTACCGGCATGTCGTTCCTCGGCGTGAGCGATGGCCGCGGGCAACGGGCCCTTGGGGGGATCGGGGCGGAGCTGTTCGAGCGGCTGGTCTCGCTCGGCGCCGCGTTCGCGGATCGTCCGGACAAGCAGGTCGGTTCCGTTGCCGTCGCCGATCCGATCGTTCTCCAACAGGTGCTGCTGACCATGCTGGTTGAGGCGGGGGTGTCCTTTCTCCTTCACACCTTCTGCGTGGATGCCGTGGCCGACGGGGGGCGTGTCCGGGGGATCGTCGTCGCGGACAAAGCCGGCCTGGAGGTCGTTCATGCGCGGGTCGTCGTCGACACGACCGGGGATGGTGATGTCGCGGCCCGCTCGGGCGCGCGCTTCCTCGCCGGTCGCGTCGCGGACACGCTGATGCAGCCGTTGACGCGGATCTTCCGGGTCGCCGGGGTGGACGTTCTAGGGATGCTGGGCTACCTTCGCACCCACCCTAAGGAGATGGATCTCCCCGAGCGGTGGACGGGCGGCGGGGACTACAGTGTGGACGACCTGGCTGCGGCCTCGATTGTGATGGACGCGTTCCCGTCACTTGTGGCGGAGGCTCGGGCCGCGGGAGAGCTGACCGTGCCGCGCGACCGCATCGGGATCGAGACGGGCCCGGTGCGGGGGGTCGTCACGATTAACGCGACCCGGGTGCACGGCGTGGACGGCACCGACCCCGACGCACTCAGCCGGGCAGAGGTGGAGACACAGCGGCAGATGTTTGAGGTGTTCCAGTTCCTCCGGCGCCGCGTGCCGGGGTTCGCGAACGCGTGGCTCCTCGACTCCGCGTACGCGGTGGGCGTTCGGGAAACCCGACACATTCTCGGGGAGTATGTCCTGACGCTCGATGACGTGCTCGCGGGTCGGGATTTTCCCGACGCGGTCGCGCGGGGGGCCTACCCGCTCGACCTCCACGACGTCCGCCCCGGGGCGGAGGTCCTGGGGAGTCAGGTCGGGGGGGATGGGGTGACCCTGCGGCGCATTGAGCGGGCGTACGGGATCCCATTCCGATGCCTGATCCCGGAGGCGGTCGACGGGCTCGTCGTCGCCGGTCGCGCCCTCTCGGCATCTCACGAGGCGGCGGGCTCGGTCCGCGGCCAGGCGGTGTGCATGGCGACGGGGCATGCCGCCGGGGTCATCGCGGCGGTCAGCGCCCTCACCGGCCGGGTCCCGCGTCGTGCGGACATCCGGGCCGTGCAGGACGCACTGCGCGCGCAGCGGGCGATCCTTTCGGACTGGCACCTGCCGGTGTAGGCTGTGTCGGGCTGCCCCGGCGTCGCCGGGCGCGGGTCGGAGGACGCGGAAAGGGGGGGAGAGGTGACCGGGAGCGGCCAGGGGGGTGGTGAGCCACCCTCGTCCTGATTTGCATGTGCCAGGCGCTCTACAATAGATAAAGGAGGTCAGGCGTATGTTGCGTCAGCCAAGAACCCGGATCGCCGCCGGGCTCCTCGCGGTGCTCCTCCTGTTGCCGGTGTTGGTCGGATCGACTCCCCAGCCGTCGCGCGCCGCGGGGATGACGACTCTGACGTTCCTGGGGCCCGACTTCGACGAGTGGATCGCCTTCGTCAAGGTGGCGAATGAAATCGGCAAACCCATGGGCATCCAGATAAAGCCGGAGTATCTTCCCTGGGACAACGTGTTCCAAAAGGCCTTGATCGACTCCAAATCCGGCGTGCGGACGTGGGATTACGTGTACATTTACAACACCTGGGTGCCGGGATTGTCGGCCGCCAAGGCCATCATGCCGATTGATGACTTCCTCAGCACGTCCGCAAACAAAACCGCGGTCCAGCCCAACGATTTCATCAAGGAGACGACGGCCGGGCTCCAGCTGAATGGGAAGCTTTGGGCCATGCCCATGCTCGCGGCACCCTATATGCTCGGGTACCGCAGTGATCTGTTCAACGATGACGGAGAAAAGAAGGCGTTTCAGACGAAGTACGGGTACGCGCTCACCGTTCCCCAGACCTACAAACAGCTGATGGACATCGCGCAGTTCTTCACGCGCAAGAAGGGCGATACGCTTGCCGGCAAGCCCCTCGACCAGGATTTCTACGGGCTCGTCATGGCCAACAAGAGCGGGGGGTTCCTCTTCCACCGTTATGAGCATATTCTCGTGGCGTTTGGCGCCGACCTGGTCTACAACACCAAGACGATGCAGCCGACTGCGAACTCGCCGCAGAGCATCGCCGCGGCGAAGTATTACGTCGAACTCCACAAGTACATGCAGCCGGGGACCGAGACCGTGACCGGCGGCGGGGCCGAACGCGTGATGGCATCCGGCCGCGGCGCGATGGCGATGGACGCGCTGGACAACATGCTGTCCGTGCTTCCCATGGCGAAGCTCTCCCAGGTGGTCGGCCGGATCAACTATGCCCTCCTCCCCACCCAGGTGCCGGCGCGGCCTCACGCCAACGTCGGCGATGCGAACGGGCTCGCGATTTACGCGCTGACCCAGCACAAGGGGGAAGCCTTCAAGCTGGCGACGGCGGCGCTGTCCACCCAGGGGACGAAGGAGGTCATGAAGGAATACCCGGCCCTGGTGCCGATGCGGACCTCGGTTGTCAACGATCCGGATGTACGCCGAGACTACCCTGATGTCTTCGCCGCGATGAGCCTGATGCTCAAGGGGAAGCCCTACACGGTGTTCATTCCACCGCTCAAAGAGTGGATTCAGGCGCAGGATATCTACGAGCAGGCGCTGTCCGCGGCGATGTCCGGCCAGCAATCCGTCGAAGATGCGTTGAACGGGGCGCAGGGCAAGGAGGTCGAGCTGTTCAAGCGGGCCGGCTATCTCAAGTAGCGAGCAGGAACATGCCGAGCCCGGCAGCGGAGGTTCCTCGGTGAGGAGGGGCGGGTAGCGCGGCATGGGCATGCGGTGGGCGACGCTGGGCAGAGGCCGGCTCTACTTCTGGCTCCTGACGTTTCCGGCGGTCATGTACGTGGTCGTCTGGCGGCTGGCGCCCGCCCTCTACACCCTCTGGCTGAGCATGACACAGTACAACATCGTCTACGATGCCCTGCCGCGCTGGAACCATTTCGAGAACTTCGGCCGGATCCTGCGCGATGGCGGCCTTCGGGGATCCCTGTCCCTCTCCGTGGAGTTCGCCCTCATCGCGACGGCCGCCGAGGTGATGATCGGATTGGCGGCCGCGCTCTTCTTGGACACCGACCCGCCGGGCCGAAACCTGTTGCTGGGGATCTTCTTGCTGCCGATGATCATGGCCCCGGTGGTGGTCGGGACGGCATGGTCCACGCTCTTCGACCGGACGGTCGGCCCCATCCCCTATCTCGTTCAGCTCCTGCACGGTCCACAGGTGCCGTGGCTCGCCACCCCCACCACCGCGATGTTTGCGCTCCTCATCGCGGATGCGTGGGAGTGGGCCCCGCTCGTCGCCTTGCTATTGTTCGCTGCGCTGCAGGTCATCCCACGCGACCAGTTCGAGGCCGCGCGCGTGGACGGCGCATCCGCGTGGCAGTTGTTCCGCCGCATTATCTTGCCGCAGATCGCCCGCATGGTGGGGGTGGCCGCCGGGCTCCGGGTGATGGACGCGTTTCTGGAGCTCGATAAGGTGTTCGTCATGACGGGGGGCGGGCCGGGCACCTCGACGCAGTTCGTCAGCATGTTCGTCTACAACCAGGCGTTTCAGTTCTACGAACTGGGATACGCCTCGGCGGTGATCACCGTGGTGCTCGCCTTGCTGGCGGTCGCCTACGGGATGTACCTGCGGAGCTACGGCCGGGCGCTCAGCCCCGCGGACTCATGACGAGGGTCCGGCCGGTTGGCCACACCGGGCACGAGCGGAGGCGGCCCATCCCGGGTCGCCTCCGGCCCCCATGCCGGCTGGAGAGGGGTCAGCGATGAACGCGCGGAGGCGATGGCGGCACCTCGTGGGGATTGCGCTTGTGCTCGCGTGGACGCTTCCACCGTTTCTTTACCTGGTGATGCTGTCCGTCAAGCCCGAGCGGATCTTGATCGACCGATCCCAGGTCCTCTTCTGGCCGACGCTCGAGCGATACCGGGATTTCATCGGCAGCGGGCTGGGGTTGCCGATTTGGAACAGCGTCGTCACCTCAACGCTCGGCGCGGTCGGCACGCTGACCCTCGGTGGGCTGGCAGCGTTGACGTTCAGCTTCCTCGACTTCAAGGGCAAGACGCTGCTCTTCCTGCTGATCCTGTTGCCCCGGATGTTCCCGCCCGTGACGACGCTGATCCCGATTCAGTTGATGCTCAAAGGAATGGGTCTCATCGATACGCAGTTGGCCCTGATCATCTTGTTTACAGGGTTTGAGATCCCCCTGGCGATTTGGGTGTTGCGCACGTTCCTCGACGAGATCCCCCGTGAGTTGACGGAAAGTGCGGCGCTGGATGGCGCGTCTCTGCTGGCGATCATCACGCGGATCATCTTGCCCCTGTCCGGTCCGGGGCTGCTCGCGGCGTTTATCTTGAGCTTCATCTTTAACTGGAACGAGTTCCTCTTCCCGTTGATCGTGACGAGTTTCCACGCGCGGACGGGTTCGGTGGCCATCATGAGTTTCACCGCCGGATACAAGAAGCTCCAATGGGGGTCGCTGGCAACGCTGGGCGTCGTGATGACGATCCCCGTGATCCTGTTCGTGCTGGCTTTCCGCGCCTCGCTGGTCCGAGGATTTACGGCGGGGGCGCTCAAAGGCTGAGCGCACCGTGCGCCTGCCGGTTTGCCTCGACCCCGCTCCGGGATGTCGGGGATCTGCGGGAGCCGGGAATACATGTGAGTGTCCCTGCGGGAGGGGAGCCGCGGGGGGCGGGATCGGCCCGACGCGCTCGCGTGCGTCTGCGATCTGCCGATCGCCGTGGCGCACTCGACGCGTTGACGGTGTTTTGGGGGTCCAGTAGGATGAGGTTGCCGCGAGACTGAGCGGAACGGAGGATTGCGGCATGCTTCGGGTCGGGCACTACCTCAATCAGTTCTTCGCCGGTGTGGGAGGCGAGGAGCAGGCGCAGACGCCCCCATCCGTCCGCCCCGTCCCGGTCGGGCCGGGGCGGTTGTTTCAGTCCCTGCTCGGAGCGGAGGGCACGGTCGTTTCCACGTGTGTCTGCGGCGATAACTTCTTCAACGAGGAGTTCAAGGCCGCCGCGGCGGCGGTGCGCCGGTGGCTCCGGGAAGTCCGGCCGGACGTGATCGTGGCGGGACCGGCGTTTGCGGCGGGGCGCTACGGCCGCGCCTGCACCGAGGTGTGCCGGCTTGCCGGCGAAGAGGGGATACCGGCGGTGACGGGGATGCATCCCGAGAACCCCGGCCTGCTGGTCTACCGGCAGGCGTACGTTGTGCCGACGGGGGACTCCGCGACCGGCATGGCCCCGGCGCTGACGGCGATGGTGCCCTTGGTGCGCAAACTCGGCGGGCGCCTGCCGGTGGGTTCCGCCGAGGAAGAGGGCTACCTCCCGAGGGGCGTCCGCCGGCCCGGGCCGCGCCCGCGGTGCGGGGCCGAGCGCGCCGTGGCGATGCTTGTCGCACGGATGCGGGGCGAGCCGTTCCTCACCGAGATTCCGGTCGAGGCCTACGAAGCCGTGGCGCCGGCGCCGGGGCTCTCGGACCTCGCGCACTCGACGATTGCGCTGGTGACGACCGGGGCGATCGTCCCGAAGGGGAACCCCGATCACCTCAAGCGGTGCAGCGAGACCCGCTGGGCCAAGTATGATATCGGGGATCGCTCGGCGCTGACGGCCGAGGAGTTCGAGTGCGTTCACGGCGGCTTCTTCAATCTCGCCGCGTGCGGCAACCCGAACTTCGTGCTGCCCCTCGACGCCCTGCGCGAATTGGAGCGCGAGGCCCGGATCGGCCGGCTGATCAAGTTCTACTGCACGACAACCGGCAACGACCAACGGTTGATGGACTGCCGGCGCAACGGGGAGGAGATCGCCGAGACGTTGCGGAGCGCGCGGGTGGATGGCGTGCTCTTGGTGGCCACCTGAGGGTCCTGCAATCGTTGCGGTGCAACGATCAGCAAAGAAATCGAACGCCGGAAGATCCCGGTTGCCGTGATCAGCGCGCTCCCGCCCCTCGCGCTGCAGGCCGGGGCGAACCGCGTGGTGCAGGGTGTGAAGATCGAGCACGTCTGCGGTGATCCGTCGCTGTCGCCGGACGCCGACCGCGCGCTTCGGCGGCGTCTCGTCGAACGGGGACTCCAGGCTCTCACGATCGACGTCCAGAGTCCCACCCTATTCGGAGGCGGATAAGTCGAGCATGGAACTGACGCTGGGATCATTCCCCGTTCAGCAGGTCGTCCTGGGGTCCCCCCCCGGATGGACGGCCGGTCGGCTCGTGGTCGATCCCGCGAGCGTTCGGGCGCGCATCTGCGAAGACCCCAGGATTCGAGATGTGGCGGTGGATGTCGTGGCACCCGGCGAGCCGACGCGGATCATCCACGTCCGGGACATCATCGAGCCGCGCACGAAGGTCGAGGGACCGGGGCATACCTACCCGGGGATCTGCGGCCATCCGGTGGAGACCGTGGGGGAGGGGGTGACCCTGCGGTATGCGGGGTTCGGGGTATTGATTGCCTCCGAGGTCCTGCCGCACATCCGCCGGACGGTCAGCGCGGCCACCGACAGCCTGATCGATATGTCCGGGCCGGGCGCCGTGACCGTGTACAGCACGCTTCGGTACCTGGTGCTGACCATCGATACCGTCCCCGATCTCGAGCTCACGGAGTGGAACGAGGCGCTCCTTCAGGCGGGACACCGCGTCGCCGCCGATCTCGCCGGCCTCCTGTGCGGACAGACGGCGCCGCAGCGAACGCGATACGCCCTGAGCCGGCCGGCGGGAGATTTGCCCCGGGTGGTGCACGTGCACACGCTGAACGCGTCGATGGTCCCCGGGATCGGGACCGGGATCTACGGGTATACCCGACACGCCTTGCCGGTCCTCGTGCACCCCAACGAGATGTTGGACGGGGCGATCGCAGGCGATGCGGTCGTCACCTACCCCGGGAAGTGCACATGGCTCCACGTCAACAACCCTGTGCTGGAGGCCCTCTACCGACGTGACGGGAGGGACATGGCCTGGCTGGGGTCGATTGTCTCCCGGACCCGGTGGGGGGCGCTCGCCGAAAAGCAGCTGAGCGCCTATCAGACGGTGAAGGCCGCCCAAATGCTCGGGGCCCAGGGGGCGCTGGTGACCTGGAACCATGGCGGAAACGATCTGATCGAGGTGATGCTGACGATCCAGGGCCTGGAGCGGGCCGGGATCACGACGACCTTTCTGACGATCGAATCGGACATCAAGGTCGTCCGCATGACCCCTGCGCTGGCGGAAACGGGTTCGTCGGAGCCGCCGCTGCTCTTCAGCGTCCCCGAAGCCAGGGCAATCGTGAGCACCGGCACGCTCGCGCCCGCGGAGGAGCTCCCGCCGATGCCCCGGGTGGTGGGTGGCGAGACGGTGGTGTTCGATCAGGAGCGGCCGGATCTGCGGATCCCGGCCGGAGGCGCACTCGACCTCGAGGCGCTGTCAGGGGCGTACTCCCCGATCTTCGGCCACTTTGACAACTACGGGTTCGGGGTCCAGAGCTATTTTGACTACTGAGCGCGGGGGACTGCGGGGCACCGAGCGATGTCGGCTGGCACCGTAGGGCCGGTGCGGCCCGTCGTGCGTGCCGCGCGGTTTGCGGTGGCCCATGTGCCGGGACTGGTGCTGTCCGGCTCCAAGCCCCGCCGCGAGATTGCGGCGGGGGGAGAGGGCGTTCGCACCGCTCTGCGCGAGCGACTGCGGTCGTTCGAAGACGCCGTGGGGTATCCGCCCCACCAAGTCCTGCTGGGCACCCTGGCCCCGGAGGCGCTGCGGGAGATCGCCCGACCGTGGCACCTCCGGCCGGTGGCCGGGGCCGGGCCGGAGGGCCCGGGTGGGACGATGATCGACGAGCTCGGCTTCTACGAATGGCTCGTCCGAGCCGACCGGGCGCGCCTGGTACACGTGTCGGAAGAGTTCGCCGCCACGTTAGCGGGGCGCCTGGGCGATACGCGGATCTCGACGATGAGCACGGACGGCCTGCGTCGCGCGGTGGGGCAGCGGGCCGAACCGCTGTACCTGGGCGGCGGTCGGCAGATCGGTGTCGTCGTGCCCGCGCACGAGGAGGACGAGTCGCTGGCTGCGCCTGTGCTCCTCGAGAACCTTGCGGCGAAGGTCACCGGGGCGCTGGCGCTCCGAGGATTGCTGGGGCCGTCCGGCGGGGCGTTGCCGGCCGCGGGAGACGAGCCGGTCGATTATCTGATCGGCTGCGGCGAGGAGGCGGTGGGGGACCGCTACCAGCGCGGGGGAGGCAACCTGGCCAAAGCGATGGGCGAACTGGCGGGGGTGCGGACGGCTGGCGCGGTTGACGTTAAGGCGTTCTGCGCGAGTCCGTTGCACGGCCTGCTCTTGGCGGGCGCGCTCGTGGCCGGCGGCGTGTGGCGCCGGGTGATCGTCGTCGCGGGCGGCTCGCTGGCGAAGCTCGGGATGAAGTGTCGCGGCCACCTGGCCGCCGGTTATCCGGTGCTGGAGGATGTCATCGTGGGGATGGCAATCGATGTCGCGGCGGACGATGGCCGTAGCCCCGTGCTGCGGTTGGACGCGGCGACCGTCCATCGGATCGCCGACGGGACCGCTCCGCATCAGATGGCGCAGGTGCTGACGGCGGCTCCACTGCGGGCGGCGGGGCTCAAGCTCGGCGACGTGGACCGGTACGCCGTGGAGCTGCACAACCCGGATATTACGGAACCGGCCGGGTCGGGAGACGTGCCCGCGCGCAACTATCAGATGATCGCCGCGCTGGCGGTGCAAGTCGGCGAAATTGCCCGGTCAGACATGTCGGCGTTCGCCGAGGCTCACGGGATGCCCGGGTTCTCGCCGACCCAGGGGCACATCGCCTCGGCCGTCGCCTACCTGCATCACGCCGTGACCGGCCTGACGAGGGGGCCGTTGAACCGGGTGCAGCTGGTCGCGAAGGGGAGCTTGTTCCTGGGACGCATGACCGAGTTGGCGGATGGGGTGAGCATGCTCGTGGAACGCAACACAGCAGGCGACTCGGAAGGGAGGAAGAGGGCATGATCGATTTCAAGGACAAGCTCGTGCTCGCACTGGGCGAACGGGATGGGATCCCGGCTCCGGCGCTGGTGGCATGCGCAGAAAGCGCCGGCGGCCGCGTCGTCTACGCGGCCACCGAGTGTTTTGTCTGAACGTCGGCGGGCGCGATGGACCTGGAGGAGCAGGGACGGATTCAGCAGCTCGCGGGGGGCGGGCCGAGCGATCAGATGATCGTGCTCCTGGGCACCCCGAATGCGAGCAGCACGCTGATGATCGCTCTGACGCTCACGCAGGGCGACCCCAGCTACGCCGGTCCACTCGCCGGAGTCCCGTTGGGACTCCCCGTCTACCACATTCTCGAAGATCGGGTCAAAGACGCGATCCCCGCCGACGTGTACGAGCGGGAGATCGGGCCGATGGAGTTCGTCCTGGACAAGCCGGGGATCGAGACAGCTCTGGCCAAGACGCGGGGAAGCTGACGCGCCAAGGCGGCGGCGTGATCCCGGCCGGGCTGCCCTCGACGAAGGAGTGGTCCATGCGCATCACACAGATCCGTACGCGGCAGGTGAACGTTCCGCTGCCGGAGCCTTTCTATCCGGCGTGGGCGCCGGGCCGGGTCGAGACGCAGATTCGGCTCGCCTACCTGCGCATTGACACCGATGCCGGGGTGTACGGGATCGCCGGCCACGAGTTCTTCGGCGCCGAGGAACAGTGTGTGGCGAGGGTGGCGCGAGACCTGGTGGGCGAAGACCCGCTCCGCATCGAAAAGCACGCCGCCACCCTGCGCTATCTCTGGCCGTACTTCGGGACGGCGGTGTGGTTCGTGGAGATCGCGCTCTGGGACATCCTGGGGAAGGTGGCGGGACTTCCCCTCTACCGGCTGATGGGCAGCGCGCGCGATGCCGTGGCGGCCTACGCCTCGACCGGCCAGAACCGCACCCCCGCGGAGCGCGCCGACGACGCCCGCCGGCTGCGCGATGCGGGGTTCCGGGCGATCAAGCTCCGGATCCACAACGAGTCGATGGCGGAGGACCTGGCGCAGGTCGCGGCCGTCCACCGGGCGGTTGGCAACGGGATGGCGATCATGGTGGACGCGAACCAGACCGATGTGCACGACGCCCCCTATCCCGGCCCGCACTGGTCGTATCATCGGGCGCTCCGGACGGCGCAGGCGCTGGCGGAGTATGGGATCGAGTGGCTCGAGGAGCCGTTGCCCCGCCATGACTACGAGGGGCTGCGGCGACTTCGGGCGGCGTCTCCGGTGCCCCTGGCGGGCGGCGAGGTGAACCAGCGATTCGGCGAGCTGCAGCGGCTCCTCCTGGATGGCTGCTACGACATCCTGCAGCCCGACGTGACGCTGTGCGAGGGACTGCTGCGGATCCGGGCGCTCGCGGCGATGGCCGACGCCGCATCGGTGCTCGTCGCCCCCCACACCTGGGGCGATCCTCTGGGCACGGTGGCGAACCTGCACCTGGCGGCGGCGATTCCCAACACCTCGTACTTCGAGTTCCCCCACGACCCGCCGGCGTTTCCCAGCGCCGTCTACCAGCAGACGCTCAAGACGCCCCTGGTCGTGGACGACGGGCTGGTGCGGGTGCCCCAGGAGCCCGGCCTGGGAGTGGAGCTCCAGGACTGGATCTTCGAGTGAGCCGAGGTGCGTCTTGACGGCCGGTCGAGTTCGCGCGGCCACGTTGGTGGCCGCTGGACGGTACGAGCTGCGCGAGTACCCGGCGCCGGATCCGGCGCCGGGATGCGTCCTGGTGAGGATGGAACTGTCGGGGATCTGCGGGACCGATAAGCACACCTACCAAGGGTACACCACCCAGTACGCCGGAACGGCGACCCCGCGCGAGATCCCGTTCCCCATCATTCAAGGGCACGAGAACGTCGGCACGGTGGCCGCCATCGGCGGCGACGGCCGCTACGAGGACTTCGAGGGGACCCCGCTGTGCGTCGGCGACCGGGTCGTCGTGGGCGCCAACGTCGTCTGCGGCCGCTGCTATTACTGCCGGCACGACTTCCCCTACTACTTCTGTGAACGGATGGTCGACTACGGCAACAACATGACCGCGGCGACCCCCCCGCACCTGTTCGGAGGGTGGTCCCAGTTCCTGTACGTCGTCCCCGGGAGCTTCTTGGTCCGGGTCCCGGACGAGCTCCCATCGGAGATTGCCGTGCTCACCGAGGTGATGGCGGTGACCGTGGGACTCGATCGCGCCAAGCAGTTCTCGGCCGTGCCGAACGAATCGTTCTTGTTCGACGATACGGTCGTCGTCCTGGGGGTCGGCCCGCTGGGGATGTGCCATGTGATCAAGGCCAGAATGCTGGGCGCGGGCACCCTGATCGCGGTGGACCTGTCCGCCCATCGACTCGACATGGCCAAGCGGCTGGGCGCGGACTACGTCGTCAACGCCGCTCAGACTACCGCCGCCCAGCGGCTGGGCTTTGTGCGTGACCTCACACACGGTCGGGGCCCGGATGTCGTGATCGAGTGCGCGGGTGTTCCCCAGGTCATTCCTGAGGCCTTGGAGATGCTTCGGGTCGGCGGGATGCTGGTGGAAGCCGGGAATTTTTCCGACCTGGGTGATGTGGCGATCAGTCCGCACCGCCACCTCTGTTCGAAGAACGTACGGATCATCGGTGTCGGCGGCGAGGAGGCCGCTGCGTACGGCCCGAGCATGCGGCAGATGGCGCGCTACATGCAGCACCACCCGTTGCGAGAATTCGTCTCCCACCGGTATCGCCTTGAGGACGTTGAGGCCGCCGTCCTCAAATCCATCGCCCCCGACTCCATGAAGGTCGTGATCGACCCCTGGGCCTGACCGGCGCATTCCCCCCGCGGCCGCCTCTCTCTCCCGACCGGGCATCGCGCGCGGCCGGGCGTCTGCCCGTACCCGGCTCCCCCGATCCGCCCGTGCACCGCCAACTGCGATGTCGTATGCTTGGGGTGCGGGCGCTGGGTGCAGGGAGGACTTGATGGCGCATCTCGGCTTGTCGATCCGCGGGGGAGAGCGGCGGGAGGAAGAGCTCCGGTTCGCCCGCCGGGTGGGATACACCGCCGCGGAGATCAGCATGGATGGAACGGGCCTCATCTTCGGCGGCCGCCTGCACCCGCAACTGTTGGGGGAGGCCCTCCAGACCTTCGCCAAGCACGATCTCCGCTACTCGGTGCACAGCCCCAGCAGCCTGGACCTGCGCGACCGCGCCAACCGCGAGATTCAGCTCGCGCTGGCGCGCTCGAGCCTCGAGTTCTGTCGGGCGGTCGGCGGGCGCGTGCTCGTGCTCCACTTCGAGCAGCGGAGCGAGGATCCGGAGGACGAGGATGCGTTCGAGGATGGGATCCGCAAGCTCTCCGACGAGGCCGGGGACGTGCTTCTGGGGATCGAGAACATCGAGGTCGAGCGGGTTGAGCCGGTATTCGACTGCGTCCGGCGGCTCAACCGCCCGAACGTGGCGATGACCTTCGACGTCGGCCACGCGTTCCTCGCCTCTGCGTACTTCCGATTCGACTTCTTCGAGGCGATTCGGGCCGCCCTCCCCTACGTCCGGCACCTCCACGTCAACGACAACTTCGGTCGGTACGATCCGCTCCGCCTCGAGAACTTCACGCTCTACCGAACCCAGACCCCGGCCGACACGTTCCCCTTAGGGAAAGGTGACCTCCACCTCCCGGCGGGGTGGGGGGGGATTCCACTCGAAAAGGTGTTCGATGTGCTGCGGGGATACCGGGAAAGCGTGATCCATGAGTATCGCTACACCAACTTTTTGGCGTCCGCGGAGGATGATCACGCCCGGATGCGGACTCTGCTGGCCATCCTCGACGAACCGGGGACACCCGGCGACGGCAGGGGGAGGTGAGGGCCCTTTCCGAATGTAGGTCGACGGGACCGATGACCGAGATGCCTCAAGGGGGGCTGTTAGTCATGCGGAAGCACCGCCAATTACGCTGGCTTGCCTCGTCCGTCCTGATCGCGGTCGCGCTGTTGCTGCTGGGGATGAACGACCGCACCCCGGCCGGCGCGGCTGAATCCTTGACGCTGAACGTCTACATCGACGGGGACACCAACATCTTCGACCTCTGGAGCAAGAGCTTGCTCCCCGCGTTCGCGAAACGTTACCCACAGTACCGGGCCAACATGGTGCCGCTGCTCCACGGCAACGGCTCGCAGGGGGTGTTCGACAAGATCTTGGCAGCGAAGCGGGCCGGAAAGCCGACCGACGTCGATCTTTGGGAGACCGAGCCGTCGTTTGTCCAGCAGGGGATTTCCGAAGTCCTGTGGGTCCGGCTGAACGAGCGCATCCTGCCCAATATCACCCGGGTGCCCCAGGGCGCGCTCGAGGCCGTCGACTGGTACGGCGTGCCCTACCGGGGATCATCGGTGGTGATCGGATATAACAGCGCGTTCGTCAAGAACCCGCCCAAGACGTTCGACGATCTGGTCGCCTGGATCAAGGCGAACCCCGGGAAGTTCACCTACTGCGACCCAAATACCGGCGGATCCGGCCAGGCGTTCGTTGCGTCGGCGATCTACAAGTTCGCCCAAGCCACCAAGTTCGCCGGAAATGCCTACGACCCGAAGGAGGAAGCGGCGTGGGCACCGGCGTGGAAGCTGCTGAAGGACCTCCAGCCGACGATGTACAACAATGGGTTCCACCCGAACGGCAATGTTGCCGTGCTGCAGCTGCTGGCGCAGCAGAACATCTGGATCGCGCCGGTGTGGTCGGACATGGGGCTTGACTTTTCCAGGCGGGGGCAACTCCCCAAGAGCGTCAAGTTCGAGCAGCTCACTCCGCCGCTGTTTGGCGGAGACTCGACGGTGACGCTCCCCGCCGGCGCCGACTCGAAGCACCTGGAAGGGACGCTGACGCTTCTCAACTGGCTCCTGACGCCGGAGGCGCAGGCGTTGGTCATCAAGGAAGTGTCCGGGTACCCTGGCATCGACTGGAAGTACATGCCCGCGTCGGTGCGGGCGACCTTCCAGGACGTCGCCAAGCCATACGCGCCGTTCCCCAACGCAAAATATTTGGCCGACCTCAAGCGCCTCTGGCACGAGCAGGTCGCCGGGCAGTAAGATCCCGGCGAGGACGCGCACGCAGCGGTGAGGTCCCTGACGGGGACAGGGAGGTCGTGGGGGCAGGGAGCGCTGGGGCTCGTCCTGGTGCTCCCGCCCATGTGTGTGCTGGTTTTCCTGATCGTTGTTCCGGCCATCACCGCGATCGTCGACACGCTGCGCCCCCCCGAGGCGCTCGCGGCGGGGGTGACGCTGGCGGCGTACGCGCAGGTGCTCGGGAGCCGCATCCTGCGGGCGGACATCGTGTTCAGCGTGGTGGTCACGCTGGTCGCGGTGGCCGTCACCTTCTGCCTGAGCTACCCCCTGGCCATGTACCTCAGGTTCAATAAGGGTCGGCTGCCGTCACTGCTGGCGGTGTTGTTCACCATCCCCCTCTTTGTGCCCGTCGTCATCGCCTCATTCGCGATGATCACGTTCCTCGTCAATCATGGGATGGTGTCGACGATCGTCTACCGGTTGGGGATCGAACGGCTTCCGCCGCTCGTGTATAACGCCACCGGGATCGTGCTGACGGAGGTCTGGACCACCATCCCGTTCGCGGTGCTCATTCTCGGGGCGGGCTTGCAGTCGATCGACGACGCGCTGATCGACAGCGCCCGCGACGTTGGGGCCGGTCGGTTGCGCACGTTCGTGTCGATCATCCTGCCGCTGAACGCCACCCCGACGATGATCACGCTGACCCTACTCTTTATCGGGATCTTCGGATCGTTCACCATCCCCTACCTTGTCGGCGGGAACGCACCGCAGATGCTCGGGGTGACGATGACCAACTACCTCACCCAGTACCTCCGGCGGACCGAGTCGGTCACGATCGCCGTCATCGCGTTTGTCATCGCCGCGGCGGTCGGCGCGGTCTACGTGGTGAGCGTCAGCCGTCGGGAGCGGCACGCGCTGTGAGTGTGCAGGCAGCGGCCGGGGTGGCCACCCCCCCCTGGTACTGGGCGGTCGGCGCGATGCGCCGTGCGGTCGGGTTCGGAGCGTTCCTCGCGCTCGCGGCGTTTATCCTTGGCCCGCTGCTCACCCTGCTGGTGTGGGCCTTCGCGGGGACATGGCTGTTCCCGGATCTGCTGCCGCAGTTCTCGCTCACGTGGTGGTACTACGTCCTCGGCAACGCGGACGTCGGGAAGGCGATCCGGATGAGCTTTCTCAGCGCTCCGATCGCGACGCTGCTCTCGGCCGCGATCTGTATTCCTGCCGCCTACGCCTTCGCCCGGCTGGAGTTCCCGGGTCGGCGGGCGCTTCTGCTGTCGTTCCTGAGCGCCAACGCCTTCCCCAAGATTGGCTTGTACGTGAGCATTGCCACGCTCTTCTACCGGCTGAATCTGATGGACACGTTTGCCGGGGTCGTGCTCATCCAACTGGTGAACACGATCCTCTTCATGATCTGGATCCCGACCGGGACTTTTCGCGGGATCAACCGCAACCTGGAGGACGCCGCCCGCGACGTGGGGGCGGGGCCGCTGCGGACCTTCTTCCAGATCACGCTCCCCATCGCGCTGCCCGGGCTCATCGTCGCCTCCCTGTTCGCCTTCCTGGCCGCGTTCGACGAGGCGCAGGGGACCCTGATCGTCGGGACGCCCAACCACATTACGATGCCGGTGATGATGTACACGCTGGTGCTCTCCTACCCCCAGCCGGTGGGGGCGGTCTTCTCCGTGCTGCTCTCGCTGCCATCGCTCGCGTTTTTGCTCCTGGCCCAGCGGTACCTGCGGGCCGGATACCTTGCCGCCGGGTACAGCCTGTGAGGCCGTGACATGGCGCGCCTCTCGCTGTCGCAGCTCACCAAGATCTTCGGGGCGCAGGCGGCGGTGCACGATGTCACGCTGGAGGTGGGCGACGGCGAGCTGATGTGCCTGCTCGGCCCGTCGGGGTGCGGAAAGACGACCACCCTGCGGATGATCGGCGGGTTCGCCGTCCCCGACGGGGGGGACATCCAGATCGACGGGCGAAGCATCGTGGCCCTCCCCCCCGAGAAGCGGCCGACCGCGATGGTGTTCCAGCGGTACAACCTGTGGCCGCACATGACCGTGGCCGGCAACATCGCGTTCGGGCTGAAGCTACGACGGTTTTCGCGAGCGGCGATCGACGCGAAGGTGCGAGATGTCCTCGCGCTGGTCGGCCTGCCGGGCTCCGCCGAAAAGTACCCGCACCAGCTGTCGGGCGGGGAGCAGCAACGCGTCGCGGTGGCCCGTGCGCTCGTCCTGGAGCCTCAAATCCTCCTCCTCGACGAGCCGTTCAGCAACCTGGACGCGCGTCTCCGGGTCCATATGCGCGAGGAGGTGAAGTTGCTCCAGCGCAAGATCGGCATCACCACGGTGTTCGTCACCCATGACCAGGAGGAAGCGCTCTCCATCGCGGACCGCATCGCGGTGATGAAGGCCGGGCTGCTTCAGCAGGTCGATACCCCGGCCACGCTGTACGCGCGCCCACTGACGTTATTCGTAGCCGACTTCATCGGGACCATGAACCTTATCCCCGCCCGCGTGCACGCCCCACATGAGCTCGCGGCGGGCGCGTGGCGGTTGGCGCTGCCGGACGGCCGGTGGCCCTCCGGGGCCGAGGCCACGCTCGCCGTCCGTCCCGAGGATCTCGTGGTGGACTCGCACGGCGCGCCGGTCAGGGTTCGCCGGGTCATCAACCTCGGCCACTACCTGCAGGTGGTGTTCGACTGTCCCGGGATCCCGACCCTCAGGCTGTTCGCCGGGAAGGGTGCCGCGTTTTCCGAAGGCCAGGAGGTGCGCCTGGGCATCGCCCGCGGGCTCGCCTTCTACGGGACCGAGATGATCGAGCTCGGCGGGCCGATGCGCCCCGCGGTCGCCGCCCCCACGGACGGCGCGTGACCGCCACGTCCGGCCCGGCGTCCCTCCGGGCCGGGGGTGTCTTCGAGCACGCGTTTGTGGTCGGCTCTCCCGGCGAGGCGTGGGCCTCGCTCACCCTGGCCGCACCTGGAACGTCGTGGCGGGATGCCCGGGTCGCCGTCGTCGAGATCGAAGTTGACGATCGGGACCGACAGGAGGTGATCCTGGCCGGCGGCGATGAGCCGACCGAGTACCTCCGGCTCCTCGGCCGTCTCGCCGCGGGTTCCCACCGGCTGCGGCTCCGGATTCAGCCGGATCTCACCTCGCCCGATGCGGCCGCGGTGACGGTGGATCGCGTGCAGACCCGGTTCGTGGGAGATGAGGACCCCGCCGCGCCCGTCTGGCGGCACGCGCCGGTCGTGCATTACCGGGCCGTCACCAGCCCCCTGGACAGCCTGACCTCGGACACCCCGCTGCTGCTCTTCTATCGGACCGGATCCGACGCCCACGGCACCGTCATCGAGTACCATCTCATCTTCAGCCACGAGGATGCGGGGACCGATCTCCCCGGACTGCTTGCCCGCTGGGGGCACACGGTCGACATCGAGTGGGTGTTCCGGGTCACCCTGGACGGGACCGGCCGCCCGGTCCGCGAGGAGGTGCAGGGGCCGGAACACCGCACCCTCCGCTATGCGGGGGGACGGGCGCTGGGCGGGCACCCGGTCCTGCAGGTGGCGACCCTGAACGGGACGGTCACCGATCAGGTGCGGTCGTGCTTTTGGGGGGCGCTTGCGCCGGCGTGCGCCCAGCCCGAAGGGGAGCCGCGCGAAGGGGTGCTGCAGCGGTTTCCCTGGATCTACCGGGTCAGCGCGCTCGAGGTGCTCCGCCAGGTACCGCTCGACGACCCGTCGCCCGACTCGCGGGGGCCCGCCGACCTTCGGTCGTACGTTTACGTGCAGTGGAAGCGCCCCCCCGGGCCGGAAACGCCGCTCGAGGCCGCCGTTCGGGTTGGCGGCAACTGGTACGCGTCGGCGTGGGGGCAGCCCGATTTGGCCTTCGCCGGCCCCGATGCGGAAAGCACGGCGGTGAAGGTGCCGATCGGCACGGACGAGGCCGCGATCACGGGGATCGCACTGCGCGCGCTCGAGCCGCCGGGAGCGCCTCTGGCCGTGAGGTTGGTGCGCGCGTTCCTCCTCGACGACCGGTACGGCCCCCGTCCCTCCTTCGCCGCCGGCGGGGTCTGCCTCACCCGCCGCCAGCCGCACGCCGCGGCGTGGGAG
>DATEHM010000009.1:0-46187 GCA_035279545.1 bacterium | reverse complement strand
GTCACGGTCACCTTCCCGACCATCCAGGGATGGATGACGCAGGTGTAGATGAACGTCTTCCCGGCATCCTGGGCCGTGAAGGTGGTCTTCCAACTCGTCTGCCCGCCCGGCGGAGCCATCCGGGCCGGCCAGAGGTAGCCGCTGTTCCGAAAAGGCGCGCCGGTCACCTCCGAAGGCAGCACGTAGAAGGGGTCCTCCACAAACTCCATATCCTTCGGGTCCTTGGAAGCCTCCTTGCCCGGCTTCGGCCGCACAGCCAGGAACGGCGGCCCTCCGTGCAGTTCCCCCGTCTTGGGGTCGGGGGTCAGAAATGTCACGAAGTGCGGCTCGGGCAGGACCGACTTGTTGGTCCACACCACGGTCGTTCCCGGCTTGACGGTGATGGCCGCGGGCGAGTAGCCAAATGTCAGCGTCGAGAACCCCACGGCCGAGGCTCGCCCGCCCGGACTGATGGACACCAGGACCGTGCTCGATGTGGGCGAAGCCCCCAGCGAGCGCACGGCCGGCGCAAAGCCCTCGAACAGGGCCAGCGCGATGACAACTGCAATGACGCGCATGCGTTCCCCCTCCTCCTGTATTTCGTTTCCCCCGGCTCACCCGGGGGTGTAAGTACGCTGCCGCCGATCGTTTTCCCGCTCACCGCGCGAAAGAATCCGCTCCGCCGGCTTGGGGCCGCGCCCGTCAGGGGGCTCGTTGCCCGCTGGGGTCGGTCCCCCTCCCGCTCTCCCGCCCCGCCTCCGCCTGCGCGGACACATAGCCCCGCCACCCGCCGTGGACGGAGATATCGCGGTGCCGGCCCTCGGCCAGTTCGCGAGGATAGAGCATGCCGCCGACCCGCCGGCCGTCCTTGAGGAGCACCGTCCCCCGGTACAGCCCCCGAGGCTCGCCGGCCTCGACGCGCCGCCACACGTCATCGCTGACGCGGTACAGCTCCCCGGCCACCGACACCCCTCCTTCCGCGACCTCGAACATCCCGGGGTGCCTGTCGCCAATTGAATAGAGGCGGTAGATCGGAGCCGTCTGGACTTCGCCGAGAAACTCCGCCCCCGCCAGGTTCCCCTCCAGGGCGAGCCCCCGCATCAGGGTGCCGTTGACGAACAGGTCGAACGCCATCGCGGCGGCTACACGCGCTCCGCCCCCTCAACCGGCAGCGGCGGCGCCCCCGCGGCCAGATGTCCGGCCCGCCGATAGACCAGCGTAAAGCACACCCCCATCAGCAGATAGCCGAGCGTCACCGGGGGCGAGACGTTCCAGCCAACCGGGCCGGCCGTATTGATCAGGCCGACGAACGAGAGCACCGCGGCGGTGACGGCGACGACCGCCGCGCGATTGAACTCGCGGTCGATGACGAAGGCCGCGATCGCCCCCAGCACCATGCCGGCGAGCACGGCCCCCCCGCCGAATAGCGCCATCCCGTGGTAGATGTCGCCGACGCCGACCTTATCCAGCCCCAATTTCGCGGGATCGGCTCCGGCGGCCTGCAGGGCATCATCGACGAGGCCCTTGGCCCACAGGGCAATATTGGGCAGGAGGGCCAGCACCACCGCGGGCGCATGACGGGCCGGGGTCGTCTGAAACGCCTGGGCGCCGATCACCAACCCGATGAACAGCAGGATCGGCACCAGCGCCTGGATGGGAATCAGAGCCAGCAGTAGCGCCACCAACCCCAGGAAGGCCACCAGCGCGGTCACGATTCCGGTCGCCAGGGAATAACCGATCCGGCCCCCCACGGCCTTCCACCCGGGGTGCCCGATATACACCGCCGGCGGGAAGGGGCTCCCCAGGAACGAGCCGATCACTGCGCCGATTCCGTCCGCGAGCAGAATCGAGCGGAGGTTGTAGCTATCGCCGCCCGCCGCAGCGCTCTCCACGTTGTTCATCCCCTCGGTGAAGTTGTAGACGCCGAGCGGAATGGCCGTGGCCAGCAGGGGCCCGACATCGCGCAGTCCCCGCAGCACCTCCGTCCCGGGAATCGGCAGGTGCAGCCCGAACTGCCTGAACGACTCGCCGACCGCCGAGGGCACGAGGATCCCCGTCCAGCCCAGCAGGACCGCCACCCATCCGACGACGGTGCCGATCACCACCGCCGCCAGCCCGCCGGGGACGCCGAAGGGGAGCCGCACGTTCGCCACCCAGCTCACCAGGATGATGGCCAGCGAGACGAAGGCGATCCACGGCGCCTCCCACATCTGGAAGGCCGGGCGCATCGAGATGAACGCGATGGAGATGCCGGCCAGCGTCCCCAGCATCGCCGCCCGGGGGGTGAACGCGCGGATCGCCGGCCCGATGAACGCGCCCAGCAGGATGATCACCCCGATGATAAAGCACCACGCCAGGCCGGCTTCCCAGGCTTTGATGGGGTCGCCGGTCTTGAGCGCGATCGGCAACATGATCACGAACACCACGATGAACATATGCGGCACGCTGGGCCCGTAGGGCATGGCCGCCACGTCGTCGCGCCGCTCCTGCCTGGCCAAGCGATAGGCCAGGTAGGCGTAGAAGATGTTGCCGAGCGGCAGCGCGATGCCCAACGCGGGCAGGATCCGGCCGAACACGACGTTCGGCGGCAGCTTGAGGACCCCCAGAGCCAGGCTGGACAGGACGATGACGTTGAGTGCGACGTTCGTAAATAGACCGAAGAAGGCGTTCCAGTCGCCGGGCACCCACAACCGCGGTCGAAACTCGCTCGCCGTTGCCAAGTTGCCTCCCCTCCCCTGGTAGCCGCGGCGGGTCAGCCGCGTGCGGAGCTGGTCGCTGGCGCGCTCGTGGCCTTCGCCAAAGCCTCAACGAACCGGGCCGAGTCGCTGACCCAGCCGAAGATCCCACCCTGGGCCTTGATCATCTTGAGTCCGACCGCCTGGAATTCGGGGAAATACGACCCCACGCAGTCCTCGAGCACCAGACAGTCGTAGCCGCGATCGTTGGCTTCGCGCACCGAGGTGTGCACGCACACCTCGGTGGTCACCCCGCAGACGATCAGCTGCCTGATCCCCCGAAAGTGCAGGATCGCATCCAGATCGGTCGCGTAGAACGCCCCCTTCCCGGGCTTGTCCACCACCGGCTCGCCGGAGGCGGGCCGGAGTTCGTCCACGATGTCGTGCCCGTATTCGCCCCGCACCAAGATCCGGCCCATCGGCCCGGCGTCCCCGATCCCGACCTTCAGGCGGCCGCGCGCCTTCTTCGCCTTGGACAGGTCGGCGAGGTCGCTCCGGTGCCCTTCGCGGGTGTGGACGACGAACATCCCCGCCCCCCGGGCGGCGCGAAGCACGCGCTCGGTGGGCGCCACCGCCCGCAGCAGCAGAGAGGTGTCGTTCCCGAGCGCCGCCCCGAACCCGCCCGGGTAGACGAAATCCCTCTGCATGTCGATGATGAGCAGGGCCGCCGTCCTGGGGTCGAAGTCGAATTCGTACGGTTCCGCCTGAATCGTCGCCACCACCGCTCCCCCCTCCCCTATCGGATCTCTGCGGTCACGCCTGCAGGTCCGGCACAATCCGCGTGCCGGTCGCGCCCACCACGGCCTGCTCCAGCCGGTAGGGCGAGGTGATCAGAACCTCTTTCCCTCCGCGTTCCAGAAAGCTGATCGCGGCCTGAATCTTCGGCCCCATGCTGCCCGCGGGGAACTCGCCCGCCTCCAAGCACCGCCGCGCCTCCGAAACGGTCATCCGGTCGACGAACCGCTGGTTCGGCTGGCGAAAGTGCAGGGCCACCTGGTCCACCCCCGTGGAGACGATCAGCATCGGGAAATCGATCGCCTCGGCCAGCAGCGCCGAGGCGAGATCTTTGTCGATCACCGCCTCGATCCCCCGGTACTGGCCCGGCTCGGGTTCCACGACCGGGATCCCCCCGCCGCCGACCGCGATCACCACAAATCCCGCCTCCAGCAGCGCGCGGATCTGGGGCACCTCCACAATCCGCAGCGGCCGGGGGGACGGGACGACCCGCCGGTACCCGCGGCCCGCATCCTCCACCATCGCCCACCCTTCCCGCTGCCGCATGATCACCGCCTGCTCGGGCGCGTACCAGGGGCCGATCGGCTTGGTAGGCTTCTGGAACGCCGGATCGTCCGAGGCGACGACCGTATGGGTGAGGACACAGGCCACGCGGTCGCGCCGGCCGAGGCGCGCGAGCTCGCTCGTAAACGAACTGGCCAGGATGTATCCGATCCCTCCCTGGGAATCGGCGACGGACATATCGAGCGAGAGCCGTGGGACCGGCGCCGAAGCCCCCACCAGCTCCGACCGAAGCAGGATGAACCCGACCTGCGGCCCGTTCCCATGCGTCAAGACGATCTTCCAGCCGTCCGCGACCAGCGCGGCGAGGTGACGGACGGTGGCGCGCGCGTTTTCGAACTGCTCGGCGATGGTGCCGGCCTGCCCCTCTTTGATCAGCGCGTTTCCCCCCACCGCAATGACCGCCCGGCGGTCCATTTACGCCGCTCCCCCGGGGCCGAGCCGCCGTCCCAGTTCCCGGATGGCATCGGTGAAGCAGGCGAGCGGCGCCCGGGTGATCCCGGCGCCGATCTGCCCGATCCCCGGCTTCCGGTGCGCGATCCCCGTGTTGATCACCGGCAAGATGCCGCTTTCGACCACGCGCCGGGCATCGATGGCCGTGGGCGTGCCGGCGAATCCGAGGCCGGCGATCGTATACCTCGGATGACGGGTCAGGGTGATCCGATACATCTCGCGGGTCGTTTCCTGAGCGTCGCTGGGAGTCCCGCCCACAAACCGGATGATCGCCGGCGCCGCGGCCATCGCGAATCCGCCCAGCCCGCACGTTTCCGTGATGGCGCTGTCGCCCAGATCCGGGTTGGCATCCGCGGGCCCATAGCCGGGAAAGTATAGGCCCTCCGGCACGGCCACCGGCGCCGTGAACCACGTGTCCCCGGTCCCGCTCATGCGGATCCCGAACTCGACGCCGTTGCGCGACATCGCCGTCACCACCGTCGAGCCGGCGTGCCCGTGGGCGGCATCGAGCGTGGCCTTGCAGGCGGCCATGGAAAGGTTCAGGTAAAAGTGATCGTTGCCCCGGATGAAGTCCAGCGCCGCGGCGGCGTCCTCGCGCTCAACAACCCGGACGAGCGCAGGCGCGAGCGTCCGGACGAAGAGCGACGTGGCGGCGGCGTTGCGGTTGTGGCACTCATCCCCCATCTGCAGGGCCTGCGCCGTCAGGCTGGCCAGATCGACCGGGCCCTCTGCCCGCAGCGTGCGGCCGAGCGCCGGACCGAGGGTCTCGGTGAACCACCGCAACCGCCGGATCACGTCCGCATCGAAGGCGCCGTAGCGCAGCACCTTCCCCAATCCCTCGTTCAACGTGGCGAACGCGCGGTTGCGGTGAGCGGCGTTTTCCACGACGAACACGGGCATCGAGGGTGAGACGATCCCCGCCATCGGTCCGACCGCCTGGTGCTCGTGGCAGGGGGAAAACTGGACCCCCCCGTGCGCGGCCATCGCCTCCGCCTGCTCGGCCGTGCCCACCCACCCCTCGAAGAGGATGGCCCCGATCACCGCGCCCCGCATCGGGCCGCACATCCTCGACCACTCGATCGGCGGCCCGCTGTGCAGCAGCGTCCGCGGGGTCATCCCCGGGATCACGCCCTCGGCCGGCTGCACGTCGAGCAGGACGGGGCGGCCCTCCAGGATCCGCTCCACCGCGCGCGCGTTTGCGCGGGCGACCTGCCCGCCGATCGGATCATCCGGATCATCTTCCAGCCTTGCGACCAGGAGTCCGAGGTCCCGGTCTGCATGGGCGGGGGGCCGCCACGCGACCTGTACGCAAGCCGCCCCGTGGAGGCGCAGCGGCTCCGCAAAGTCCGCCAGACCGACGTTCAGTGCCCGGAGCCCGTCCGGGAACAATCGAGAGTCGGCGAGCGGAGGTGTCATCCGCCGTCCCCGTGGGAATCGCGCGGGGCGTTCGGCGTCCCGCCGGTGCGGTGGGGATCGAGCCCAACCGGCGCCCCCGTCTGCATCGTGGGGCCGATAGCGCCAACGAGGCACGCCGCCAGGCGGGCCGCCTGCGCGTTGCTGGGGGCCAGGAAGACCTGCGCCGACTCCAGGCACGCTTCCTGGCGGCCGAGATCCTGAGGGTCGGTCGGCGTGCCGCAGACCGAGGCGACGACGGCAAGCTGGCGCCCGCCGCGCCCGGCTTCCCGCCTGGCCTCCTCGAGCGCCGGGACGAGCGCGCCCGCCGGATCAGGGTGCGCGTTGTACCCGAGGACCACGTCGAGCAGGATCACCGCCGTCTGGGGGTCCCGGGCCGCGTCGACGATGAACTGGTTCCGAAGGCGAGGATCGATCATGGGATGCAGCCGGCCGACGGTGTATTCGTCATCTCCGAGATCGATGACCGAGTAGTTCCGGGCCGAGGGCTCCCCCAGCAGGCGGTGCAGGATGAGCTTCGCCTCGCCGGCCAACGACCCCCCACAGTACAGGCCGCGAATGGCGTCCTGTTCCGGCGCCAGCCGGAACTCCCGGCGTCGAGCGGGGTCCCTCCCCTCCGGCGTCCCATCGCCCGGCGCCCCGCCTTGGGGCGGGACCCCTCGAACCAGGGCCACCGCCGCCCGCGCCGCGTCTTCGAACGTCTCAGCGGACAGGACGACCGCCGCCTCGCCCCCCCGGTCATCCCCGCCGAGGAAGTTGGCCACGACCGGTTTCTGGCAGCCGCGGGCTTCGGCCAGCACGTGCTGCGCCACCGCCGGAGCCGGCGGTTTGGAGATGAGGACGATCGCCGCGGTGCCCTCGTCCGCGGTGAGCCGACGCAGCGCGGCCAGCGTCATGCGCCCGCCGACGCGCTCGTCAAGATCTCGCCCGCCCACCCCGATCGCCTGGGAGATCCCTTCCCCCAGCCGGTCGATCAGACAGGAAACTTGCTGGAGGCCGGTGCCGGAGGCGCCGATGAGGCCGATGCGGCCGCGGCGGACGACGTTGGCGAACCCGAGCGGGATCCCGTCGATGATGGCCGTTCCGCAGTCAGGTCCCATCACCAACAACCCCTTGCGCTCCCCCAGCCGCTTCAGCTCGATCTCGTCGGACACCGGCACGTTATCGCTGAACAAAAACACGTGCAGGCCGCGCTTGAGCGCCTTCAGGGCCTCCGCCGTCGCGTAGGGGCCCGGGGTGGAGACCAACACAAGGTTGGCCGTGGGCAGCTCGACCAGCGCCTCGTGGATCGTCGCGGCGACCCGCGCGCGCTCTGCGGAGGGGTGCGCTTGGCCCGAGTCGGCGAGCAGCGCGGTCGCGCGTTCGAGCGCGCCCATCGCCGCCGGCTCGTCCGCGGCGGCCACCGCCACGATCAGGTCGCTGGGCCCCGCCCCGGCCGCCGCCGGATGGAGGAGCCCGGCATCGACCAGCACCTCGCGGTTCGCCGGGGTCGCCATCATCATCCCGGCCCGCGTGACGCCGGGGAGCCGCTCGAGTTCGGCGGCGATGCGCATCAGCTCCACGGAGTCGCGGTAGGCGTTCTTGAAGACCCGGCTTCGCACGATCGGCCCCATGATGTCGGGTTACTCCTGGACGAAATAGATTTGAGCCAGCGCCCTCACGCTCTCTTTGCTCGACAAGATGTGCTGCTCCATCCGGTCGGCGGCGGCGGCGGCCCGGCGCGCCTGGATGAGCTGGAGGATCTCCAGATGCTCGGCGCGCGTGAGCGTCGCCCGCTCGGGCCGCGTGTAATCGATGCGCCGGATGATGCGCAGGCGTTCGTCGATCCGCTGGAGCAACGCTACCAATCCGCGGTTCGCGCCGGCCTCGGCCACCAGCCGATGGAACGTCTCATCGGCATGGAGCCAATCGAGCTGGCTCATCGCCGGTTGCCTGACCTCGAGAGCGCCCCACTCCTCCAACGCGCGCGACAGCGACGCGAGAGGAGCGAGTTCCGCGGCCGTCCGCGAGGCGTGCCGCTCGATCGCCACCCGCAGATCGTAGATCTCATCGAACTCGCGCAGGGTGTAGGCGCGGACGTAGTACCCTTGCCGGGGAACCAGGATCAGCCACCCCTCCTGCTCCAGCCGGCGCAGCGCTTCGCGCGCCGGCGTCCGGCTGACGCCGAGCTCGCTGCCGACCTGGATCTCGCTGACCCGCTGCGCGGGACGCAATTGATAGTTGAGGATCTTCTCCTTGAGGACGTTGTAGACGGACTCGGCGCGGAAGACCCTTCCCGGCCTGCGATGCCCCTCTCGAGGGGCATCGGTGGAGAGGACCCTCGCCAGCGAATTCAGACCGCCATCCACGGTGCCCATGCTCAAACCTCGCTTCGGGCGGAGTCGAACGATCGCGCAGAGACTCTTGTATACAAGATTGTATTCGATCGTGTATGCCGCCATCCTGCCTCAGCAGCCGCAAGGCACGAAACTGCCCTGAGGATCCGTATCTGCCGGTGGGCTTCGGCCGAGGGTATCGATGCCGGGACGGCCAGGTTGGAACCGGGCTGTGGACTCCCCTACCGGGGGCCGGGGGGGGCTACGCCGATGAGGACGGCGATCCCCACGAGCGCCACCACCGCGCCCGCGATCGCCCAGAACGATGACCCGGTCATGAAGCTCCCGGGCAGCACGCGGATTCCCTGCAACAACCACACCATTCCGGTGATGCACATCACCCCGCCGATGATCCTCCGCCCCCCGCGCATGACCACCTCCGGGTGCGTCGTCGTCGAGGGGGCGGCGGATTGGCCCGATGAAGGATCGCCGCCGGCCCACCGCGCCGAGGCGGCCCTAGGCCATCCGGATCCCGGCCACCTGCTCCAGGCCCAGTTCGGACACGGCGATCTCGCGCATCCGAAACTTTTGGATCTTTCCGGTCACCGTTATCGGAAAACTCTCGGTGAACTTCCAGTAGCGGGGGACCTTGAAGGTGGCAATCCGCGCCCGGCAGAACGCCGTTAACTCCTCTCCGGTCACCGCGGCCCCTTCGCGCAGCTTGATCCAGGCCATGACTTCCTCGCCGTACTCACGGCTCGGCACGCCGATCACCTGGACGTCGGCCACGGCAGGATGCGCGTACAGAAACTCTTCGATCTCCCGCGGGTAAATGTTTTCGCCCCCCCGAATGATCATGTCCTTGATGCGCCCGACGATGTTCAGGTACCCTTCGTCGTCCATCGTCGCCAGATCGCCCGTGTGCATCCAGCGGGCCGCGTCGATGGCGTCGCGCGTCGCCGCGTCATTGTTCCAGTACCCGAGCATAACCAAGTACCCCCGGGTGCACAGTTCCCCCGGGACCCCCCGGGGGACGATCCTGCCGGCGGGATCGACGATCTTGATCTCGGCGTGGGGGTGAACGCGCCCCACGGTCGACACGCGCTTGTCGAGAGGATCGTCGAGGCCGCTCTGGGTCGACACCGGCGACGTCTCGGTCATTCCGTAGCAGATGGTGACCTCCCTCATGCCCATCTGTGCCTGCACCTTCTTCATCACCTCGACCGGGCAGGGGGAACCGGCCATGATCCCGGTGCGGAGGCTCGACAGGTCGAACTCGGAGAAGCGCGGATGGTCCAGCTCGCCGATGAACATCGTCGGGACACCGTACAGGGACGTGCAGCGCTCCGCCTGGACCGTTTCCAGGACGCCGAGCGGGTCGAAGGACTCCCCGGGAATGACCATGCAGGATCCATGCGTCGTGCAGGCCAGGTTACCCAAGACCATCCCGAAGCAGTGGTAGAACGGCACCGGGATGCACACTCGGTCGCGCTCCGAGTAGTTCAAGGCTTCCCCGATGAACAAGGCGTTGTTGAGAATGTTGTGGTGTGAGAGCGCCGCCCCCTTGGGGAACCCCGTGGTCCCCGACGTGTATTGGATATTGATGGGATCGTCAAACTGGAGGGTCGCCTCGACCGCCGCGAGATCGGCCTCTGCGACGCCGCCCGCGTCCGCCAGAAGACCCTCCCAGTCGTCGTCAAGCACGAGGCTGTCTCGAAGGCCGGGACACCGAGCATGAATCGCCTCGAGCATCGCCACGTAATTCGACTGCCGGAACCCGCGCGCGAGGACGAGGAGGCTGACCTCGGACTGCCTCAGGGCGTATTCGAGCTCCGCCGTCTTGTAGGCCGGATTGATGTTCACCAGGATCGCGCCGATGCGAGCCGTCGCGTACTGCACGACGACCCATTCCGCACGGTTGGGGGCCCAGATGCCGACCCGGTCGCCCTTCCGGATCCCCCGGGCCATCAGACCCCGCGCCGCCCGGGTCACCTCGTCCCAGAACGCTCGGTAGGTGACCCGGTAGTCTTGATGGCGCACGACGAGTGCCTCGCTCCCGGGGAACCGCTCCACGGTACGCCGCAGGTTCGCCCCAATCGTCTCGCCGAGCAGCGGGATCTCGCTGGACCCGTGCACGTAGGAAGGCGCTGGCATTGGCATACCTCCACTTCCGTTCGGCTCACCGCTGCGGGACCGGTGAGGCTGGGCCCAGCATCGGCACCCCCGGGGTTCGCTGTTGGGCCAACGAAGTCCCCCGGCGTCCGGGACCGCCGGGCCGGCCGTGACGACCTGTGCCGGCCGGATGTGCGAACTGACACCTGCGGGCGGCCGAGCCGCACCGCGCATGAACGGTTCGGGGGAGACGCGCATCCAATGAAACCGCGCATTGCCTTGATCGCGGGCGATCCCGCCGGCATCGGCCCCGAGCGAATCGCCAAGCTGTTGGTGATCGAGATCGGCAATCCCCCGGCGACGGTCACGCCCCGCTGGAAACCCATGAGCTTCATCGCGATCTGCCCTTGATCATGGTACTGGGTCACGATCGCATCGTATCGGCCGTCTCGCCCCTTGAGGAAAATCGTGTCAGCCGGGAACGGCCCATCGGCCGGCGTGCCGCGCTGGCGCGCGAGCTCGATGCCGGGCACGATGATGTCGATCTCTTGCCAAGGCGCCGTGCTCGCCGTTGTGCGGATTCAGGCCGCACACCGCGATTCTCGGGCGGGTCACCCCATTGTGCCGGAGCGTTCCGGCGGTCAATTTAATCGCTTCTGCGACCTGCGCGGGGGTGAGTAATCCGCTCACCTCTCTCCGGGGCACGTGCGAGGTGACGCGCGACGTCCACAACGTGCCGAGCACATTGCACTCACCCACGGGGCCGCGGTAGCCGATCTGGTCGGCAAACCCATGCAGTTCGTCCGGCTGACGCATCCCTGCGAGGTGGAGTGACGTCTTGTTGAGGGGCGCAAAGCACAAGGCGTCGGTGCGGCCGTCCCAGGTGAGCTCGATCCCCACGCGCCACGCGTCGAGGCAGTACCGCCCGCCCTCGCCACTGGCCCATCCTCTCGGGAACGCCCCGGTCACGCCGCCGCGATGCGGCGAGAGGACCGGCAGGCCGCTGGTAAAGTCCGCGGTCTCGATTGATTCCGCCGTCGTGTGCGGGACCTCGACGCCGGCGATCTTCATGCCGTGGTGAAACTCGTCGCGATCGGCGATCACGAAGATCTCCGCTTGGGCACGGATCGCTGGGTCCCGCGACCCCCGCCCACGGGACGGCGTTCGACATTGCGGGCCGGGGCACCGCCAACATCGGCGCGATGCGAAATGCATTCGACCCCGCCTGCAGGATGGGCAGCGGCGCACCTGAAGAGCATCTCCACCGCTCACCGAGGGAGAGCACCGAGGCGCGCCGCGCCCCGCTCCCGTCGTCAGGCGGCCCGCCCGGCCCCTACTGCTGCGCCGGCCGGCTCTTGATCGGATCTCTCCGTCCGGAACGGTGCTGCTTCGCCTTGCTGGCGCACTCCTGACACACTTTGTTCCGGCGGCTTTTTGGAACAAACCGCTTTAGGCACTTCGCGCACCGAGCCGGATACCAGCCGATCGACATACCAACAACCGCCATTCCCAGGCGCCGCACTACCCTGGACTCCTATCCTACCGTGGGGCGCGGGGGTTTGCCATCGCCCGTTCGATCAGGAGGTCGAAAACCGCCACCTTTGCATCGGAGAACGCGCCCGTTCAAGCAATCCGGGGCTGGCGAAGGCCCTTGACCCCAGGTGACCGGAATTACGCCTGGACCGTCTCTGAGGAGGGGCGGTGAAATTTGTCGGTCGGATCCTTGTGCCTTTGGGGGAACTTTTCCCGTTCATCCCTTCGCTTTTGGGCAAAGGGTCATGCATCTGACCCACGGGAAGCTTTCAGCGTCAATGGAGGGGGAGCCCATGATCCGCAGGCTGAGCGCGGCGAGCATTCTGGCGGCGGTCGCTTTCGGGGTGTTGATCGCGGCGAATTCCGCATTCGCTGAGGGCAACGGCGACCGCGGAGAGGTCGTCGCCCCCGGGCCGCCCCCGCCCCCTTACGGTATTGCATCGGCGCCGCCGATGGGCGGGTATGTCTGGGTGCCGGGGTACTGGTCCGACCAGCCGACCGGATGGACGTGGATCGCCGGGCGGTGGGAACTCACTCCGGACCCGGGAGCGGTATGGGTTCCGGGATGCTGGGTTCACCGATGGGACGGATGGATCTGGGTACGCGGCCACTGGGAAGGCTACGCGGTGGTCATGACCCCACCTCCCTCGGTGCAGGTTGAGGCCATCGCCGCACCTCCATTTGTCGGCGCGGTGTGGATCGCAGGAGTCTGGCGGTGGAACGGCGGTGGATGGGCTTGGACGCCGGGGCATTGGGCGCCGGCGCTTTGGCGAGGGGCGGTCTGGGTGCCGGGGCATTGGTCCCGCCGGCCGGGCGGCTGGGTGTGCGTGGCTGGGTTCTGGAGATAGAACCGGTCGCGATCAGGGGGCCCGGCGCCCGTCCCGGTGGAAGAGGTCGCGGTGCGTTCACCGCTCCGGCCCCGTTCCCGCCGCAGCCGGTGAGGCCAGGTGCGCCGTCCGCGTCTCAAGAGGCGTCGAGCGTCAGGCCGCCCACCGTGGGCTGGACCAAGCCCCCCTTACGGGAACACGATCGGGTGGGTAGCAAAGGCCGGGGGCCAGACCAAGGCCCGCGTGTCGGGCGCGATCCATTCCCAGACCACGCTCGCGGCCCTCAGGTTTTCCCCCGCCAGCGGCGAGCCCGGGGGTGCGAGGGCCAACCCGCTGCCGTTGGGCAGACCGCCGAAGGGAAGCAACCTCTCCCGGATCGCCGCGGCAACCGCGCCCGCAGACAGGTCTCTGGCCCGCGGCAAGATCTGCTGGAAGAGTGCGATCCCGCCGGAAAATCCGGACAACCCCGGCTCCCAAAGCGGATGGCCGTATTGGCGGCTGAACTCTCGTCGAGCCCAGCGGAGCTCTTGCGCGGCTTCCGCAGAGAGGCTATCCATTGGCAGGACATCCCCGCCGGTCTTGTCGGAGGAGAACATGCCCACGGCCTTCCGCCCCAGTCGCTTGCCGAACTCCGGCATGATGTAGGCGGAACACCCACCGATGTTGACGGCCAGCGGTACGTGGGCGCGGATGACGGCTTCGCGAAGAGCGACGGCATCATCCATATAGCCCGCCAACACCAGGACATCCGTGTGCACCCGGGCGATCTCCCGGGCCAGCCGGTCGTAGTTCGCGTGCCAGGGATCGTACGCCAGCAGGGCGGCAATCGGGAGGTGCGAGCGCCGGAGTTCCGCCACCTCTCCCTGGGCCTCCGCCCGCCCGAACGCATCGTCCACATGGACCACGCTGTACCGGAGGGGTTCGGGGCGGTGCAAACGCGGGGCCAGGTGGTCACGAACGAACCCCACAGCCTGTTGGCCGAGGAGTCCTCCACTCGGGGCCACGCGGAAGAAGTGCGTACCCGGAGCCGCCGCGGCTCCGATCTCGCCGACCGCGCCCGTTTCCCAAAACACCAGCCCCAGGCGGGCCGCCGTCACGGCAGCGGGGCGGGCAATCGTGCTGCCGTAGGTGCCGGCGATAACGGTAATGCCCTGTCGGGCAAGCTGCTCGACCGCGTCCGGGGCGGCATCGGATGAGTCGGCGGGCGCCAGCCGGACTTGGAGGGATCGTCCCCTGACGCCGCCGTGCGCATTCACGTACGCGGCCGCCAGCAGAAGCCCGTGGAACTCGTCGGTGCCCGCTCCCATCCCGCCCTGAGGTCCGGCAGTGGGGTAGACGGCGCCGACGACGATGGGGTCCCCTTGGCCCTCCGCCGCGGTCCACGCCACCAGCATCAGCAACATGGCCATCGTGAGCGTTCGTCGCATCCGGCTCACCTCGCTGGCAGAGAAATTTGACGGCGCCCGCGGTCCACCTGCGTCCACCCCTATCGATGCCGCCGGGCACACCGCACCGAATTGGAAGGACGCCCAAATCCAGGGGATGGGGAGTCGTCGGACCGAATGGACTGCTGCGAGCGCCTGCGCGTGATACGGATGCGAGCGGAGATCTTGGGGGGCGTGGCCAACGGGGCCACGAACTCAGTTGCCCAGGGGTTTCCTTCTAGACTGAATATACCTTGGGTTCCAGCGCCTCGGCGATCCGGTCCAGAACGGATGCCGCATCCTGAGGCGCTCCATACTCGCGAACCACCAAGGCCTCACCATTCGGCAGGATCGCCTGCAGCGCGCTTTTCCCGTGAGTCAGCGTCGCCTTGATCTCCATCACGTGATCCAAGTTGATGAGGTGCCCCTTCCCCTTCACGTTCAACCACATCGGTCACCTCCTGGCATGCTCCTGCGTTGTGAGCATACGCGCCCGATCGCAGGGCCCGGTTTTGCTTCCACCTCCTGCGATGGAGGGAGAGTCGATGCTGAATGAAGGTCAAGCTTGAATTGGTCGCTCGTGAACGGCGACCGCGGGAATTATACCTTGCCGGTGCGCCGCGGGCAATTCCCCGACTGAGACAGCCCGGGGGGCAGGGTGGGTGGGCCGGCTTCCCGGCCGGCAAGTGTCACCGCGGAGCGATTCGCGGATCTGCAATCATCGACCGCGGGGGCTACCGCCAATTGATGCTCCCGGCAGACGCTCGTGCGGGAATGGGGTTCGTCCACGACACGGAACGCTTGCATCACACTACGCGCTGGCGTGCGTTGAGGATAGGGGACACGGGAGGAGGTGCTCCGGACTCCGCACCACGCGGCATCGCGCGTTCCCACGCGGTCCACTGCGTCTTCGTAATCCCCGAGCCTCTGGTCACCATCATCATCTCGGCGCCTGTGGGAGGTGCACCGGCTTCCAATTTCAACACCTGCGCATTCGTGAATCCCAAGATCTCCGCCACCTGTTCCGTGGATAACCGCCCTGCCTCCCGCCTCCGCTTCAACGGGTTACTCTCCTTCCATTCCTGGGTCCGCCGCGCGAGATGATCCACCCCGATGTCTCCTCCCGAAGGCTTCGCCTTCGGGTCTTCGACCGGATCCCACGACCCTCGGGACATGCGGCACGTGAGCGGTGACGCACAGCCGGCCGAGGAATTCGCCCGGTTGATCCACAACGTAGGGGCCGCGGAACGATCGTGTTCTATCGAAGCCGCTTCAGGTGCGAACCCGAGAGACGAAAGCGCCCAGGTGGCTCTGGATGACACGGCAGGCCCCCGGGTCCGAGAACCGGAGCGTTGCCCGTCCGCCCCGCGAACTCACCGTTCCCCCGCGAATCCGCCAACATCTCTTCATCAGGGAGCGGAGCCGGGCAAGGACGACCGGCGTTCCCTCCACCGCGAATCTCCCTTCTCTCGGGCCGTTTGAGGAGTGGATGAAGGACCAGTTCCCATCGACGTATCCACGGATAAATGGGATGGCCAGCTCTCCCGGGAGATCGTCAAGCAGCGCCGAATCGTTCCCATGAAGCTCCGAGGGCACACCCCAAGGGAACAAGGCTTTGCACAGGTCCTTATCTCGTAGGTAGACTTGCCACCCCACGATGTTGCTGTAGCAGAATTCACAATAGATTCGGTCCGTCGAGAGATCGGCCATGAACGTATCGATGTAGGCGCGGGATTCTGCCCCCAGCGTGACAACGAGCGCGAGGGAGCTCCCCTGCCCCCAGATGTACCCGGCGGCCATCAGGAATCCGAGCCAGTAGAGCTGGATCTCCGCGGGAGCTGTCCCGGCGGTCACCCGCCGCTTCTGCAGGAGGCATACCGGATCGGAGATGCGGGAGTGTTCGATCGGCGCCAGGATCCGCTCGACCGCCGCAATGGGAAGGTGCTGCACCTCGGCGATCTCCACCGAACTCTTTCCACTTCGCGCCGCGGTCCGAATCTTCGCGGTTCGCTCCCGCCACTCCAGGTCCTGCCCGCTCGGGGCCCTCAGTCGCACGGCCGTCTCATCCCTCTTGGCGAAGCAAATAGTCTCGGCCCCGGTCCGTGATCGTCGCCTGCCCCGATCCGTTCCGATGCCGCTTCCAGTTAGCCAGCCCGTAGTCCACGCAGTAGAGGAGGTGGCGCTCCACCACGTCCTTGGTCAGGCCGAGGCCCTCGCCCAGGGTGGAGCTGTCGACGCCATCCAACCGATTCCGTAATGAGGCCAACACACGGTTCCGATCTTTGTCGAGCGCCATCGCCGTCCTCCTCAGACCGCGGTAAGATCTATTCGCGCCAGCAGGGCCCACGAACCGGGGCCCCATTTCCAGGGGCAGCGTGTGACCTGTGGGGAAGAGCCTGCCACGGAGCGGATTCGGCATTTGGATGAGGCCGGATGAAGACCACCCCTCCCGGAGTTGGCGCAACTCCGCCACTGCCTTCTCCTCCGGGGAACCGACCGCGTGCCTGGAGTATGATCGTGGACGCAAGGAAGGGGAAGCTAAGTGAATTGTACTCCTGCGCGGGTAGTTAAGCAAGCTCGTGTATTGGTCCACAGGGGTGAGGAATGGGAGGACCCACGAGAGGCCGGCAAGTGGCAAGCGTGAGAGGGGTGAGCAAGGGAGCGACGGGTAGCGGCGGTGGCCCCAAGCGAGACCCCCGGGTGGACGAAATGGCAGCGAGCACAGCGATGACCAGCACCGGAGCAGCCGTCAGCGAAGTCGTCAGGATGTATCGAAGCGGATCTGGATGGCCAGCCGTGTCTCCTCAGGCAGGACGCGATGACGAAGGTCGTCGAGGAGCCGGCGCGCGATATTTTTGAGGCTGCTAAACAGCGCGCGCGACGTCTTGCCCTGGCGTTGTGCGAGCTGACGAAGTAAACTGCCCTGCTCCAGCAGTTGCAGTATCATGTGGGCAATCTGCAGGAGATAGTAGTAAGCCTTGATCCGGTCCGGAGCGGTGCTGTAGGCATGCTCCAAGTTGAGCTCGCTGGTTTTCTGCAAATTGAACCCCTGATTCTCAATGGTCCAGCGGCGCCGCCCCCTTTCATCGCGATGCTGACGACGGTGTCCCGGCTGACCGGCAGATTGGTCATCCAGGCAAAGATCGTGGTCGTCCCGTGCCGCGTCTCCTCGCATTGCAGGGCGTTAAAGTGATACGGGCGTCCGTCGCTCTCCTCCCCCGTCACGTCGGTGGCCCAGCGATACACTTGCCGGGTGCCATCCGGTACCGTGACGCGCAGCGTCTGCTCCGGACAGAGGCCGACTCTGGAATTCCGCCCAGGCCGCCCGGTGGTGGCCCGGCTTCAACGTGAAGACGTAGACCCACCCCTGGGCGGCCACCAACCGGATCGCCGGCGCACTCGCATAGAGCGCGTCGCTGGTCACGCACACCGGCGTCTGGGGAGGGGCCTGCCGCAGCGCGGGGACCAAGCGCTTGAACGCCGTCACCTCACAATCCTGTTTCCAGGCCTCGGCGTCGTGACTCGCGCGCCCCGGCAGGTCGGTGTGCTCGATAAACGCCGTTCCCACCGACAGCGCCATGCCCGCCGGCCCCACCACCTTCGCCTCTTCGACCATGGGCAGATAGATCTCGTGCGCCGCGCGCGACCGCACCAGGCACTGCGGACAATGCCGCCGCGTAAAGGGCAGATGGCCGGTCCCGTCATGGCGACGACCACCCGCCCCAGCAGGCGCGCCCCGTCCAGCACCTTCATGCGCAGGAGCCGGCGCACCATCCGCGTCCGCAACGCCGCCAGCGGGGCGCTGCCCAGCTGCGCTAGATAGTGGTCCAGCGTGTCGTGCACCGGCAGCGTCGCTTGCTGCGTGCCCGCCAGCCGATTCACATTCGCCAGCACGAGCGTCCCCGCATCGCGCATGTCGACGTCTAACTGCCGCCGGCTCCCCCACTTGCTGCAAAAGAGCAACAGGCCCCACCAGACCAAAAACCGACTGGCGTATTCGATGCGTGGCGCGCAGCGCGTGTCGGGAAGGACATCCAGCCATCGGCTGAACTCCGGCCAGATATGGCGGATCGTCCAGTGGAACGCCTGGCTGAGGGCCGCTAGGCGCGCCCCGCCCGTCGCTTCCGCGCCGTCACGTGTCCGCGAATCTGCGCCAGCGTGAGCTGCGTGATCTCCCGCATCAATTGCCGCAGCGGGCGATGCTCCGCGATCCACCCCCGGACCTCCTCGAGGCCCGACGTGCAACGTCCCCTGCATACAATGGCACCCCGGCCGCCCGCAGCGCCGCGCGATGTTCACCAGGCTCGCGGCCAGCACCGGCGACGTTTGAAGCGGCGCGACGTCCGCGGCAGAGGCGTCGGGCGAGTCCGCCGGGGCCGATCCTCCGCGAGGGCCAAGTTCCACTCCCGCCGGCCACAAAAACCCTTCCCCGAAGCCGGTGTTCACCCGTTCTTCCACTATCTCTCCATCGAATCGGGGAAGATCGAGACCGCTTCCCGACCGCGCGCTATCGTCCTGGAGTTGCGGACGGAGGAGCGGATGCTGCCCGTTCCTCCGTCACCTTGCAATCGCCAACCCGTTCGGACATGCTCTCAGTGATTCCGATCACCGCCGTCCCGGCACACCGGCCCTCCAGGGTTATCGTAGCACCATTGGGAGGATTGGTTTTGGGACGCAGTCTGGGATCCGCGTATGGCGAGGTAGAGGAGACCGCCGACGATAACCGTCCCGAGTGCGATTTCCGCCCACGCGGGCATACCCGAGATGGCGGAAGCCGGGGCCGGCGTGGAGGTGGGAACGGCCGCCGTGTAGACGTCCACGCGCTCCGCCACCAACTGGTTCGCGCCGGGGGCGACCGTCACGGCAGCATTGTCCCCCACGTATTGGCGAAGCGTGCAGAAGCTTACCGGAGCGGAATCCACGAATGCCGTCGTATATGGGCCGGCGGGGACCACGTGAGTCCCATCCGCCGCATCCATGACGAGCGCGTTTGTCTGGCAATCCACCGCCTGAATCGTCCCCTGGATGGCGGGCGTGCTCTGCGCCTGCCCGACGCCGGCCATCGTCAAGGTCGCTGTCAGGATGCCGAGAGTCATTGCGACGAGTTTTCTCATGAGCGAGCCTCCTCTGAGATCCTGAAGATCTATGCTCAGACTACCGGGGAAGCTTGAAAGAGTCCTGAATAAGTCATGAAGGTCTTGTGAATTCGATCGGAACGGCGGGCCCTTCACAACCCCCCATTATGCTCATGCGGTCAAGGCCGCACCTGAGCGGTGACCGGCGGGATCTGTCCACGAGTCGAACCACCGCTTCAAATGTGTTTTGCTAGACACGCCATGATCAACCGGGGCAGTGTTCCGACTTGCAGCTGCGGCTCGGCAACGCCATCGCTTGGGGGTGCGCACGCCGCCTTGCTGTTCCTCGTCGATCGCCTTGCCGGGGATCGGGGCGTGGCGTGGCCCCGAGGTGGTGGGTGGACGATGAGGAAGAACTGGTCGCGATCATCGCGGGCGCCCGCGCCGACGCCCTATGGCCTACGCCTCCGGGGCGTTCCCGCGCTCCCCTGCTCCGCCATCGGACCGGATGACGCCGACCAGGTTAATGCCGTCACGGGCCACCGGCAGGGGCTTTGACGCGGTGACGCCTGCCCCCGCTGTCCCCGAACGGACCACCATCGAATACCTCCACACCGAGCGATGAGCCGTTGAGGCGGCTGCCGTGGATGGCGCCGGTGCCCGGCCAAGCCGCGATTCACGGGGGCGAATCCCCGTGGGTCCGCTACGCGCTTCTGTGGCTTGTCGGCGTGTCGCAGTTGCTGACCCTACTGGCGGCCCCGCCGGTCATTCCGCTCATCCATCGCGACCTTGGGCTCAACGAGACGGGAATCGCCCTCCTCACGGACCTCCCGGTTCTGCTGTTTGCCGCTGCAACCGTCCCGGGATCGCTCCTCATCGCTCGCGTCGGCGCCTGCCGTGCGTTGGTCATCGGGCTCTTGCTCACCGGGATCGCCTCGGGACTTCGTGGCGCCGGTCCGTCGACGCCCGTCCTCTTCGGGATGACCTTCTTCATGGGCATCGGGATTGCGATCTTCCTCCCGGCAATTCCATCGTTAATCAGCGTGTGGTTGTCCCACTCAGGTTGGTTTGGCCACGGCGATCTATGTCAACGGCCTGTTGGTGGGAGAGACCTTGAGCGCCTCTTTGACCCTGCCGGCCGTCCTCCCATTTGTCGCCGGTCGTTGGGAGGCGTTCACTCTGGTGCTTGTCCGCGCCCTTCCCCCGACGCTCACCGGCCCCGCCGACGTGCATCGCCTATCGGCGGGGAGGTTCGCGATCGGGTATGTGTACTCGTTTGTGGTCCCCTTGCTAAAGCCATTTGGGATGCCAGTCACGTCCCCGCGACCCTGTTCCTTCCGATCCTCGTGGGAACGTTGACGGTTCTCGCCGCGTCATTCGGCGTGCGCGCTGGAGGGATACGTCACCACGGTCCCGGGGCCGAAGGGGAACATCAAATTCGCGTCTAGCAGCTGCGTGCGGCCCGGGCGTTCTGGCTCACCCCGTTTCGGGGCGACCGGTGCAGGGTCCGCTGGACCGCCGCCGAGCGTGCCGGCCCACAGGGGCCCTCCGCGGTGCCAGAGAAGCTCATGCGTATCCTCGGCTTGCAGGTGGACTGATGACCGAGTTAGGATCCCATTCGCCGCCACCGTCCGGCGTGGCGGCGGCCTTTGCTCCCGGAGCGGGCGCCGGCGACACCGGATCGCTCCTCTGGCTCAATAATGCGCTGCAGTTCCTCTCCAATGGTGCGTGGTACGTCGCCGCGCCATTCATCCCTCTCTACCTGGCCTCGCAGGGCGCCCCGGTGATCGTCGTAGGAGGCGTCGTCAGCGTTTCCGGAATTATCCCATTGCTCATCTCGATCCATGCGGGCGCGCTGGTGGATGAGCGCGGTCCCACTATGGTCGCGAAAGGATCGGTGATCCTGTTCGCCTTGGCCGGGGTGATCCTCACGACACTGCCCAGCGTCTGGGCGGTGGCCGGAGCGTACATGTTGATGGGAATCGGAAACATTGGGTTCGCCGTGGCACCGCAGGCCATCGTTGCCGCGGCCAGCAATCCGGCCACACGGGTCCGAAACTACGGCTACTATTCCCTGTGGAACTCCGCCGGCGCGGTGGTTGGTCCGGTGATCGGTGGGTACATCGCCGGCCGTTTCGGCTACACGCGGGCGTTCGCGCTGGTGTGGATCTTGATGCTGCCCGCGTTCGGGGTCGTTGCGTCCATGCGCGGGATCTCGGCGGCTTCCGCGCACACCGTGTCGCTTAGCACGGCACACACGCTCGTGCGCACAATCGTCTGTCGACGAGGGGTGGCCGCTATCCTGTTCATCTCGTTCATGGTCGTATGTGGGCAGACGCTGCAGCAGTCCTTCTATCCGCTCTACCTACACCACGTCGGGTTGTCCGCGACATTGATCGGGATCGTGATTGCCGCAGTCAGCCTGAGCTCGATGTTGGTCCGCTCGGTACTGTCACGGGGGGTAGCGCTGTTCGGCTACGGGTCGCTGCTGCTGGGCGCAACGGGGCTGGCGGCCGTCGCGCTCGGGGTCACACCGTTGCTGCGGCATTTCTGGCCGCTGGTGTTTGCATCGGGGCTGATGGGCGCCAGCCTCGGCTTCACCCAACCGCTGACGATGAGCCTCATGGTGGAATCGGTCCGTCCGGAGCTCTGGGGTGTGGCGTTTGGCATCCGCCAGAGTGTTCAGCGTCTGGCCGCGATCCTCAGCCCCATCGTGTTCGGCCTGGTGATCACGGCCTCCAGGATCGAGTCGGCGTTCTTCCTGGGGGCGCTCACGCTGGGGGGAGCAGTGCCGATCATGGCCAACGTTACCGGGCACCTCCGACGCCCGCCGACCGGGACGGCGGAAGTGCCGGCACCAGCGATCGGCGACCCGAGTGAAGAACAGGCTGGCCGGGCATCGTTCATGTCAGACAGCAGCATCAGTAGCGAAGATCTCCCTTTAGACTCTGCCGCCGCTCGTGGCCGACGGTCAGGTGTGGTTGAAGGAGATCATCCCTCGCCGTGCCAGGCTGGCCAGGTCACCACCGAGACGGTTCGTGAACCCTGACGCCATCGGTCGGGCCCCACGGTCAGCAACCGAGCACGTCCCCCATCTGTTGGCCGATCATGATGCACGCTTAAAACGGACCCGCAGCCGGTCTGGGCGGCCCTCGAGATCGAGAAACCCCATCCCCCTGCAGTGTACCACCCGCTGGTGCGGCGCTCTGCGTGTCAACCCGATCCGGACACGCGCATCCGGGACGCGTTTGTCACCCCCGATCCTACAACGAATGTCGGCATGATTCCTCAGAACCCCCACAGGATCCGCGTGGGCTCCTGCGGAGGAACGTTGGCAATCCGTTTCTCGGCAGACGCCCGAGAAGTTTCCGAGAGGAAGGTTGACGAGATTGCGGATCGTCCGAAAGAATGAGGTTGAAGCCCCTTGTTATGGGGTAGTTACTTCTTGAGGATTCGGTCGTCTCGACTCGATGATCTGAAGGTGGGCGTCAGTGCGGCAGACGGCGGACATCGTCAGCTCGGTCTTGAGTCTTCCTTCAGCCGATGCCGCGGGCACCAGCTCGAGTGTGCCATACGCGCGACACTTACCCGGCCCTGCGCCTGCCACGGCCGCTTCGGTCGCTGCGGCGACTACCCGGACAGACACGACCGGCCCAACGGCTCCTTGCGCCGAGTGTCCGTGACCACAGCACGCATGCCTCCACCGGTTCAGCGAGCCGACGGAGCGCGCCGACCCCTCGCCGGGGCGCCCGGAGGGAGGCCGCGTCCATTCGCGTACTTGGCCAGCGTCCTCGCCATGGCGATGCTCCCGGCCTTGACCGCTCAGCACCAGGTGCGGGCGGAGGTCGAGATCAACGCACCCGCTGAACTTGTCTGGCAGATCCTCACCGATCTTGCGTGGTATCCGATTTGGAATCCCTACATCTATCCGGCCACGGGGGAGATCAGAGCCGGTTCACAATTAGATATCACCCTGCACTCCGATACGGGGGTGATTGAGTTCCAACCGACGGTTGTGGCCATCCAGCCAAATCGCCTATTGCGCTGGCACGGGCAGACCCTCACGCTTGGCGTCTTCGACCGCGACCAGACCTTCACCCTTGAGCCAATCGGTTCGGATCGATCTCGCCTTATCGCCCAGGAGGCCTTCACCGGTTTGCTTACGTCCATCTCCGGCAACGTACAGGGCGACGCGCAGCGCGGATTGGACGAAATGAGTCGTGCGCTCCGGGACCGCGCAGAGATCATGCACCTCACGCTCGGGGCGCGCAGGTAGCACCCCCCACAGAAGCGAGCGCAGGAGGCTCAAGCCGAGCGATCCTCAACGGTTCGACAATTCCTGCACGCGTTGATGAGTCTCTGGAGCGCCTCGCCTATGTGCCTTCGCTGGTAGGCCCCGCACCCGGACGTCGCCTGGAGACGCGGCGCAGATCCTCACGCTCTCCCGGGGAAGGCATAGCGGTCACCGATCTTTTGGCTTCGCCCACCGTGGCACAAGCATCGACACCGCGATGGCACTGAGGTAGAGTGTCACCATGCCCGGGAGAGAAGATCGCGGGAGAAAATTATGCGGGCCCACGCGCCCGACACTCACGAGGGCGATGAGGGGCCGCAGCGGAGCCATAGCTCCAATGACGGGAAAGCTGAGTAATGAGTGGGGCCCGGACACAAGCGGCAGGAGCGCAATCAGGAAACTCCCCGTCGTCGCGTCGGCCAAAGTGATCACCCAGAGCGCCATCACAGGCCGGCGTGTAATTCGCCCCAGCCAGCCATAGAGAATGCCGCCAAGAATGCCGACGATGAACGCGGACCCAAGTATCTGCGTTTGGTGCAGCGCCTGCCCGTGCATGAGGGTCCCCGCGGCCGCACTTGTCAGGCCTGCCACCACGCCCGCGCCAGCGCCGGCAATCACGCTGGCTCCCCACGCCGGGGCCACACGGATCTTCGTGGGATGCCGCTGTGGCTTAGCCATTCAGGGTCTTCCCTCCACGCGAACTCAGCTCAGGAACGATCGCTCGCTTGTTGATCCGCATCTGGACCAGCGCGCCTTTAGAACGCTCAGGGCCATTGACGACATGCGACACATCCGGCGCCCATGCTCTTCAGGCTCCCGATTCACGCCTCTGTTTCTGAGGTTGGTCGCCTGATCGACTCGTTGCCATGTGAGGGGCATCGTTAACCGCCCATTCGCTTCCCCCCTTCATCAGATCCGATGAATCCCCACCTCGGAAACGAGATCGGTCTCGTCAATTCGAAGGGGAGACCGTGAGACCCCGCCGGACCACGGATCCCTGCAGGGACCCTTCCACCCCGCATTCTCGGGAGGGGGACCAGGTGTCCGACCAGGTTCCGAAGCACCAAGCTGGCGTGATCCATGAGGATGGGGGAATCGAGCCGTGGGCATCATGGGCAGGGGCAGATGAAAAGTTCCGTTGAAGGGTGGGAATCAAGGACGATCGATCGGGCGGAACGCCCGCGGGCCAAGTCGCACCTTGAACCCGTCGTTCGAGGTGGTGGCCGGGTGGCATCCGGACCCGCGGCGCGGCGTGTTGCCCGTCGCGGCCCACAATCCCGCCGCACCCCGAATGGAAGGGACGCGGTTACTCTCGCGAGTTGCGGAATCGCCTGGAGCAGCACGACACATCTGGCCCCTTCAAAACGGTGTCGGGGGCCGAGCGCCGGCCGATCCTCATTTCAGCCAAGTCGTCCCAGGGTTAGGACCCCCTGCGTACAGACGCTTTTCGATGCCGGCTCCTAACCCTTCCGCGTCCCCGAGTTCACATTCGCCCCGAACGACCTGCGGAGCGCCCTGTTCGAGGGCTTCCGGGTGCCCGGTTGATAGCGGTCCCAGGGGAAAGGCCCCGGACGCACGTTGGCAGCGATCGATGGATGCACCGCGTCGAGCTTGCTCGGTTTGGCAATTCGCGTATTGCCCGTCTGCCTTTGATCTCTCCGCATAAACATCATTCCTCCCCAGATCAGAAGCACTCAGCCTTGGCCCCTCGTTGTACAGGGGGCCGGCCGTAAGAGGCCTAGATCTAGCCTACCACAGATTCCGGGATAAGCTAGGTTTCGGCGACTTCACTAAAAACGGCGAACTCAAGAAATCCGGGTTCGCGCTGCGGCGCCCTCCGGGCGACAGGACAGAGTGCTAACGATGCGCCGGTCCGTTCATCCGACCGGACGTGAGATTGCTATGGAAGGGTATTACCCGGGGGCCAGGGTCGCATCGATTCCTACTGCGTGCAGATGCATACGCAAACTTTCCGCGGTTGTCCGGTCTAGATATCCCCCAACCCACACAAGGAATGGCCGGTCACCAACAAGCCGAACCGCGAATCCAAGAGCGCGCAACCGTTGAACAATGACCTCTGCGCTCGGGCGATCCATGAAGGCGCCAACCTGGACATGGAACCGGGCCGCTTCAGACATCCCCGAGGCGATCGTGGCGGGGCGCTCCAGGGGAACCATCACCAGTTCCGTGGAGGATACTCGGATTGCAACCGGAGCCGCCGTGGTTCTCGCTCTCGGTGGGACACTCCCGGCGTCGGGCCGTCCGGTCGGCGTGTCCGGCATGAACGGTCGAACCGCCGACGCGGTGGCCGACAGGGGAAGTGAGTCTGCCGGCGTGCGTGAGGCAAGCGGAGGTGAGGGCGCGATCCTCGGATTTGCGATAACCGAGTTGTCCTCATGAGCCACAGCGGGCGGCGCCCCCTTGGCTGGAGGTGAAACATTTGCGAGATAGCCAACCACAAAGGACAACGCCGCTGAGCATAACGTGATCGCTGCCACGCCACCGAGAATAATCCGCGGGAATGATCCCCGGGACCCTCCGGTGCCCCGTCGACTCCCATGCGTATACCTTTCCACTCTCACCGCTCCCGCAGATTTAGCATTTGGGAATCTCATCGACCCCCTCCCCATCCGTAGCCCCGTGGTTCGACGGGAAGATGACAACATTCCCGGGAACATGTATGCCCACGCGCCGAGTCTTAAGAAATCCGTCGCAGCACACCGCCCCCCCGGGCGCAGGTTCCTTCTGCATGGCCGGCAGTTTACCTCCAGGTCACCGACCACCGCGACCATTCCGGGAAGTGGCCGGCCCCGAGCCATTCCGGAAGGTCCGATCAACACGGTGGCGGCGGTATTTCGACGGCGGCTCCGTTTCCTTGGGGGGCTTAGCCTGGGGTCCCGGGCCGGGCGCGGCCCGAGGGATTGGCCCGTTCGCACAGCGAAAAGATACGGACTATGAACAAACACCCCGTCGCGAAGCCAGGCCCCCTTCAAGAACAAATAGATTTCTACCGAGCCCACGCACCCGAGTATGGTCGATCAGGAGCCTATCACGATCAACTTGAAGATGCGAAGGCCATCCTGCGCACCATGGGTCCCTTTGAGCAAGTGCTGGAGCTCGCGTGCGGCCCCGGGGCGTGGACCAAAGAGCTAGTCGGCATCGGACGAAGGATCACCGCGTTGGATGCCTCTCCCGAAATGCTTGAACGCAACCGCGGTCACGTCGCCAGTGCCCGCGTACACTATCGGCAGGCGGACTTGTTCCAGTGGGAGCCCGAAAGGCGATATGATCTCGTCTTCATGGCCTTTTGGCTTTCTCACGTGCCGCCCGATCGTGTGGATACCTTCCTGGACAAAGCACGGCGCGCCGTTTGCCCCGGTGGAAAAATCTTTGTCGTGGACCAATGTGAGGATTTTCGTGACAGGCCGCCCCCGGACCGTGAAGGGATTTATGAGAAACGCAGGACCGCAGATGGCCGCACCTTCACCGTTGTGAAAGTGTACTATCACCCTGCGCTCCTCGCGGATCGATTGAAGCATTTTGCCTTCGAGGCGACGAGCCGGAGGATCGGCGACTCCTTCTTCTTCATCCTGGGGACACGGCGATGAAGGCGCGGCGTCCGCGCTTTCCCCTCGCCTCGTGAAGTCCAGCGGCGTGGGAGCCCTTCTTTGGGCAACGCCTGGTGGAGCGAAGAGGGTCGCTCTGGGACAATCGATCGCCAGTGCTAATGTGAACTGAAACGAAAGTGACCGTACAAGATCTCCATCGATGCCTGAAAGCGGGGGCCGTACAGATACTGGTACGTCAGCATCCAGATCCGCTGCATCCGAGTGTAGCTCTGCTTGGTATCGATGCTCCCCCAGAACTAATGGACCGTGCCCTCGGCAAGCAGTCCCTGGTCGAAGTCAATCCATCCGATCATCGCGCGGGGATCATTCCGGGGGTCCTTAGCATGCCCCTCAACCAGGTAATACCGATCGTTTTCCACGATTTTTCCGCCCAGCACGTCAAACTTGAACCGTGAGAGAAAGCTCTCCAAGCGCTCCGTGGCTTCAAATCCCCGCCCAATGACATACCGGTCGGCGATCCAGCACAACAACCCAACCGTACGGCCCCGATCCTCACGGTGGGATGGGCCCGTACGACCTTCGCGGTCCCCCGGAAGACGCAGTCGGGAGGTTCGTTCAGCGCCTTCCTGACCCGCAGCCTGAACTCGGCGTCCGCCGATACGACATTGGGAATGTCGGCAATCATCAACAGCATGCGATGGAGAATTTGCTGCGCCGACGGCACCGGAGCCGCAGCCATCCCGGCCGGCGAGCTCGAAGTGATCATGACCATTCCAAGGCACTCGCCACGAACACAAGCTGCATCTTCCTCATCTACCTATCCTCGCTCTTACCGAAGACCGATGCCAACGGCAGCAACATCCCCCGCGGGAGGAGCCGGAGCGGCTCCGCCCTTCAAGCCACGTCGATTACCCCCGGCACTCTCCCTGCCCGGCTCCCGGGGGCAGGATCATTCGGGGCGGCTTCATTCTATGTGACTCGAATGCCGCCGTTGGCCCCGCGGAGATCAGGAACGCGTTTCGCGGGACCCGCGCCGCTCAGCCCTCGGTCTTTGGCAGGATGGTCGCCGCGCCCCCGGCCCCGTCAAAAGACGTCGCGTTACTCGGGGGCAGTCCCGTCGAGTCTCCCGCAAATCGGTCAGGGCGCCGCCGCGTCGTGAAAGCGCCGGATGGCGTCAATATGAGCCTGCGGCATCGAGATGCCGGAGCGCATCGTATCGACACTGAGATGGGTAGCGCCCAACTTCTGCCATCTCTCGATTTGCCGGCGCCACTCGTCCGGTCCGCTCTGTCGAAATGCGAGACGGCCTTCGATCCCAAAAGTGGTCGCGTCACGATGCGCCGCTGCGAGGTGCGCCCGAAGCCGTCCCACCAACTCCTCTCTGCTTGAATCCGCAGGTCGGTCAGGGAGCGCCTGAAGCCCGCGGCTCGACATCCACCCATCGGCAACGCGGGCGGCGCGGCGCAGGACCACATCTGCCTCGCCACCCATCCACAATGGGATTGGACGCCGAACGGGCAGCGGATTGATGCCGGCGTCTGGGATGCGATGCCACCGGCCGTGGAACGTCACGGACTCCTGGGTCCACAGTGCCCGGAGAACCTTGATCTGTTCTTCTACGCGCGCCCCGCGCGTACGAAAGTCCATACCAAGCGCCTCGTATTCGACCTCGTTCCATCCGACCCCGACACCTAGCCGTAGCCGTCCTCCACTCAAGACGTCGACCTGAGCGGCCTGCTTTGCCACAAGTGCTGTTTGGCGTTGCGGCAGAATCAGGACCCCAACCACGAGTTCGATCCGGCGGGTACACGCGGCGAGATGGCCGAATAGTACGAATGGCTCGTGGAACATGTGTTTGAGCGTGTAGGGGCCCCGCCACGAAGGACGGGCGGCGACATTGGCGCCCAACACGTGATCGTAGATCAACAGATGATGGTAGCCCAATGACTCGACAGCCTGGGCGAAGTCGCGGATCACGCTCGGATCGGTGCCGATCTCCGTCTGGGGAAAGACGACGCCCAGATGCATGCTCTCGTCTTCGTGCTTCCCCCGCATTCCCCTGCGAGAAGTCGGGGTCCCTCGCGTTCACTCTTCATCTGCTCCTCGAGCTTTTGAATCTCCACGATCGCCAGGTGCGATCTCAGCGCAGCCCGAAGTGGGGTTCCAATCGTCGCTCCCTGCATGTAGGACTAGTGCGAGAGGATATCTTCACAGGCCTCCTTGCGAGCACCATGGGGAATCAACGGGGGTTCCTTCTCAATGGCGGATTGCTTTCGCGGCAGGCGGGCCGATGGAGCACAGCTCGTCGTGTCCGATAAGGGAATCCGGGCGGAGCCCCGTCACAATCGGGGGCCGGATCTGCGGCCGGAGCGCCGAACCAATGGATAGGGAGTAATCAGGAATGATCCGACCCTCTGTTGCTGTGATTGGCGGAGGGGCTCTCGGCCTCTCGACGGCTCTTCAGTTGGCTGAATTGGGCGCCTCACCGGTGCGCGTCCTGGAGAGAGCGCACATTGCGAGTGGTTCATCCGGGCTTTCGGTCGGCATCATCGAGACACAGTACCTCGACCCGCTCGACATCGAACTCCGTGTTCGCAGCATGGAGTTCTTCACCACGCTGGAGCGCAAGTACAATCTGACGATCACCCGGAATGGGTATCTACGATTGGCACACGACGCTTACGAACTGTCCGCTTTTCAAAGGAGCGCCAGGATGCAGCGAGACATGGGTATCCATGACGCCTGCACCCTCGGCAGACGCGAGGTCCTACGGCTTGTGCCCGACATGCACTGTGACGATGTGATGGGAGGCTTGTTCGGGCCGAGCGACGGGTACATCGACGGACATCTTTATTGCCATCTGCTCGCGGATCTCGCCAGACGGCGCAACGTCGAGGTGCTGACAGAGACCGCGCTCATCCGAGCGGAGAAAGGCTCTTTGCACCAGCATCGGTTGATCACGCCCGAGGGGGAGGTGGAGTGCGACTTCGTCGTCAATGCGGCCGGTGCGTGGGCGGGGGAGGTGGGGACGCTTCTGGGAACGCAGGTCAAGCTGCTGCCACAGCGGCATCAGGTTGCGCTTGCGCATCTCCCTCGACCCCTCGCGTATACGATGCCCTCTGTCATGGATTACATTCCACATTCCGGCGACTACGGACTGTACTTCCGCCACGATACCCCCTCGCAGCTTCTCGTGGGCCTCCACAGCGAGGAACCCCTCCACAACGTTGTTGATCCAAACCGCTACAGCAGGTCGACCGACTACACATTCCTTGAAGCCGTTGCCGAGAAGTTCATCCTTCGTTTACCCCTCCTGGTCGACGCCCGGCTCGCGACTGGGTGGGCCGGCCTCTATCCAGTGAGTCCCGACGGTCTCACCCAGGTGGGCCCCATGGCGGGGGACCACACGGTCATCTCGGCCTGTGGCGTCGGTGGGTCGGGTATCCAAACCTCGCCTGCAATCGGGCGGCTGGCCGCGGAGTGGATCGTGTTTGGGGAGCCGCGGTCGATACCCGCGGCGAGTGTGCTCAGCCCTCAACGCACCTCATTGGCATGAGTCGCATGTCCCGTCCTCGGCCCGTAGACCTGTCAACAGGCGATGACCCAAAGGTCCCGGCTACGGGTCGTTTAGACCTGACGCCGCTTTACCCCCATGGTTCGACCACCTGGTGATCTCACGGGAGATGGGGGCAACCCTGGGAAAACGGGGTGGGCAGTTGCAGTTCTTGTGGAACACTCCGACATCCATCGCGGTGATTGCCGAAATCCCTTGGCTCTCTCTGCCTGTGGCGGGGCCTCGATTGACTTCGGATCGGCGCCCCCGACGCCAGCGCGGACCCCTGGCCGAAGAAGGGTCGCCGTGTCTACGGTTTCGCCGCCTCGAGAAGCGCGATGTTTTCTTCAACCGTGTCCTGGCCGGTGATCGCGCGGAGAACGATCTCATCGACCGCGCCCTCCCACTTCAGCAGCGCTGGCCGGATCGCGTCCGGACTCTGGGCCGCGATGGCCGTCTCCACCGGCTTCGCCTCCATGCGCGCGAAATGGGCCGCGTACGCTGGAATCGCTGCGTAACGGACCCCCTCCGCCAGCAATCTGTCACGGGCGACAGGCCCCAAGGCAACGCGAACATACGCAAAGAGCTTTGGCGGCTGTCGAGCCGTCGCGGCCGCCCCGGCACGCACCCATTCCGCCGATCGACGAGCGTACTCCGGAGTCAACCAGTTGAAAAGCACTCCGTCGGCAACCTCCCCCGCCAGGCGGCACATTTGGGGGCCGAGCGCCGCCGCGATGATGCGGATCCCAAGGTGGGAACGGAGCTTGGTGATTCCTTCGCGCACACGTCCCAGCGCCCCCGGGTTCGCACTTCCTACGCCCAGTAGGAACCGATCGAGTGGCAGCGCATTGGCGCGCACACCCTGAGCGATGCTGTCGGGTCCGCGTGCGTGCAGAGGAATCACGCCGATCCCGATCTCGATTCGCTGTGTCTCCCGGGCTGCCAGCGCGATCGCCGCCAACCCGTCGGTCGAACCGGGATAGTTCACCCAGAAGGAGCTGAACCCGACCCGTTCGGCCTCCCCCGCCGACGTGCGGATGATCTCAGGCGCCATCCCGGCAAACAATGCGAAGCCGTATCGCACTACCGTCCCCTCCGTGACTCCGGCTGAGCTCGTAAGGAATCTTCTACGGGGTCCCGGCCCCTGCCTTTGTCATCTACGGCGTTCGGTGCAGATGTGGACCAGAAGCCATCCCACGACCCCTCTTCTGCACTTGGTCGGAGATCGGCGGACACCCAAAAGAGGTGAGCGATAGCTGACCGCATCTCGGCACGGGGCATCGGCTCAAGCGGAATGACCGCGCCCAACATCACGCCGCGGCCCTATCGGCGGTGCACGCGGCGGTCGCCTTTGCTCGACATCGGAACGTCGTCCCGCGGACCGGGCAGGAGCGTTTACCCTTGTCTTTGGGGCGCTTGCTTTCCGCGCCGCCCCGCTTTCCCCGCGTGGCTTGACCTTTTCCGAAAGCCGCAGGATTAGCGCTTCCCGATGCAATCCCATAAACAGATTGCCGCCCACGAATGCGGCCGGATAGCCGAACATCTTCCGGCGTTCGACGCTCGGGTCCTCCGGAACGAGCGCGGAGAATTTCGCGACCAGGACCTCTGAGGACTTCCGCCACTTCATCGCCATTCTGCCACCTCCGTCGCCGGCCTGCTTTCGAAGCCGCCAGCGTATCTCCCTTCGGCTCGGAATGGCTCATGCTCGCCATGGCTGCGCCCGGCGCATGGTGCTCCCCCCAGGGCGGAGGTTCTTGGGCAGCCGGATCCCGCGGCTATCACAGATGCGGGTCGAGCGCATCGCGCAGCCCGTCTCCCAGGATGTTGAAGCTCAGACTGACCAGAAAAATCACGATCCCCGGTATGGTCGCGACATGCCAGGCGGTTGCCAGCACGCTCCGTCCCTGGCTGAGCATGGCTCCCCACTCCGCAGTGGGCGGCTGCACGCCTAGACCTAGAAAGCTCAGCGCCGCCGCGAAGACAATCGTCTTACCGGTTTCAAATGTGCCGTAGACGATCACCGGTGAGGCGGTGTTGGGAAGGATGTGCCGCAATATGATCCTTTCATTGTTGGCGCCCAACGACCGCGCCGCCTCGACGAACGACCGCTCTCTTACACTGAGCACCGACGACCGTACCAAGCGCGCGAAGCTGGGAACCGCGACGATGGTGATTGCCAGCATCGCATTGTAAATCGACGGTCCCAGCGCCGACACAATGGCCAGAGCGAGCAGAATCGCCGGAAACGCGAACAGCACGTCGAGCGATCGGGTGATGACATGGTCGACAAACCCTCCATAGTAGCCGGCAATCAACCCTACGACGATTCCCCCCAACGCCGAGAGCACAACCGGAACAATGCCGACGATCAGCGAGATCCTGCCGCCCCACAGCACGCGGCTGAGGACGTCACGGCCGAGTTGATCGGTTCCCAGCAGGTGACCGACGGTCCCTGGTGGCCACAGGCGTATTCGAGGATCCACGTGCGTCGGATCGTACGGAGCGAGTCGAGGTGCCAGCATTGACGCCCCGACTACCATCAGGATGACCCCGAGCGCCCCAAGCAGCACCGGGTCCCAGCGCAGCCGCTTCCACGCCAGCGCCCCGAATCCATGGGTATTGCCAAGCGGCTCCCGTGCGCCCGCAACAGCCGGCATATCCCTCCTGACTAGCTCGCGCTCATGCGCTGTACCGAATCCGCGGATCGAGCACGGCGTAGAGCACATCGACGAAGAGATTGATGAAGACGAACACGGTGGCTACGAGCAAAACCCCACCCTGTACCAGGGACAGATCGCGCGCGCCGATCGCATCGAACAGCTGAAACCCGAGCCCCGGCCACGAGAAGACCGTTTCGACCAGTATCGATCCGCCGAGAAGATAGCCCACCTGGATGCCCGCGAGCGTCACGACCGGTAACAGCGCATTGCGCAGCGCGTGGTGAATAACAACCCGCCCCTCGGTGAGGCCCTTCGCGCGCGCTGTCCGAACGTGGTCGTCGTTCAAGGCCTCGACCAAACTGGAACGTGTCAACCGGGACAGCACCGCGGCCGGGACGCCGCAGAGGGTAAGCGCGGGAAGCGTAAGATGCCAGAGCAGGTCAGGGATTCCTCCCGGATCCCGCAATGAGTACATCCCGTTGGACGGAAATAGTCGAAAGTGTAGCGAAAGAATCAGGATCAACACCAATCCCAACCAGAAGGTCGGCATGCTGTTGCCGAACAGCGCCAGCACGACGGATGCGCGATCGACGAACGAAAACCGGTGCGTCGCCGAGAGGATACCTACCGGCATGCCGACCGCGATCGCCAGCAGCGCACTGGCGACCGCGAGAACCAGCGTATTCCGCAGCCGACCGAGGACCATCTCGGTGACCGGCGCATCAAACTGAATCGATCGCCCGAGGTCCCCGCGTATCGCCCGGCCGAGCCAGGTGGCGTATTGCACGTAGAGCGGCCGGTTCAGCCCGAGGCTCTGGCGAATCAACTCCACCTGCTCCCTCGTTGCCTGCGGTCCCGCGAGCACTTCGGCGGCGTCGCCGGGTATAATCTTCATCGTTAGGAAAACCACCAGCGACACGCCGATCAATACCGGAATCGTCGCGAGACACCGCGCGACGACGAAGCGGAGCATGTCAGGCGAGCGACACGGTCCGGAAGGTGAACATATATGAGTTCGGGTTCACGAAGCCTTTTACTCTCTTGCTCCAAGCTCGGGCTGCCTTCTGATTCACGACGAAAATCCAGGCCGCGTCGTCGACGACCTTTTGCTCGAGTTGAAAATAGACCTGCTTGCGCTGCGCCTCGTTGGTGGTCTCCCTCGCCTTCTTCAACAGCGCATCCACTTCCGCATTCCCGTACCAGCCCGGATTCGTGTTCCCATTGGGCGGCTGGAGGTCGGTTCGAAACATCCGCTGTAGATTGACGAACTCATCGACGCTGAACCCCACCTGAATCGCGTTTACGTCCTTTTGAATACCGTTCGCCATGTTGTTCTGAAAGGTCTGGAATTCTTGTTGGGCAAACCTCGCGTCGATCCCCACGTCCTTGAAGTTCTGCTGAATGAACTCGTTCATCTGGACACCAAACGGAGAGCCGGCGCCGCCGGCAGGCATCCAGATCTCGAGCGGAAGACCCTTCGGGAATCCCGCCTGAGCCAGCAACTGCTTGGCTTTTGCAGGATCGTAGCCGTAGCCGGTAATGTTGGGATCATAGCCAGGCGTCCCTGCGGCATGCGTGCCTTTCGCCGGAACAGCGAGTCCTTTCATCACGTCGCGCGCCAGCGCCTCGCGGTCGATCGCCCAGCTCATCGCCTGGCGGAGCTGAAGCTTCGTTGTCGGGGGGTATTTGTGGTTAGGAATGTAGCCCCAGGTATTCGGAAGCTGCGCCAATTCGAGCACGAGGTTCGGATTCGACTTGACGCTGTCCATGCTGTCCGGGTTGACCGCATTGATCCAGTCGACTTCTCCGGTCTGGAGAGCCGTCACTCGGGTGACCGCCTCGGGCAGAGGGCGGACGAGGAATCCATCGATGGCCGGCGCACCGGCCCAGTAGTCCGGATTTCGCTCGAAGGTGACCTTCACACCCTTTTCACGGCCAACGAACTTGAACGGCCCGGTGCCCACCGGGTGGTTGGGATATTCCTGGTTGCCGTACTTCTGAATGGCCGTGGGGCTCGCGATTGAATAGGTGCCAAATGCCACCACTTGCAGGAAGTCGGCAAACGGTTCTTTGTGGACGATGCGGATCGTGTACTTGTCCACGACGTCGACGCTGGCGAGATTGCCGTAGCCGAGCTTCAGACTGCCAGCGCCGGCCTTGTTGTAGTACTTGTGGCTGGGATCAGAGTCGCGATCGACGTTGAATTTCACGGCCTCGGCGTCGAAAGGAGTCCCATCGTGAAACTCCACTCCCGAACGAAGCTTAAAAGTGTAGGTTCTCGCATCGGGCGAGACGTTCCAAGAGGTCGCGAGATTTCCCACCAGAGGCTGATTCCCTTTGACGGTCATGTCGCGGTCGACCAGACGATCATAGATGTTGTGCAGCAAAGTTCGCGTCACCGCGCCGCGGTCGATATCGTTGTCGAACGAGCCGGGCTCGGCCTCCCAGCCGGCGATGAGCGTGCCACCGGACTTCCCCACCGGTGCGGCAGCACTGGCAACCCGCACGGCGAGAAGCGCTCCGCTTGCCCCAATCGCGGTCGAATACAGGAAACGACGACGGGTGATCGACTGGCTCATAGAGGAATACCCCCTCCATGGGTGGGATCAACGGTCACCGGTCTCACGACGCATCCGGCGTTTTCTAGCGTCACGGGTCTTGAATGGCGAGAGACTCGGTGACAACTTCCGACTTTGTGTTATGGATTCCTTCCACCAGGGGGTGTGTACCAATTCCTGTGCCTGAAGTCGTCATGAATTTATGACCCGGCGAAGAATTATGGCGCCGAGTGAGGAAGTTCTCGTTGGCTTTGACACGTGTGGTCCGGCCTTTGCATCGCCACCGCGGATCAGCCATCCGCGCTTCGCTGAGGCGTCTCACCTTCCAACAGGTGTAGTGTGCCTCATGCAGGAAAAAGAATTCCGGCCATTGGCCGACGTCCATCTCTCCAAACACCGGATGGATCCATGCAGGTCTCATATTTCGCGTTTTGGCATGGCCGACAGCATCAGCAGACCGCACCGATCCGCCCGGGTCCGGGACACATCGGAGCCGAACAAACCGAGACCTCTCTGTTCTGATCCGGGCAGCTTCACGTGCTGCACCAACCGCCGCTTGCGAGGATGGTTGCTCCCGTCACATAACTCGAGTCGTCCGAGGCAAGGAAGACCGCGATCCCCGCGATCTCCTCCGGGCTGGCGAAACGACCCAATGGGGTTTCCTTGAGAATCCTCTCCCGCCTGTCCACAGCCAGGGATTCGTACTCGCGGACGCCGGCTTCCGACAGCACACTCCCAGGAGCTATCGCGTTGACCGTAATCCCCTTGCGGCCCAGCACGTACGCCGCAACTCTCGTCAGTTGCATGACGCCGGCCTTTGCCGCCCCGTAGTGGATCCCCCCGATTCCCGTATTGCTTCGGTACTTTCCGGCATTCGAGGCCATGTTGATGATCCGGCCGAACCCTTGTCGTTCCATCTGGGGCACAACCGCTCGACAGCAAAGGAACTGGCTTTTCAGATTGAGATCAACGACCGAATCCCACTCCTCATCCGTCATCTCCAGTCCGCTCTGCCCCCCACCCCCTCCCGCGTTGTTGACCAGAATGTCCACCCTGCCCCACGCCCCGACAACGACCTCCACCATCCTATTCACCTGCATTGGATCTGTGACGTCAACGCGCACCGGCAACGCCTCGGCCCCCAAGGCACCCACACTCTCCCCGGTCTTGGCGAGCGCCTCGTCGTTGATATCACACAGCGCAATCTTCGCGCCCGCTTGTGCAAAGGCGAGGGCGATAGCCTTGCCGATCCCACTCCCCGACCCCGTGATGATTGCCACCCGATCGAGCAGTTCCACACCCGCTCACCCGCTCAGGCGAACCGGATCATCTGCCCACCCCGGCCCGCTCACGAGACCCACCATCCGCCATTCACATCAATAGCGGTCCCTGTGATATAGCTACTCGCCTCTGAGGCCAGGAAGGACACCACCGCCGCCACTTCGTCGGGACGCCCCAGTCGACCGAGGGAAGACTCCGTCAAAATGGCATCCCGTACCCACTCCGAAAGGCGTGTCCACTCATCCTGAAATGGCCCCGTCTGAATTAATCCCGGCACAACGGCGTTGACATAGACTCCATCGTGGGCAAGTTCGAAGGCAAGCTCCCGCGTCAGCGCGAGTACGCCGCCATGGCTGGCCGCATAGGACACCCCCGTCTGGTGCGATGTTTTGTGACGGAAATAGGAAGATCGATAGCGGCCCGCGCTCGACGCAACGTTGACAATCTTGCCGTAGTGCCGCGCCCGCATATGCGTGGTTGTCGCGCGGCACCAGAGAAAGACGCCCGTCAGATTCGCGGCCACCTGCCGCGTCCATTCCCTCAGGTCGGTGTCTCCCCAGGCGCAGCCGTCAGACACGCCCGCACAATTGACGAGAATGTCGATATGCCCATAGCATCCCAACGCCCGTTCTACCGCGCCTTGGATTTCGTCTTCACGGGTGATGTCCGCCCTCGCGACGAACGGCGGGGTCCCTGATGTGCCGACGTCGTTCCCCACTTCCTCCAATGCGCCCGGATCCTTATCGCTCAAGACGAGCCTCGCGCCCTCCGCGGCCAGACGTCGTGCGGCCGCTCTCCCAATGTCGCCGGTCGCGCCTGTGACAATCGCCACACGGCCCCGAAGGCTCATCCGGTCCACCCCCCAGTGCCCCCGCCGCGCCTCGAACAATCGACCGCCAGGGGGCACCTACCCTCAACTCGCCCCAATGGGCCACGGCCCACCCACGATCTAGAGCGTTCGCCCGGAGATCTTTGCCAAGAATTGAATCGTCCGCTCGCTCTTGGGCTGATGGAAGAAAGTCCCGGGGGATCCTTCCTCCACGACGGCCCCGTGATCCATAAACACTATCCGATCAGCGACGTCTGCCGCAAACCCCATCTCGTGTGTGACGACGACCATCGTCATGCCTTCACGCGCGAGGGCGCGCATCACCTCCAGGACCTCACCGACAAGTTCCGGGTCCAGAGCGGAGGTGGGTTCATCGAACAGCATGATCTCGGGTTCCATCGCCAGGGCCCGTGCGATCGCCACCCGTTGCTGTTGGCCACCAGAAAGTTGAGAGGGGTAGGCCTCCCGCTTGTCCGACAGACCAACGCGCTGGAGCAAGTCGAGCGCCCGCGCCTGCGCAACCCGGTGGGTCAGTCCCTTCACGTAGATCGGGGCCTCGGTTAAGTTCCTTAATACCGTCATGTGCGTCCAGAGGTTGAAATTCTGGAAGACCATGCCCACGCGGGTCCGCATCCGATTGATATTCGCCTCCGAATCCCGCCGCCGCCGCCCATCGGGATCCTCAAAGAACCCCATCGGCACCCCATCGAGGAAGATCATCCCCTTGCTGGACTCCTCGAGGAAGTTGATACAGCGCAGAAGAGTACTCTTTCCTGAGCCGCTGGGGCCAACCACGCAGATCTTTTCGCCCGCGCGCACCTCGGCGTTGATCCCCCGTAAGACGTGCAGCGCGCCAAACCACTTGTGCAGGTCCTGAATGCGGATGATCGGTCCGTTTGACATAAAGTCGTCTCGGGACCCCTACACGAGCCGTATCATCTGTCCGCGGCCACAAGGAATGCCGCCATCTGGCGGGCCGCTCGATATGTGGCAGTTTGACGCTCCAGCCGGCCCATCAGGGCGGCGACGGTCGAGGTCAATAGCCAGTACAGCAGCGCCACCATGCTGAACGCCTCGACGGGGGCGAATGTCGTCCCCAGGACGTTCTGGGTGGCCATCGTCAGCTCCGGCACCGTAATGATAGACAGCACCGACGAATCCTTGATCAACCCTATCAGCTGGTTGGTAAGCGGTGGGATCAAGTATGCCATCATCTGCGGAAACACCACGCGGCGCATCGCCAGCAAGTATGACATGCCCAAGGCGCGAGCGGCATCCACCTGTCCCTTTGGAACGGAGAGGATGGCCCCCCGAATCGACTCCGCAAAGTACGCCCCGCCGTAGAGAGACAGCGCGAGGATCCCCGCCGTCGTCGACGAAATCGGCATCCCCAAACCCGGGAGCACGAAGAAGATAATAAACGCCTGAACCAAGAATGGCGTATCCCGGATAGCCTCCACGAAGATCCCGGCCGGGGCCCGCAGCCAGACCTTGCCCGAGAGCCGGCCCAAGGCCACCGGCACCGCCAGCAGCAGGCCTCCAAGGCTGGAGGCAACACAAAACAGGATCGTCACCCCTAGGCCTCTGGCGAAAATCGGCCAGTGCGACACGATGATTGAAGAGTCGAATCTCATTGTGCACCCGCGACCTAGGATCGATATGCCGACGCTATTCTTTCGAATCTCCTGGTCACCGCTCCCAGCGCAAAGCACATGATGAAGTAGAGCGCTCCCGTCACCAACCACACCTCCACCGGCCGAAAGGTATCCACGATGATGCGTTGAGCGGTTCGAGTAAGCTCTACGACGCCAATTATGGATAGCAACGCAGAGGCTTTGAGCAACCCGGTAAATTCTACGGCGAGGGGAGGCAAAATCAAAAAGAGCACTTGGGGCAAAACGATGTGCCCCCAAATGATCCGGTTCGGCATCCCCAAGGCCCTCGCCGCATCCACTTGACCCCGTGGAATCCCGGTGAGGCCGCCGCGGATCATCTCCGTGATGTAGGCGCCGCTATTCAGGCTCAGGGCGATCACTCCCGCCTGAAATCGGGGCACGTCGAACCCGATGGCGGGCAGGGTAAAATAGACCACCAAAATCTGGATGAAAAGCGGAGTCCCCCGCATCAAACTAATGTACAGAGCGACCAGGTAGTCTAATGTTCGAATGCGCAATTGCCGAATCAGAGTGAGCGCGATCCCGACCGCCAATCCCACGGCCACGGCCAGGAGAGACACTTCAAGCGTGACCTGCGCGCCTCCCAATAGGAACGGCAGCGCGTCTGCCGCGTACCGCCACTGAACCTTCATCGGGCGCCTTGTCTTTTCAGTCGTCTCCGGGCAGCGTCAGCACACCGAATGCGGCGCCAACCAAGACCGCTGGTCGCCGCAGGCAGCGCGACAACCGGGGCACGTGAACGGGGGCCACGTTTGGGGAAGATCATCCCTCACCCCCTTAAGACACCGCTCCGCCCGGCGGAGTTGGCAGTCGGCCACCGGGCTCACGGCCGCACGTGTCCTCCCTCAGGAGAGCGGATCGGTCCTCGCCTTAGGGCCGTCGGGAACGGCCTCCGCCCATCTCCGGGGTGCGTGGGCGCAGCGGGCCGCACCCGCGCCCACACTACACCCCTCCCCACGGCGGCATCAACGGTCAGCGGCCATCATGGAGGCGACCCCTTCGTGAAGATCATGTCTACGGCCCCCCCTGGGCCCCCTCGCCCTCATCCCCAACGCGGGGACGCTCCCACCGATCCGCCTCTCACTAATTAGTCCATGCTGCGGCAGGCTACTTGATGGCACCCGCCGGAAGATACCCGGTATCGGGAATCGTCATTGCGTATCCAAACCACTTCTTTTGCAGTCTGACCAATTCCCCATTATCGCGCAGTTTGCGAATTTCTGCGTTAATGGCATCCCGCAGATCCAGGTCCTGAGGCCGCGTAACCCACCCCACCCAGAACGGATCCCCGAACGTCCCGACAATTTCAAAGGTATCGGGGAACTTCTTCATGGCTCCCAAGAGAACCGGCGTGCTGTCAACCATCGCGTCGACCTGTTTGTTGGCCAAGGCCACGATCTCATCGGGAGAGCTTGCGAACATCTTTTGCTCTTTCGCCCCCTTGCCATTGGCCTTCAGCCCGTCGTTATAGTGCATGAAGATGACGGTGGGCCCAGCCGGGGGAGTTCCACTCGCGACGACGAGCCCGGTCAAATCGTCGACGGACTTCACCCGCGAATCGCCCTTGCGGCGCAGCAGTCCGACCTTGACAACCGCGACGGGCATGGTGAACGCGTATTTCTTCGCGCGCTCTGGGTTCATCAGGAGCGCAGTGGCGACAAAGTCGTACTTCTTCTCCTCCAGCCCGGGCAGGATCCCCGCGAAGGGCAGATCGAGCTGGTTGAGCTTGATGCCCCAGGCCTTGATGATGGCATTCAGGACATCCTCGTCATACCCGACGATCTTGCCCCCTTCCACGAACTCAAAGGGGTAGTAGGCGGCTTCGGTGGCCACGGTCACCTCTCCCCGTTGCTTGATCTGCTGGAACAGACCGGGAGAGGCTCCGGACGATACGGTGCTCGTGCCGAGCAGGGCTATGACCAACACTGCCACTGCCAGAGCCAAACCTATACGCCGCGTCATTCTCGTCCTCCTCCGCACTCATCAAGTACGGGAGTGCCACCGATAGTAAGGTTCTCCCGCAATCGCTCGATCCGCATACCGTTCAACGATCTTCGACCGGATCAACCGCACCGCGGGTGTCAACGCCCATGGCCGACCGCTTTCGTAGGCCCTCCTCTCTATGTCATCACGGTCTCGGAGCGTATAGCGCCCGCCGCGGACTACGATTTCCCCCCCCACCATCACTTGGTCAATGTGCGACTGTCTCACCCACTGCAGCACCCCTGCCGCGACGTCCCGGTCATGCTCAAACACCATCCCATCAATGGGGCGAATGCGGGCCATGATCAAATCCGCATGGGAGCCGGCCTCCAGTCGGCCCAGGCGGTCCATGCCGATCGTGCGCGCCCCACCTTCCGTAGCCCATTGAAGTGCGACGCCCGGTGGTATCGCCGGGTGTCCGATCCCCGGTGGTGAGTGCAGTAGCTGCGCCAGTCTGACCTCCTGCAGCATGTCCTCATCATCGTTGATCCCCAGGTTGTCGATTCCCAGAGCGATGGGGATCCCGGCCGCGGCCATCGGTCGAACGGGGGCGAGGCCGCTCCGAAGCCTGAGGTTTGAACTCGGATTGTGCACCACGGCCGCGCCGGTGTCTCGCAAGATGCCGATATCGCGCTCGGTCAGCCACACGCAGTGGGCACAGCTGACATCAGGGCTGAGAAATCGCGTCTCCGCAAGTCGCTCGATCTCCGTTTTCCCAAACCGTTTCAGGGCGTGCGTCTTTTGGTACACCGTCTCGAGGAGGTGGAGCTGAATGCGCACGCCTTCCGCCGTTGCGGCGTGTCGCACTGCCGCGAGAAACTCGTCCGAGCACGCGTCCAGACCCACGGGTTCGAACTGTAGCGCCGCGTCTGCAAAACCTTCGCGCAAGTCGTGATACAAGCGGAGATAGCGCTCGAATGGGATGAAAGGCCTCCGCCACTCCTCGATTTCCTGTCGGGTTTCCTCATCGAGGCCGGCGAGGAATGCGGCATCCAAGTACGGATCGTCGACGCTCGGATCGCGAAATGCCAGCGCAACGCCGAAGCGGATTCCGCTATCCGCATATCCAGCCAGCACATTCCGCAGCCTGCCTGCGTAGTGCTCCGGCGGCCCGTACCCATAGTTCGAGTCGAGATGCATCGTCGCGGTAATGCCGCCCTCGAGTTGTCGGGCGCACGTTAACAGAACATCCCAGTATGGGTCGACCGACAAACCGAGACGCAGGCCGACTGACCGCACTTCCCCGGGGTCGTCGGGGATGCCCCGCCGCAGGGTCGTAATGCCACGTCCGTGCGAATGGGCGTTCACGAACCCGGGGATGACCAGGTGCGTCCCGTCCCCAACCGTTTCGCTCTCGGGGTGCAGGCGGAGCAACGGCTCAAACGGTCCCGTTTCCTTAACAATCCCATCTTCAATGTACACGGCCCCGCGCTCAAGGGCAGCGGACTCCGCGCCCCACCGAGTCACCAGAAGCCGGCCGCGCACCAGTTGTCGTTTCATGCCTGATCTCAGCAGCCTTCAGAGGAAGGCTGACTACCCGAGGTCATCGAGCACCGCGCGCACAACATCGCTTGCCTGCGTCACCGCGTCGACGACGCGGTTCCGAGCTCGCACCATCGCCACCCACCACACCTGGAACTGCTCAGAGTCGCGATGATATGTCCCCAGTTGAGGGTAAGGTACCAGCGACGGGATCATCTCTGTTTGCCACGCATGGCCGTACCGATCCTGGCCGTACGCCCCAACCACCGTGGAGGCTATCGGGACCAGAATCCGGGACAGCTTGATCATCGCCTGGTTCAGCAGTCCGGCCGTCTTCCCATCCGACGTTCCGGACGCGATCCGCTGCCTCCACGCGCGACCCTCCTCGTCAAGGCGTGCCGCCAACCCCTGGAACTCTCGTGCCTGCTCCGCCGCGGTCGCCATGTCGATATCGGGGATATCCAACCTGGACAATTCCTGAAGGCGTTCGGCAAAGCGCGCTGCGATCGGATGGTACTCATACGGCAACACCGGTTGGGTCAGCAGCCCCCACATCCAGTGCGCGTAGACGCTGAGGTGTGTTGCCAATCGGTTCCTATCGATCTTATCAATCGTATTGTGGATGGAATGATGCCACCAGCCAAGGTTCGCCAAGGCCGTCCGCTTGATCTCTTCATCCGTGAATGACATCTCTCCGGCGGCGCAGGGAAGGCCGACCCCGAAGAACGAAGAGTCTCCATTCTTCTGCTGCCGCCGCCAATGGATCGGCATGTCCCCGACCACATCTTTGGTAGTGCCGACCACATAGTTCTGAATATCGTCCGTGGAGTGCACGTGCCACGTCGACGTGCCGGTCATGGCCGGTTGATCGATTTGCACATAGGCCACGCAGAGCCGACGAAGTCGGTCCCAATTGACATCAGCGAAGCGGGAAGACGAAATCATCGTGCCGGTCTCATGGCCCATCCAGAGCCCGGTGACGAGGCCGCGGTGCAGTTCATCGCGATGAAGATTGAACACGCGTGATAACTCCATCATGCACGCGTCCCCCGCGGCATTGTCTGTCGCCTGAGGGCCCGGCCAGGAATCCATGTGCCCGCCCAAGAGCAGAAATTGCCGACCCGGAGGCGTCCCAAACTCCGCGCTCGTCATGGTCAAGGGCTTCCAGCCGTTCTCGGCCTGAGTCCTCAACCAGACCCGCACCGGACCTTTCAGACAGAGGCCCTTGAGGCGCAGTCCCTCGGTCCGGGCGATTCCCGTGCACGGGATGGGAGGGATCTCATTCTCAAGCGTCTCCGGGGTGGGGTTGCCCCATGCCGATTTCATTGACCCGAATGGGATTGCCTCATTCGCCTCATCGCCCCAATTCATCATGATTTGAGCGATTGAGCCGCGCTTCCACGCAATATAGGCTTTCTCATGCCGCGCAGGCGAATAGGAGAGTTCCGACAACGTGACCTTTCCGCGGACATCCTTTCCCTCATATTCCGACTCCGCACCCGACCCCACGTACACCAGTTCCCCTTCTATGCCGCTGGTCACGGCTGAATGGCCAAGCGTGTTCGCGGCGATCTCGCGCTGTTCCGGATGCAGCACACGCACGAACCCCGCGCCGGGAAAGGAAACGAGCCCCAGGAACTTGTGCAGCCGAGTCTCCAGGCCTGACTTCTTGAATGTCTCATAGGCGTACTCGGCCATCCGCTGAGCATTCCCCGATCCGGCGAGCCGCGAGGGGATCTGCGTCGTGATGTGTTCGATGTGCTGGTACGCGTTATCCGCGGAGACTTCCCGAAGAATCTGCTCGAGGGACATGCCCCGTACCTCCTTGGCCCCGGCGGGGGTTCCTGATCGGGCGATCGGCAGGGTGCGCTGTTTCTCTGGGCGAAACCTGATATTCGCCAGACGAACTTTCCCGTATGATAGAGAAGCTCCGGCAATCTTGTCAACAAACATATGCGCCGATGCGGCTGAACTCCGCGAACCGAGATGGGCACGAGCTTGGCGATCACCTCGGGGCGCGGATGCGGGAACACGTGTGCCCCATTAGGCATGAGTCACTGCCCCGTTGGGACGGCGGAGGGCGACGGACCGACATGAATGGAGCGTATGCGTTGCAAAGCGTCGAGCGGGTGATCAGGGTCCTCGGCTGTTTCACCCCGAACGCGCCAGAACTGAGGCTGACGGACCTCAGTCTGCGCGCGGGAGTATCAAAAACGCAGATCCTTCGCATTGCGTCGACGCTCGAGACCGGCGGCTATCTCTTTCGCGATCCGGAAACAAAGCGCTATCGTCTGGGGATACGTCTATTCCACCTTGGCATGATAGTCCACAACTCGATGGACCTGCGGCGAATCGCGCACCCGTATCTCCGACGCTTGGCCGAGGCCACGAAGGAAACCGCTCGACTCATCATCCCCCATGCTTCCGGCCCGATTTGCATTGATCTTGTCGAGACCCCGAGAGGGATCAGGGTCTTTGCTCAGCTCGGATCTCAGATGCCCTGGAACGCCGGGACCTCCCCGAAGTTGATTTTGGCGTACCTCTCCGAGGGAGAACGCGAGCAAATACTGATGCGAGGCGGGTTCAAGCGCTATACCCAGCACACCATCATCGATCCCGATGAGCTTCGCGAGGAGATTCGCAGTATACGCGGCCGAGATTCCTATTGCTCCGTAGGCGATCTTGATAAGGATGCCTTCGGAGTCAGTGGGCCGATCTTCGATCACCGAGACCGGATAGTGGGCGCCGTAAACGTCGCGGCGCCAACAAGCCGTGTCTCAAAAGCGGAAGTCAAGCGGTTTATCGAGCTCGTCCGAGATGCAAGTGCCCAGATCTCGCACCAGCTGGGCCACCATGGAGATCACCGAATGAAATCGCCGCGGCAGGGGACGCTGAATCCCCAAGATCGCCATCGCGTCGGAGCCCTGCGGCACATCAAAACAAAGAGAAAAGCCACAAGATGATCCGCGAGTCGACTCGTCATCGCACCCGGTTAACCTGCGATGCGGGCCGTGCCGGGATAGGCGCTTCACCAAGTCTCGCTTGTGGAAGGGCATACGGTCGCGCGACGGCTAACGCCTCACGTTGGCGCCCAAGGGCATCGCTGTTTCTTTGAGGCAACGGTGGGGGGTAAGACCGGC
>DATEHM010000008.1:0-7938 GCA_035279545.1 bacterium | reverse complement strand
TTGGTACGAGAACACTCAGCCCCGATCAGTTGCGGCTGCGGGGGTGGGTTATGCCAGGGCATATCCGCAAGAAGCTGGGTCGATTCGTTCTCAGGATCTATCTCGGCAAGGGACGGCGGCGAGACTATTACTACCGAACTCGCCAAGAGGCGGAAGTCGCCCAGGCAGAGCTTGCACACCATATCCAGGCCCATTCCTCAGGACTGGGTATCGCCGGCAATCCGAAAGAGCGGCTCGCCGCGTACCTACGGGATTGGCTGGACCGCCGCGAACACGGCCTCTCCCCGATGACCGCCGAGCGGTATGACTCGATGGTCAAGTGTTTGACGAAGGACCCGCTTGGAGGACTCCTCCTGCATCGCGTCACATCCAGAGCCCTCGAATCCTTCTACGTGCGTCTCCAGAATCAGGGGCTCTCCGCGACAACGGCGCATCATTATCATCGGTTCTTACACAAGGCCCTCCGCGATGCAGAACGTACTGAGTTGATCCGTCAGAATCCCGCACACTTAGCCGAAGGCCCGCGGCGGAAGCAGAGGCGGCCAGACATCTGGAGCGAGGGGCAAGTTCATCTGTTCCTGAGCGAAGCCCGAGAGCACAGCCGGTATTATCCCCTCTACCTGTTCCTGGCCGGAACCGGGTGCCGGGTGGGAGAAGTTCTTGCACTACGGTGGTCGGACGTGAATCTGGCTGAGAACGAAGTCTTGATCCGATCCTCATTGATCCGGCCCTATGGTGGCGGCTATCAACTCAAGGAACCGAAGACGTATAGCTCAGACCGGAGCATCGGATTGCCGGGCGAAGTCGTTGAAGTCCTGAAGGCGATCACACATGAATCGGAGTTTGTCTTTTCTCGAAAGCGAAAGCCTCTTCATGCCGACAATCTCCGCCGCAGGGATCTTCAGCCCATCTGTATCAAACTCGGGCTCCCGTGGCGGCGGGCTCTGCATAACCTGAGACATTTCCAGGCCTCATATCTCCTCCAGCGCGGTGCCAATGTCCGAGCCGTTTCAGAGAGATTAGGACATCGAACGGCATCGTTTACGCTGAATACGTACGCGCATCTGATTCGCAGACAAGACCCGACTACGGATCTGATCGAGGAGTTCTTGCAGACAAAATAATCGTACCCCCCAAATACCCCCCGCTGCGGCGGCGGCACCTCGCGCTCAGCCTTGATTCCCAAGGCGTAGCGAGAATGAGGCCCGAACTTTTAACCCGGGCGTCGCGGGTTCGAGTCCTGCACGGCCCACCAATCAAGCTCCAGCGATGCGGTTCTGTATCTTGCCCTCCACCTGCTCTCCTCTCCGCCATGATGGCGTTTATCTCAGCCGAAACAGACCCCGGCTGATCTGAGTAAGCAATCGTGGCTCGCTCCGTACCTAGACACGAGGGCTGTATCGATCCACTCCGCGGGAGAGGGGAAGTTCGAGATCTTAGGATGGGTCGAGTGGGGTGTGGAGGTTTTTTCAGCCGCCCCAAGAATATCGGAAGGGATCACCGGAGGCGGCCGTGGCGTCTCGAAGAAGAAAGCCCAGAATGACATTGAACATGAGCCAGGCGCGACTGGGAAATAAGCTGGAGCGGGGGCACCCTCTCTCTGAAGCGGAAGAGAAAGCCAGAACCTTAGTGGCGAAGATGGAGAAGCGACTGGGGAAGTTGGTCCGTCGGAATGCAAAAGCAGGTCCGCGTGACCCCGGTTCAACTTAACATCTGCGGCCCCGGGCCCATAGTGGCCGTCCTGCCAGACTCTCGCCAGTGACCCAAGCGAACGAAACCTTGATCTACTGAACCACTATGATTCGTCTGCGTTTGCCGAACCCGGGTGTTGGGGGTTAGGATTTGGTCGCGCTCGGGGGCGCAATTCTACGCCGATCCCGCCCACGCAACGTCGACCCACCCGCGTGGGTGCCAGCGACACCGCCTACAATACTCAAAAACCTTGGTATGTTCCACAATGAAAAGGCAACAGAGATAGGATGGGGCATGGCTCAAAGGGAAGAGTGCCTCATTCCATCTCTTGGCCGCAGCGGAGGTCACAAATGCGATTGTACATCATGCAGATCGGGATGGACCTGGCCACCGGCAATCCATATCCAAGCTACCTGATCCAGACGGATAACGGCTCGAACATTCTCGTGGACACCGGCTTCGGTCCCCGGATGGTCGAAATGAGCCTCCGTCCCGACCACCAAGGTCCCCGGATCACGGCCGACGATCTTGTGGTAAATCGGCTTGCTCGTCTCGGCATCCTTCCGGAGAATATCCTCTACCTGATCGCCACGCACTTCGACGGGGATCACGCGGGCTGTCTTGCTGCGTTTACCGGGGCGGAGGTTGTCGTCCAGCGGCGGCACTATGAGGCTGCAAAGGGCGGGCATCCACGCTTCGCCAGCACGCGGGACCAGTGGAACGATCCCCGCCTACGCTACCGTGTTGTCGATGGGGACGTTGAGCTTCTGCCTGAAGTCGAACTAATTGAGACGAGCGGCCACGTCCCGGGGCACCAGTCGGTACTCGTTCGGCTCCCCAAGACCGGCCCGGTGCTTCTTGCTATCGATGCGATGGCCCGTGCGCTTGGTGATCACACGCCCGAAAATCGCCCAATCGCCTCCTATGATCTGGACGAAGCGGGCACGCGCGCGAGCACGCGGAAGCTCGTGGACCTCGCCGCCCGCGAAAAAGTCGCGCTTATCGTCTACGGCCACGACCCGGACGAGTGGAAGAAGCTCAAGAAGGCGCCAGAGTTCTACGAATAAGGCGCATTGCAGGATTGAGCTGGGTGGTTCGAACCCGCTATCGGGCCACTTGGATGATGTCTCTAAGACAAATGAAATTGGTGAAATCCCTATCGACAGCCCCCGAACGAAGTACTTGTCAACGCTTTGCAAGCGCATGACACGCCGGATCATGGCACTATCCTGAGGGCGTAGTGGACTGCTTACCGGGATGGGATTGCTTATCTGTGGGCGCTGGCCATCGCACTCGGGAGCCCTCGAACGGTCACTGGAATCCAGTCACCTAGTACTTGGGAGGAGCAGTTAAAACATCTTAATATCGGGAATAACCGCTAAGGCTCAGGAAACGCCACGTGTTTTGGATCCGTCCACCCGTCCATGTCACGGAGGACACAGTCCGGTCTCACGGTGGTTGTGCAGACAGCGTTTGCTAAACTCCGGCGACCCCAACAGGGGCTTCTTAATGTTATGTTCCTGATCGATCTGAGATCCCTGATCCGATAGCCTTCCTATGTTCGACCGAACTGGTGTCCGTCAAGGGACATTGAAATGCCGTTCGACTGAAGGACATAACTTAATCCCCTTGAATGTGATGTTTTTCTTTCCTTAAATTGGGGTAATTCTTCCGTTGAATTGCAGAATGCTGCGGATTGAGCCACCCGCGTCAGAGGGGAGGGATCGGTCATGGAATCATGCTCACGCAGGTGCGCATTAATTCCGAATGCGGTCAAGGGCACGAAGAGGGGGAAAGTGACGCTGGTCTGTCTCATTTTCTCGGTTGGAATTGTACTCTTTGGGATCCCCAGTGCTGGGCAATCGCAGGCCCAGCCCACAACCACCCGTACCCAAGGAATTGTGGTGTCGATCGACTGCGCATCGCGCACTTTCGTCCTCAATGGGCCAAATGGGCTTGAGCGGTTCTTGGCGTCGCAGTACACATCCATCTACACACGCAGTGAGCGGCTCGACTTCTGCAAGCTTTCCCAGTTTGTCGGCGCAGTCGCGCTAGTGTGGTCGACCACTCTTGACGCTCAGGAGATTGCCGCGCGGATCGATGTTCTTGTCGCTTCCGGAACAGGTACGGTATCCGTGATCAGCGGTAATGAGAGCAATCTGGGGGCCGAAGGGCTTGACACGCATGGCGGCAATTTTGTCGGCGGGGGGAGCAACTCCGGCGGGGGGAGCAACTCCGGTGGAGGGAGCAACTCCGGTGGAGGGGGCAACTCCGGTGGGGGGAGCAACACCGGTGGGGGGAGCAACACCGGTGGAGGGGGCAACACCGGCGGGGGGAGCAACACCGGTGGGGAGGGTAACTCCGGGGAGGGTAACTCTGGCGGGGGAAGTAGTGGCGAGGGCGATCATGGGGGCGGTGGTGACGATCACGGCCACGGAGACAAGGAGGGGCACGGAGACAAGGAGGGGCATGGAGACAAGGAGGGGCATGGAGACCAGGAGAGCCACGGAGACAAGTAGGACCATCCGCGCAAGGATGGCTAGGGGGTATCTATACCGAGCGGGTTCAAACTACCAGGAACCAACCCGCTCGTTTAACTGACCGAGACGTCCGCGTAGGAGCGGTCGAGGCCGGAAATAGACATGCACCCGAGCAGCTTGAGCGTACGTTCCAAGTCGGCCCGCAAGATCTCAAGCGCCCGGGCGACGCCGGCCTCCCCTCCGGTGGCAAGGCCATAAGCGTAGGCACGTCCGATCAGAACGGCACGCGCGCCCAGACAAATCGCCTTGATGATGTCGCTGCCACGACGGACGCCACCATCAATTAGCACCTCGACTCTACCATTCACGGCCGCTACGATTTCGGGAAGCACCTTCAGCGACGCAGGAACACCGTCGAGCTGACGTCCGCCATGATTCGATACCACTACAGCTGAAGTTCCTTCATCGATGGCCCGTCGTGCATCGTCGCCCGTAAGAACTCCTTTGATCACAATCGGGCCGGGCCAGACTCTGCGAATCCATCGTAAATCCTCCCAGGTGAAGGTGGCGCGCACTAGACCCGTACGGGCATCAATGAGCGCCATCGGCCCCCGGTCCGGGATCACGATGTTCGGTAACTTTGGAACGCCGCCGTCGAGCAGGAAGGCGGCGAGCCATCCCGGATGCGCTAGCAGCTGCGGCAGAAACGGGATCTTGGCCATCGGGTTGCCGCCGAGCAATTCTTTTGCCCCATCGCGCAATTCCTGCTCACGCATGCCCACGACGGGCGTATCAATGGTGATGACCAAGGCCGAAAAACCCGCAAGTCGAGCGCGTTCGATCCCAGCCTCAGCGGCTTCGCGCCCACCCACCAAATAGAGTTGATACCACACCGGCCCGGAGGAGGCTGCTTTGACGTCTTCCAGGCGGTGCCCAGAAACCGTGGAGAGAATATAGCCCGTGCCCGCTGTCCCCGCTGCTCGGGCGGCGGCCATTTCGCCGCCGGGATGCAACAGGCGACTGTAGCCGACGGGACCGAGGAGAACGGGAAGAGCAAGGTCGAAGCCGAGCACACGAGTGCGCAAGTCGCACTGGGGAACGGGGACCGCATAACGAGGGCGAAACGTGACGGCGTCAAATGCCCGGCGGTTTTCTTGCAACGTGATTTCCCCCTCTGCACCGCCGTCTAGGTAGTCGAATACCACTTTCGGCAAACGGGAGCGAGCCAAGGACCGCAGGTCCTCAATGCTAATGACGCGGGGAGCAGCGACTGCACGCGACGCCTTAGTCGATCGCAAACTTCAACCTCCCTTTCCCGACACCTGTTAGCGACCGCTGGGAAGCGAGTTGCCGTTATGCCCACACGTCAAGCTTCTGGAGACTTTTCGCTATGACGGCTTCAGCAGGTGCAATAACCCCCACCGTCCACGAAACTCGGGGGTACGGGAAGTGGTTCTCAGGTTTTTGCTCAGAATCCAGGTTCGCCAATTTCCTTGATTAGTCTTTGCTTGAATACCTCCCTCCTGTGAAGCATTAAGGCCTGAGGCGAGAATGTACCGGAGGGTCAAAGCGGGAACTTTAGCAACCGATGGTAACGACAATGCCGGGGTTAGGCCAGGCAAAGAACATTACCCCCACGCCGCATCGGACGTCACGATCGAGGATGGTTCACCATTAACGCTTGTGGCCCTTTAGCGATACTCTCGCCCTCTGTGTGAATAAATCTGCGTCTTCTCCCCGATTGGGGAACACGTGAAGCATCTCATCCTGTATAGTAAAGTTGGGAATTCGTCTGACTGTGAGCGCGTCGCCCTTCGGAAGGACTTGACTGGCCCGGTTTGTAAGGATTCTTGGAATGGGTTAGCGGGCCGGGCTGTGGCCGATAACCCTTCGGTGAGAAAATGGCGTTAGAGATGAGAGGCAAGTGCGAAAAGTGCGACCGCCCGTTGCAGAAAGAGGGCGAGGCGTATATCTGCAGTTACGAGTGCACCTTCTGCGGGGATTGCAACTCCCAGCTGAGGAATGTATGCCCAAACTGCGGGGGGGAACTTGTCCTGCGGCCGAAGCGCAGAAGAGTTCGTGAGTCCCCATCCTCGTCGTAGGGGAGGCTCCCCCCAGCACGTCTCTGGACTGCGTTTTGAGCTCTCAAAGGTTTCGTTCAATCCGGAAAGCCGCGGCGTTCGTGGGCGCGCCCTTGCGCTAATTGATTGTGTACACAGACCGATGGATTCCACGGCACACGAACCGAACAGACCGTACCTCACCATCATTTCTTAGCAGCCTAATGAGTCTCGTATAATACAGTGACAAATCGATCAACAAGAAAGGCCGGTGTGTCGCAGGAACGCCCTGGCGAGCGTCCGGGAGCATCGCACGCGGCACATCCCGCGTCGGAGGGCCGACGCGGCGTCGGTGAGATCCTCCGAGCAGCGGTTGGTGGATTCTCTTCTACGACGAGAGTGGCATCTCGCAGCGGCCATCGATCCGCCGGACCTGGGCCCCGCGAGGCCAGACCCCCCTCCTGATCCACCATTTCAACTGGAAGAAGTTGCTCATGTGCGCCGCCCTTGGGTTTCGCTGGGATGGGCGCCGCCATCAGCTGTGGTTCCGTACCGCACCGGGCGATTGCACCCGGCACCGTGTGCTCGCCGTGCTCAACGCCCTGGCCCGCAAGTCCGAGGCCGACGCATCATCCTGATCTGGGACCAGCTGCCGGCGCACAAGAGTCGCTTGGTGCGCGACTGACTCCACGCCAGTTCGCGGCCCTTTGATGTTGCCCCACAGCGGTTCGGCCGGGTTCAGGTCCGGAGCGTATCCCGGCAGCCATTCGACGCGCAACCAGGGTCGCTGCGCAGGCCTTCCAGCGTCGGGCGGTTTTTTTACACTGGCCCAACGACGGGCCACCCAGCGCCGGATCGCCACCTCATTCCGTTCGCGCGCTTGCGTGGCCGGACGTTGGAGGGACCAGTCCAGGGCCCGCAGGATGCGCCAGACATGGCCGGGATGATACGTCGCGCTCGTGAGTCGCTCGATCACCGTCGCGACCCGCGGCAGCGTCCAGAGGTCCGTCGCAAACCCGTGCGCGCGGGCGCCCTCGCGGAGCGAGCGCTCGACGCGCGCCAACTGCGCCGGCGTCAGCTTCGGCTTCCGCCCCGCTCGCCCCGCGCCGCGCAAGGCCGTGCGCCTGCGCCACGCCCGGTGCCAGCGGTGGGAGTTTCGGCGTTGGGGGCGTGATTGGACCGCCTACGAAGGCTTGGCGATATCTGGTCTGGATGCGGTATTCGACAATCTGATGGACGGTACGGCCTTCATTACCTCGCGGGCCGGATGGAAGTGGGATGACGTTCTCGCCGATCTGGGACTGCGGCTCTCCGACGTCGCACACCAGGACATGGTGATCCAGTGCAAGTCGGTTGCCGACATTCGCCGGGCCAAAGAGAATGGTCAGATCGCGTTCATTCCCAGCCTGGAATGCGCCACGATGATTGAGAATGAATTATAGATAATCCGGTTAATTAGGCGACATAGCAAGCATAATAAAAAGAGCGAACAAGATGCCTGTCGGCGTTGCAGCGACTGCAGATGCGATCGGATCTGCCGGCGGACATCATCTGGGACGCCAGTCGTACTGTCGGTGGCCCCACTGCCTTTGAGGTGACTCCACACATGTTCGTCGGGGTTCAGGTCCGGCGCATTGGCGGGCAGATACTCCAAACGCAGACGCGCGCGATGCGCGGCGACGAATCCGCGCGTCACGCGGGAACGG
>DATEHM010000007.1:0-3634 GCA_035279545.1 bacterium | reverse complement strand
CCCAAGCCGCCCGCTGCGCCCGGAGCCGCAGCCCCGATCCACCCGCCGGCTGCGACTCCCGCGGTGCCGGGGATTCCGCCGGCGGTGCCTCCTGCCGGGTCGGTCGCTGCGGGTGCCCGGCTGACGTCCCCGCTGCAGATCGTCGTGGTGGCCTCCGACCGCTCCTGGGTGCGCGCGGTCGTCGATGGCACGACCGTCTTCGAGGGGATCATCAACTCCGGCGACCGGCAGGTCTGGTCCGCGAAGCGCGAACTGGTTATCCGGGTGGGAAACGCCAGCGGCGTCGATGTCTCGGTCAACGGGCGCGACCTGGGCCACCTGGGGGGAGTCGGGCAGGTCATCGAGCGCACATACCAGGTTGGAGGAGCGATGAGCCCGTGACAGATCCCGCCCGGTCCGTTGCCGACGGAGGCGGCACGCGCTCGCCGCAGCTCGTGCGCGCCGAGGTGATCTCGGTGGGAACCGAGCACCTGCTCGGTCAGATCGTCGACACCAACGCCACGTTCCTGTGCACGGTGCTCGCGGACCTGGGCATCGCCGTCTACTTCCGCTCCACCGTCGGCGACAACGTGCGGCGCGTGCAGGACGTGTTCCTGCACGCGCTCGACCGCGCCGATCTCATCCTCTCGACCGGCGGGTTGGGCCCGACCGACGATGATTTGACCATCGCCGCGGTGGCCGAGGCGCTGGCCCTGCCGATCGAGCGCCACGAAGAGGCCTGGGCACACATCGAGGAGTTCTTTCGCAAGCGCAACCGCCCGCTCAGCAGCCAGCAGGTCAAACAGGCGATGCTGCCGCGGGGGGCGCGGATGATCCCGAACCCCCGGGGCAGCGCGCCCGGCGTGATCATCGAGCACCACGGGAAGACGCTGATCTTCACCCCAGGAGTGCCGCGCGAGATGAAGGGCATGGTGCAGGATTCGATCATCCCCTATCTCCAAGAGCGGGGGCTCGCCGGACGCGAGGTGATCCGCTCACGCGTCCTGCGGATCACCGGGCTGGGGGAGTCGGGGGTGGAAGACCGTCTCCGGGACCTGATGCGGAGCAGCGTGAACCCCACGATCGCCCCGTATGCGCACACCGGCGAGTGCCACGTCAGGCTGACCGCGCGTGGGACCGAGGCCGAGGTGGAGCCGTTGCTCGATCGTACCGAGGGGGCCGTCCGCGAGCGGCTCGGGCCGGCCATCTATACGACGGGGGAGACGTCCCTGGAGGAGGTCGTGGCGCGGGCCCTGACCGCCAAGCGGGTGTCGGTCGCGGTGGCGGAATCGTGCACGGCGGGGCTCCTCGGCCACCGCTTGGCCACCCCGCCGGGGGCGTCGGCCTTTCTCGACGGGGGGATCATTACCTACAGCAACGCCGCCAAACGACGCTGGCTCGATGTGACGGCCGATCTCCTGGAGCGGCATGGAGCGGTGAGTGCCGAGGTCGCCCGGGCGATGGCCGAGGCGGTTCGCGTGCAGGCGGGCACCGACATCGGCATTGCGACGACCGGGATCGCCGGCCCGACGGGTGCGACCGCGGAAAAGCCGATCGGGCTCGTCTACATCGCGCTGGCCCACGAGGAGGGGACGGAGGTGCGCGAGGTGCGGTACGGCACAGAGCCGGGTCGCTCGGGGGTGCGCTATCTGGCGTCCCAGACGGCCCTTGACATGATCCGGCTGCATCTGCTGCGGTGACCTGCGGCGTGGGCATTTCCCCAAGGTCCGCGGCCACATCCGCGCCCGCTCCACTCCGGACGGGGAGGGCGCGGGCGCGCCGCCGGATCTTTGTCGCCGTGCCGGTGGCCCCGACCCTGCGCCGCGCGGTCGTCGGCCTCGCGCCCCAATGGGGGGAGGTCGGGCGGAGCCTACGGTGGGTCCCGCCTGACAACCTGCACTTCACCCTCAAGTTCCTCGGCGAGATCACGTCTCCGCAACTGGCCGGGGTCGCCGCCGCCGCGAAAGATGTGGCCGCGCGCGCCCAAGGGTTTCGGATCGCGCTCGCGGGCCTGGGAGCGTTCCCGTCGCCCCGACGGCCGCAGGTCGTCTGGGTGGGGGTGACCGAGGGGGCCGATCGCCTGATCGCCCTGGCCGCTGATCTCGAAGCGGCACTGCATCGGCTGAAGTTCCCGAAAGAGGTTCGTCCCTTTCGGCCGCACCTCACGATCGCCCGGGTGCGGCGCAGGGGCCTCGCGCTGGATCTCACCGGGGTCCTCGCCCCCCTCGGCGGGTTCGCGCTCGGCGCCCAGGAGGTCACCAATCTTCTCGTGATGGAGAGCACGCTGCATCCGTGCGGGGCGATCTACCGGCAGGTCGAAGAGGTGGGACTCGGTGAATCGCGCTGAGTTGCTGGGTTCCTTGACAAGCGAACATATGTTTGGTATGCTGGGGCCCGTCAATCGAACGAGCCAGCCACCTCAGGAAGCCCTCGGAGCGCCCTGAGGACGCCGGGGAGGAGCGGAAGATGAACGAGCGGCAGCGGAGCCTGGACCTCGCTCTCACGCAGATTGAGAAGCAGTTCGGCAAGGGCTCGATCATGAAGCTTGGCGAGCACCAGGCCAGGCTGAGCGTGGATGTTATCCCCACGGGGGCGATCACGCTCGATGTGGCCCTGGGCGTCGGGGGGGTGCCCCGGGGCCGGGTGGTGGAGATCTACGGCCCGGAGTCGTCGGGGAAAACCACCTTAGGGTACCACATCATCGCCGAGGCGCAGCGGGAAGGGGGGGTGGCTGCCTTCATCGACGCGGAGCACGCCCTCAACCCCGAGTACGCCCACAACGTGGGCGTGGACATCGATAACCTCCTGATCTCCCAGCCGGACTCCGGTGAGCAGGCGCTGGAGATCGCCGAGATGTTGGTGCGGTCCGGTGCGATCGACGTGATCGTGGTGGACTCCGTCGCCGCGCTGGTCCCGCGCGCGGAGCTGGAGGGGGAGATGGGAGATGCCCATGTGGGCCTCCAGGCACGCCTGATGTCCCAGGCGCTGCGCAAGCTCGTGGGGGCGATCAGCAAATCCCGCACCACGGTGATCTTCATCAACCAACTGCGCGAGAAGGTCGGCGTCATGTTCGGGTCCCCGGAGGTGACGACGGGCGGCCGCGCGCTGAAGTTTTACTCGTCCGTGCGCATGGAGATCCGCCGGATCGAGTCCATCAAATCGGGGGATCAGGTGCTCGGCCAGCGGGTGCGGGTCAAGGTCGTGAAGAACAAGCTGGCCGCGCCGTTCCGGGATACCGAGCTGGACATCATCTTCCCAAAGGGCATCAGCAAGGTCGGCAGCCTGCTCGATCTGGCGGCGGTGCAGAACCTCGTGACCCGATCGGGCACCTGGTTCGCCTACAAGGAGATGCGCCTCGGGCAGGGGCGCGATAACGCGAGGGAGTTTCTGGAGAGCAACCCCGAGTTGGCCAAGGAGATCGAAGTGCGCCTGCGGGAGAAACTCGGGATCAGCCGCCCCGGCGCGGTCTCCGAAGCCCCGGCGGGCCGCGAGGCCTCGGCCAACGGGGAGGTGGGGCCGCAGCCCCGCGATGCCCGCTCAGGCGCGCCGGTCACCAAGGGGGTAGCGGCTCGCGCGCCGCGATGATCGATACGCGGGCCGTCCCGCCCGGGCGCGCGCATTGGCGCCAGGGGGCCTCCGTCGCCGCCACAGAGTT
>DATEHM010000006.1:0-3133 GCA_035279545.1 bacterium | reverse complement strand
GCGGGCCAGCCCGCGGGCCCGCAGCGCCATCCCCAGCGACCCCCCGATCAGGCCCACCCCGACGATCGCAACCCGGCGGAACGTCTCCATCCCTCACTCACACGCGGCGCCCCACGGCGAGGGCGACCGCGTCCAGCTCCTGCATCATGCGCGCGAAGTTCTCGGGGGTGAGCTGCTGCGGCCCGTCGCTGAGCGCCCGGCCGGGATCGGGGTGGACCTCCACCAGCAGGCCGTCGGCACCGGCCGCCACCGCCGCCCGCGCCATCGGGGTGACGAGCTCCCACTTCCCGGTGCCGTGGCAGGGATCGACGATCACCGGGAGGTGCGTCAGGTGCTTGAGGACCGGGACCGCGTTGAGATCCAGCGTGAACCGCGTGTAGTTTTCGAACGTGCGGATGCCCCGCTCACAGAGGACCACGTTGACGTTCCCCTCGGCCATAATGTATTCGGCCGCGAGCAACAACTCCTCAATCGTCGCACTGGGCCCGCGCTTGAGCAACACGGGATGGCTCACCCGCCCGACCTCCCGCAGCAACGGGTAATTCTGCATGTTCCGCGCGCCGATCTGAATCATGTCCGCGTACATCATCACCATCTCGAGCTGTCGGGGGTCCATCGCCTCCGTCACCACCGGCAGCCCGGTGAGCTCGCGAGCCTCCGCGAGAATTTTGAGCGCCTCCTCCTCCAACCCCTGGAATGAGTACGGCGAGGTCCGCGGCTTGAAGGCGCCGCCGCGAAGCAGTTGGGCGCCCGCCCCCTTCACCGCGCGAGCGGTCTGGAGCGCCTGCTCCCGGGTCTCTACGGAGCAGGGTCCGGCGATGACGATCACCCGGCCGCCGCCGATGGCCACGTCTCTCACCCACACCGTCGTGTCGCGGCCGCCGTGGAACTCCCGGCTGACAAGCTTGTACGGCTGAAGGATGCGGACGACGTTCTCGACGCCGGGCATCGCCCCAATGTTCTCGCGCAGGAGCTCCTTGGTGTGACTGTCGCCCACGACTCCGATCACGATCCGCTCGACCCCCTCGTTGATCTGCACGCGCAGACCGGCCTCCTCGATCTTCTGGATGACCGCGTCCATCTGCAGGCGGGTGTGACCGGGACCCATCACGACAATCATTCCGCTGTCCTCCTCACCCCTCCAAAAACATGAGAGCCCCCCGTCCGCTCGGGACGGGAGGCCTTGCGGCACCCGCGGTACCACCCCATTTTCCCGACCGTACGGCCGGGACGCTCGCCTGGGACGAAGCCGTGCTCCGCTCCGTCCCCCCCTCCGCCTACGGTGGAGGCCACCGGCGGGGACTACTCGGCGCGCCTGCGCCGTTCGTCCCGCCCCTCACGGGTCCATTCCGCCCCGACGGCCTCCCGTGCTCGCACCCTGCGCGCGGGTCTCTCTCCAGGTCCGCCGAAGGTACTCGTCCCGGTCATCGGGTTTGGTACCCTCCACTATAGCACACGCCGTCAAGGACGGCAGGCCCGAAGGACCTTTCCGCCCGCACGGCGGAGAGTCTGGGCACGTCGTGCGCCCGCCGGAGCGCCCTCATGTTCACGAAGTCGGTCGAATCCTACGACGCGATCTACGGTGGAAGGATTACCGGCGGGAGGCGGAGCGGCTGCGCACCTCGATCCAGGCGCACGCGCGGCGGCCCGTCGAGACCCTGCTCGACGTCGCCTGCGGGACCGGCCAGCATCTGGTCCACTTGAAACCCCATTACGCGGTCGAGGGACTCGACCTCAACCCGGAGATCCTGGCCATCGCTCGCCGGCGACACCCGGACGTGGTGTTTCATCAAGCGGACATGGTGCGGTTCGACCTGCCCCGCCGGTTCGACGTCGTGACCTGCCTGTTTGCCTCGGTCGCATATGCCGGAACGGTCGCGAAGGATTCGCGAGAAAATAACTGAAACAATTCATCGCGCGTGTGGTTGAATGGTATAGTTCCAATCGCCGTGGAAGGTATCCGGCCTCAGGCGAATGGTCGCCATTTGGTCGTTGGTAATCTTGACCTTCTCCGGGTAGCGCCCCTGATCCAGGTGGCAACGGACCGTCAGACCGGTGGACGTTCGGGTGCGCGCGATCAGTTTGACGATCGTGGCATGGGTCAAGAGCGGTCGGCCCCGCCAGTTGTGGCTGCTGAATGAGAACAGCCGATGCTCGATCTTGTTCCACTTGCTGGTCCCCGGCGGAAAATGACAAACGTGCAGGATCAGCTGAGTCGTGTCGGCTAATCGCTGCAGTTCCCATTTCCAGAGGCGGACGCGACTGCCATTGCTGCCGCCGCTGTCGGCGACGATCAGCACCGAGGCGGCCCGCGGATAGACCCGGCGCCCCATGGTCTTCCACCACCGGTGGATGGTGTTCACGGCGAAGGCGGCTGTATCATGGTCGATGCCGACGGTCACCCAGCCCTGGTTGTGGCCGAGGTCATACACGCCGTACGGAATTGCCTTGCCCTTCTGGGGATCCAGGAAGTCGTGCACGCGCACGCGCTGCGGGTTCCCACGCGGCCGCCATTCCCGGCCTCCATTTTTGAAGTTCCCCACCAACTCCTTTTTCTTGGTGTCGACCGAGATCGCCGGCTGTCGCCGACGGAGCTGCTGGACCACCTGGGTCTGGATATACTGAAACTGCGCGTCGCGATCCGGATGTTGTGCCCCTTCCGTGGTCTTGCGATTCGCTTGCAAGCTGTAGCCCGAGGCGGACAGGAGCTGCCGGACCAACCAGTCACTGGCACGATGTCCCTGCGCCACCAACGCCTTGGCGAGCGCTCGGGTACTCAGGCAGGTCCAGCGGAGCGGGGACTCCGGATCGCCCCGGCTCGTCGGCTCGACGAGGTGGTCCAGGGCCTCGCGCAAGCGCGGGTGCACCGTCGTCGCCTGCTTGCGCCCGCCGCCCGGCCGCCGAATCCGACCCGACGCGACACGCCCGCCGACGCGGGCCTCCTTCAGCCCCCGCACGATCGTGCTTCGTGAGATGCCCGTGGCTCGGGCCACCAACGATGCTCCGCCATGGCCCAAGGCTTGCGCTTCTGCGGCCGCCCAGAGCCGCCGTGACCGTTCGTCCAACGAATGCCGGAGCATTCGATACTTCTGGCGGATCAGCTGGCGCTGCGTCACGCTTCAAGTATCGCATA
>DATEHM010000005.1:0-12583 GCA_035279545.1 bacterium | reverse complement strand
CCGATCTCGACATGCCGCTGAGCGACGAGCGGCGCCACGCCGGCACCCCCCGGAGGGTGACGGCGCTTGCCAGCCCTGACGGCGCCGGCGAGCGGTGGGTGGTGCGGCTCGACGACGGCCGGCGGTTGCGTGTCGATGCCGAAGAGGCGGCTCGGTGCGGGCTCGCCGCCGGCGAGGTGGTCGAGCCGCGCCTCGTGGCGCGGCTGGAGGCGCGCGACGGCTACCTGCGGGCCCGGGATCGGGCCCTTCGTCTTTTGGCGATCCGGCCGAGGAGTGCCGCGGAGCTGCGATCCCGCCTGATGCGGTACCGGATCCCGCCGGGCACGCTGCGGGCGGTGATCGCGGACCTCGACGGAAGAGGGTACCTGGACGATCTCGCCTTTGCCAAAACCTGGATCGCCGCGCGCCTGGCGTCGCGCGCGTACGGGGTGGGGCGGATCCGATGGGAGCTCCGCCAGAAGGGGGTTCCCGCTGCGGTGATCGGTCGGGCGGTGCGCGAGGCGTTTGAGGTGGACCCCGATCTGGCGGCCGCCGAGGAACGGTCCGCGTCCGCGTTGGTCCGGCGCCGCCTCCCGGCCTGCCGGCGGTTGTCGCCGGCGCAACGGACGCGCCGCATCGCGGCGATGCTGGAGCGGCGCGGGTTCGCGCACGCGACGATCATTCGGGCGCTGCGGGCGATCGGCGAGGTCGAGGCGGCGGAGCGGTTCGATGGCTGAGCGGAAGGGCGATCGGTTGCGGCACGACCAGCTCGCGCTCGCCCTGGCGCCAACCGACGGCGCGGGCGCGGGTTTGGCTGCGCCGCCGCCATCGGCCGTCCACCCGATCGCGGGGGACGCCATCCTCGACGGGCTGACCGACGAGCAGCTCGCGGCCGTCGTGCACCCCGAGGGGCCGCTCTTGATCGTTGCCGGCGCCGGCACCGGGAAGACCACCGTGATCACCCGCCGGATCGCCCATCTGATCACCACGCGCCGGGCGCGCCCGGAGGAGATCCTTGCGCTGACCTTTACGGACCGCGCCGCGGCCGAGATGGAGGAGCGGGTGGATCGGCTCGTCCCGTACGGGTACACGCAGGCGTGGGTCAGCACGTTCCATGCCTTCGGGGATAGGGTGCTGCGGGAGCACGCGCTGCACCTGGGGCTCTCCCCCGATTTCCGGGTGCTGACGAAGCCCGAGCAGATCATCTTTATCCGCGAGCGGCTCTTCGAGTTGCCCTTGGAGTACTACCGCCCGTTGGGGGATCCGACCCGGCACATCGACGCGGTGGCCTCGCTGTTCAGCCGAGCGAAGGACGAGGACACCACCCCCGAGGAGTACGCCGCCTACGCCGAGCGGCTCGCCGCCGCCGCTCCTCCCGACGATCCCGCCGCCGCGGAGCAGGTCCGCCAGCAGCGCGAGGTCGCCGCCGCCTACGGGGCGTACCAGCGGCTGCTCGCCCGAGAGAGCCGCGTGGACTTCGGCGACCTCATCACGATGACGCTGCGCGTGCTCCGCGAACATCCCACTGTGCTCCAGCGGTATCGCGAGCAGTTCCGCTACGTGCTGGTCGACGAGTTTCAAGACACCAACTACGCGCAATTTGAGCTGGTGAAGCTCCTCGCCGGCGGGCGACGGTGCCTCACCGTGGTCGCCGACGACGACCAAGCGATCTACCGATGGCGGGGGGCGTCCTACAGCAACATCACCTATTTTACGGAAACGTATCCCGAGGCCAAGATCGTCGTGCTCACGCAGAACTACCGTTCGACGCAGTTCATCCTCGACTCGGCGTACCGTCTGATCCGGCACAACGACCCGGACCGGCTCGAGGTCCGCCATCAAATCGACAAGCACCTCGTGGCCGTCGCCGGCCCCGGGGGCCTTCCCCGGCACCTGCACTTCGACACGTTGAACAGCGAGGCCGACGGGGTGGCGGAGCGCATCGCCCGGCGGGTCGCCGCCGGCCAATGGCGGTATGGGGACGTAGCGATTCTCGTGCGGGCGAACCGCGACGCCGATCCGTTCCTGCGCGCGCTCAACCTGCGGGGGATCCCCTTCCGGTTCTCGGGGACCCGAGGCCTCTACGACCGCGAGGAGATCCGGTTGGTGATCGCGGCCCTGCGGTGTTTCGCCAACCCCCAGGATGGCCTCTCGCTGTACCTGCTCAGCACCGCTCCATTCTACGAGGTTCCCCCCCAGGATCTCGCCCTCTGCATGAGCTACGCGAACCGCAAGAACCGGCCGCTGAGCCACGTCTACCGGCAACTCGACCGGATCGAGGGGATCGAGGTGAGCGCCGAGGGCCGCGTCTCGATCGCCAAGCTCGTCGAGGATCTCGACGCGATGACGGAGATGGCGTCCCGGTACCCCACCGGCCGGGTGCTCTACGAGTACCTGGTGACCCGCACCGGGTACGTCGGCCGTTTGGCCGCCTCCGGCCGGCCCGAGGACGAGCAGCGGGTGGCCAACCTCGCCAAGTTCTTCGACCTGGTGTCCCGGTACGGCGCGATCGCCCAGGTCGATCGGGTGCCGGGGTTCGTGGGGTATCTCGATCTGCTGATCGAGGCCGGCGACGACCCGCCGACGGCCGAGTTCGACACGGAGGCCGACGCCGTCCGCGTGCTGACGATCCACAAGGCCAAGGGGTCGGAGTTTCCCGTCGTGTTTCTGGTGAGCCTCGTCTCGGATAAGTTCCCCTCGCGGGCGCGGGGCGAACCGATCCCGCTGCCGGACGCGCTGATAAAGGATCTGCTGCCGAGCGGGGACTTCCACCTGCAGGAGGAGCGCCGGCTGTTCTACGTCGGGCTGACGCGGGCCAAACGCGATCTCTACCTGACCAGCGCCCAAGACTACGGCGGCGCGCGTCCACGGAAGGTCAGCCGCTTCGTCCTCGAGACGCTCGATCTGCCACGGGCGGACCCGGAAACGTTCCGCGCCTCCGTGGTCCAGGCGGTGGAGCGCCACGCCCCCCCGGTCGATCTGCACCCGCAGCTGATGCTCGTGCCGCCCGGCGATCAGGTCATCCCGCTCTCGTTCCGGCAGGTCGATGACTACTCGACGTGTCCCCTCAAGTACAAGTATATCCACATCCTGCGCGTCCCGGTGCTCCGCGATCACCGGGTGGTCTACGGCGCCGCGCTGCATGATGCCGTCCAGGAGTACAATCGCCGCAAAGCCCGTCACCAGCCGGTGACCGCGGACGATCTGATCGCGCACTTCGAGCGGGCCTGGGTCAACGAGGGGTTCCTCAGTCGCGAGCACGAAGATCAGCGTCTCGAGGCCGGCCGGGTGGCGCTGCGGCGCTTCTACGCCTACGAGGAAGCCAGCGGGACCGTCCCCACGTTCGTGGAGCGCGAATTTCGGTTCCACGTCGAGGCCACGATGATCCGCGGCCGCTGGGATCGCGTGGACGTGCGGGGTGGGGAGGTCGCGATCATCGACTTCAAGAGCACCGACGTCCGCACTCAGCAGGACGCCGATCGCCGCGCCAAGGACAGCGAACAACTGGCGATCTACACGCTGGCCTACAAGGAAGTGTTCGGGCGGCTCCCGGACCGCGTGGAGCTGCACTTCCTGGGGACGCAGGTGCTCGTCGGCCGCGCCCGCAAGACCGACGCCGAGCTGGCCCGAACCCGCGAGATGATCCTGCACGCGGCGGGCGGGATCCGCGCGCAGCAGTTCATCGCCACCCCCGATCCCTACCGGGCGTGCCCGTACTGCGCGTTTAGCGAGATCTGCCCGTTTACGGCGACCGCCGAATGAGCGTGCACCTGCTGCACACGAGCGACGTCCACCTGGGGGCCACCTTCCGCATGCTGGGCGAGCGGGGACGCGAGCAGCGGCGCCAGCTCGAGGCGACCTTCGCCCGGGTCGTGGCCCTGGCGATCGAGGAACGGGTAGACCTGTTGTTGATCGCGGGCGATCTCTTCGACTCCGTGGCCGCGTCTCGCGCCGGGGTCGGCTTCTCGGCCCAGGAACTCCGGCGCCTGGGGGCGGCCGGGATTCGGGTGTGCGCCGTTGCGGGGAACCACGATCCGCTCGGCGAGGGGAGTGCCGTCGTCTGGCGCGATCTCGCCGCCGCCTCGCCGGCGGTCACGGTCTTTGGCCCCGAGTCCGGCGCGCAGGTGTTTCCCGACCTGGACCTGACCGTGATCGGCCGTTCGCGGCAGCGTCAGCTCTCCGCGGAGAGCCCGCTGGCGAAGCCGCCCGCCGAACGGCAGACCCGATTCCTCGTCGGGCTCGCCCACGGCAGCGTCCAGCGTCCCGATCTCCCCGTGCAGTTCGGGCTCATCACCCCCGAGGAGATCGCGGCGAGCCAGGTCGACTATCTCGCGCTGGGGGACTGGCATTCCACTCGGGAGGTCTCCAGCGGCGGGGTGGCCGCCTGGTACAGCGGCGCGCCGGAGATGATCGACCTCGATGAGCCCGACTCCGGAAACGTCTGCCTGGTGACCCTGGAGGCCCCGGGGCGCGTCGAGGTGACGCCGCGGCGGGTCGGGCGTCGCCGCAGCCGCCGTCTGGCCTTGGATGTCGCCACCGTGGGGGGGGAGGAAGGGGCCGCGCGCATCATCCAAGCCGAAGCGCACCCGGATCTCGCCCTCACCGTCGTCCTGACCGGGCTGGCCTCCCTGGCCGATCGCATCAGCCCCAACCGGCTCCGCCAGGACCTCGCCGGGGAGTTCTTCCGGCTCGAGATCCGCGACGAGTCCCACCTCCGTCCCGATGTGATCGATCCCGCGCAGTTTCCCGAGAACACGGTGCTCGGTCGCTTCGTGCAATTGATGCAGACGGAGGTCACCGCCAGGGAAGGCGAGGCGCGCGCCGTGGCGGAGGATGCCCTCCGGCTGGGGATCGCCCTGCTCGAGGGGAAGGAGGTCCTCGGATGATCATCCGTCGCGTGCGGATCCGCGGGTTTCGAAAACTGGTCGACCAGGTGCTGGACTGCGGCCCGGGGCTCAACGTCATCTACGGGCGCAACGATGCCGGCAAGTCCACCCTCCACCTCGCCGTATCCGCGGCGCTGTTTCCGGTCAAGCCGGCGGAGGCCAGGTCGTACGCGACGTGGGGAGAGGAGGAGGCGGGCGAAGTCAGCATGGAGTTCGAGGCCGAGGGTCGCGCGTACCGGCTGCACCGAGACATCGGGGCGAAGAAGGTTTCCCTGGCGGCCGGCGGCGAGGCGTGGGACAACCCCAAGGACGTGGAGCGGCAGATCGGCGAGGTGCTCGGCCTCACCAGCCTCAGCCTGTTCCGGGCCACGGCGCACATCCGCCAGTGGGATCTCGCGGGTATCCAGCAGGAGGGACGGGAGATCGGGACGCGTCTGGCGCGGATCGTGTCCGGCGCCGACACCGATGCGACCCGCGTGCTCCGCACGATCGACGACAAGATCCGCGGCCTCGAGGTCGGGCTTTCGCACCCCTCGAAGACGCCGGGCCCGCTCAAGCGAAATCAGGACCGCATCGCGGCGCTCACCGCCGAGGAGAGCCGGTTGGCCGCCGAAGTGGAGGCCATCGAGCGGGCGGCCACCGATCGGGACCGCCTACTCGCCCAGATCGGTGAATTGGAACGGCAGGTTCGCGACGACGAAGAGCTGATGAAGGGCAACCGGCGCCTCTTGGAGCTGGACGCCCGGTCGAACCAGCTGAGCGCGCGTGCCAAGGAACTGCAATCGCTGCTCGACCGCCTGGAGAAAGCGGGCGGCGAGGCCGCCGCGGCCGACCGGGACGAGGCCCTCCGCCTTCCCGCCCCGGACGCCGAGGCCCTCCAGCGGCTCCTGGAGGCAGACGTCCGGCTGCGCATCCTCCGGGCCGGCCTCGAGGAGGGGGCGTCCCCGGATCGTCCGGCGGAGGAGTCCGGGCCGGTGGTGCGATCGCTCGTGGACCAAGTGCTCTTAGGGGTGGGCCCGGCCGGGTTTGGCCTCGCCGCGGCGGTGGCCGCGGCGGTGGGGGTGGTGCTCCTCGCTGTCGATAGGAACGCCTGGAGCGCGACCGTGCTGCTCGTGGCCGCGCTCCTGGGGAGTGCTGCGGTCGCGGCGCGGGGGCGGGGCAGGACGGCGGCGCTGGAGGCGGTGACCCGGGCCGCGCGTCAGGACCGGGTTCGCGACCTCGAGGAGCGGCGCCGGGCTGCCGAACGGGCCGCCGCCGCCCTCCGCCTTCAACTGGAATCGCTCCATGTGCCGTCGGTGGAGGCGGCGGTGGACCTGGCCGAGCGGTACCGGCGGGCGCGCCAGCGGCAGGCGTCGTCACGCAAACTTCTGGACGAGCTGCTGGGGGGCCGGAGTCTGGAAGAGATCGTCGACGAGCACCGGCGGGGGCTGCTCGATCTGGCGATGGTCCGCGCGGAACGGGAGGATCCCAACTTGGTGCTCCGGCGGTTGGATCCCGCGGGGTTCCAGCGACTCCAGAACGAGGCCGAGGCGCGGGTGCGCCGGCTCAACGAAGGACGGGGGGCGCTGCAACGGTTGGAGGGTCGGTTGAGCGGGCGGTCACCGCACGAGGAGCTCGCCCGGGTGGTGGAGGAGCTCGCCGAGACCCGCGAGCGCATCGCGCGGTTCCAACGGTTCATCGAGATCCTCCGGCTGGCCCACCACGTGCTGGGGGAGGCCCACCGGCTCACCGTCGTGCCGGGGAAGGCGCTGCTCGAGGAGCGGGCCAGCCGGTACCTGCGCGTGGTCTCGGACGGCGCCTACGACCGCGTGGAGGTGGACGAACACACCCTCGCCCCGCGCGTGTGGGTGGGTCCTCCCAAGGGGTGGGCGGAGGTCGACGCGGCGTCCCGAGAGATCGGCAGCGGCGCCGCGGATCAGTGCTATCTCGCCCTGCGGCTCGCTCTGATCGATGTGCTGTGCGAGGACCGCCGCCCGCCCCTCTTTCTCGATGATCCCTTCCTCGCCTACGACGAGGGGCGCAAGGCGGCGGCGATGCGCCTCCTGCGGGACCTCGGCCGCGAGCGGCAGATCTTCCTCTTCACGTGCCGAGAGGATTACCACCGGTACGCGGATCAGCTGGTCGTCCTGGGACAGTCCGCCGGGACGATCCCCCAGGAGGTGGGCATTTCCGTTGCCGCTCCCGATCAAGTCTCCGCGAACGGCCCGTAACTCCTCGGGTGCTTCAGATGGGAGAACCGTTGCTTCGGCGGGAGGCGCGGCCCCTCTGGCGCACCCGTCCCGACGCACGACGCCCGCGGCGGGCGCTACTTCGCGTCCGCGCTGAGAATGCGGAGGTCGGCGGCGAGATCCTTGGGGTCGAAGTTCCCGGGAAGGAAGACGCGAAGCATCCCGCGCGGATCGATCAGGTACACGATCGCGGTGTGGTTCACCACGTCCGGCGAGACGGGCCCCGCGGACACCGCTTGCGGATTGACGGCTTTGGCATCACTGCCGACGAAGTAGTTGGCCCACACCGATCGAAGATCCGCGAGGGGGCCCGTGAGGTAGAGGAGTTCGCCCTCCACCTGATGCGTCGCCAGGAACCCCCGTATCGCGCTGGGGGTGTCGCCCCTGGGATCGACGCTGACGGCGACGAACTGGATCCGCTTCGCCGTCCCCCCGAGCTGCAGGTAGGTCTCGTGCATCTTGGTGGCGATCAACGGGCACACGTCCGGGCAGTGCGTGTACAGGAACGTGAGCGCGACGCTCTTGCCGCGCAGCGCCGAGAGCCGGACCGGCCGGCGATCCTGATCGAGGAGGGCGAAATCCGGTGCGGGCGCGGGTGGGGTGAGGACGGCCCCCTGCAGCGTCACCGCGGCGACATGCGTCCGGACCATTACGGCCACGACCGCGGCGGTGACGACGAGTCCAACAACGACCCAGCCCCACGGCGGGCGGCGTCGGCGCGACGCCGCCTCCGCGGTCGCCTGAGGTTCACGCGTCAAAGGTGCCACCTTTCGAGTATAGCACGGGCCCCCGGGAGGCGACGGCCCGCGTTGAGGCTTTCTTGACCACATTTTACCGTCACGATACAATAAGGTGAAGTTCTGCCGATCAGGATATCCGTATCGATACCAACACTGGCCACGTGGTCGGGATGGAGGGATAACGGCCTACAGATAGTTCATATGCTCATCGGAGGGGGGTGACACCCTTGAACCCCGTTCTGTATTTTGGTGCGGGCGTGATCGGGTTGTTGGTGGCCTTCCTCCTTGGATACCTTCTGCGGAAGTTCGCCGGCGAGGCGAAGATTGGCACGGCTGAAGTCGCTGCGCGGCAAATCGTTGAAAACGCAAGAGCCACGGCGGATCGGGAGGCGGACAATAAGAAGCGCGAAGCACTCTTGGAGGCCAGGGATGAGGCGTTCCGGATCAAGCGGGATGCCGAACGGGAGATCCGGGAGCAGCGCGCGGAGTCGCAGCGGCTCGAGCGGCGGTCGATCCAACGTGAGGAGGTTCTGGATCGGAAGCTAGAGGCGGTGGAGAAGCGGGACCAGACCCTCGCGCAGCGAGAGCAGGAGGTCACCAAGGCTAGGGAAGAGCTGCAAGAGCAAGAGCGACGTCAGCGGACCGAGTTGGAGCGGGTGGCGGGTCTGACGCTGGAGCAGGCGCGTCAAGAGCTGCTGGCAAAGGTCGAGGTCGAAATTAAGCACGAGGCGGCCCAAACCGCCAAGAAAATCGAGACTGAGGCTCGGGAGACGGCCGAGCGCGCGGCCCGGGAGATCGTGGCCCTGGCGATCCAGCGGTGTGCCGCCGACCACACCGCCGAGGTGACGGTGTCGGTGATCCCCCTTCCGAACGACGAGATGAAGGGGCGGATCATCGGCCGGGAGGGCCGGAACATCCGTGCCCTGGAGAGCTTGACCGGAGTCGATCTCATTATCGACGACACCCCCGAATCGGTGACCCTCTCGTCGTTTGATCCCATTCGCCGTGAGGTCGCCAAGATGGCCCTGGAGAAGCTCCTCACCGACGGCCGGATTCATCCGGCGCGGATCGAGGAGATGGTGGAGAAGGCGCAAAAGGAGATCGACACCCGGATCCGCGAAGCCGGCGAGCGCGCGGGCTTCGAGGCCGGCGTCCACGGACTGCACCCCGAAGAGTTGAAGCTCCTCGGTCGGCTGAACTTCCGATTCAGCTACGGGCAGAACCTCTTGCAGCACTCGATCGAGGTGTCGCTGCTCGCGGGGTTGATGGCGACGCAATTGGAGGCCAACGTCGAACTCGCGCGCCGCGCGGGGTTGTTGCACGACATCGGGAAGGCGCTCACCCACGAGGCGGAGGGGACCCACAGCGACCTCGGCATGGACATCGCCCGCCGGTACCACGAGCCTCTGGAGGTGCTGAACGCGATCGCCTACCACCACGGGGACGCCGAGGCGACGTGTGTCGAGGCGATCCTCGTGGCCGCGGCCGATGCGATCTCGGCGTCGCGCCCGGGGGCACGAAAAGAAACGGTGGAGATGTACATCAAGCGGCTGGAGAACCTCGAGCGCATCGCCACGTCCTTTCCCGGGGTGGAGAAGGCGTATGCCATCCAGGCCGGCCGCGAAATTCGCGTGCTGGTCAGGCCGCAGGAGATCGACGACGCCACCGCCGCGGCGATGGCGCGGGACATGGCCAAGAAGATCGAGGAGGAACTGCAGTACCCGGGGCAGATCAAGGTGACGGTGCTGCGCGAGACGCGGGCGATCGAATACGCCAAGTAGATCACGAAGCCCGAGCGGCGTCGGCGGAGAGCTCGGGGGGGCGGGTCGCGATGACCCGTCCCCTCATTACGTGCGGAGGGGGCTGGGGACCGGCATGAAGCTCTTGTTCATCGGCGATATCGTGGGCAAACCCGGACGGCGGGTGCTCGCCCAGATGCTCCCCGGTCTGCGCCGCGAACTGGCCGTCGACCTGGCCATCGCCAACGGGGAAAACTCCGCCGGCGGGTTCGGCATTACCCGTGAAACCTTCGAGGAGATCGTCGCCGCCGGGGTGGATGTGGTCACCGGGGGCAACCACACCTGGCAGGCGCGCGAAGTCTTCACCCTGCTCGACAGCGACCTGCGGCTGCTGCGGCCGGCCAATTATCCCCCCGGAACGCCGGGGCGGGGGGCGGGGGTGTTCCCGCTCTCGGGAGGGCGCCGCGGGCCGTCGGTGGGCGTGCTCAACATGCAGGGGCGGATTTTCCTGGACCCCCTGGAGTCGCCCTTCCGGGTCGGGCAGGAGCAGGTGGAGCGCCTGCGACAGGAAACGCCCGTGATCGTGGTCGACTTCCACGCCGAGGCCACGTCGGAGAAGATCGCCCTCGCCTGGCACCTCGACGGTCACGTGTCGGCGGTCCTGGGGACGCACACCCACGTCCAGACCGCGGACGAACGGATCCTCCCGAGCGGCACGGGGTTCATCACGGACGTCGGAATGACAGGGCCGCGGGACTCGATCATCGGGATGGGCCGCGAGGAGGTCCTCCAACGGTTCCTCACCTTGCTGCCCGCGCGGTTCGACGTCGCGAAGGGCCCCGCCCAGCTCAACGCGGTTCTCCTCGACGTGGACGACCGGACCGGCCGCGCCCGGGGCATTGAACGGGTGAACCGGGTGGAAGGATAACCCCCGCAGCGGCGCCTCCCCGGAGCCGGATCGTGCCGGATCGGGCCAGCTTAGGCGATCCGCCACCTTCACACGGAGCGGTTTGGGGCCCGCAGAGATAGCCCCCCCAGGCGCCGGCCCCGTAGTCTGACCGTGCCGGGGGGCAACCCCCCGCGCGCCGCGCCCCGGAGGACCGGCCAGTCCACCCGTCTACTACTAAAGCTCACATATCTCGAAACGGGTCAGGGGAGGATTCTCCCAGGTGCCCGCGAAAGAATAGGGTCCCCTGCGGCACCCCGCGGGGACACGATCGCCGCTCCGTTGAGGAGGCACGCACTCATGGACGTTCTCAAAGTCGCCGCCAAGTCGAATCCCACGGCCGTTGCAGGTGCGCTGGCAGGGGTCGTGCGCGAGAAGGGGACCGCAGAGCTGCAGGCGATCGGGGCGGCGGCGATCAACCAGGCGGTGAAGGCGATCGCCATCGCCCGCGGGTACGTGGCCCCCAGCGGATTGGACTTGGTGTGCGTTCCGGCGTTCGCCGACGTGCAGATCGATGGTCAAGATCGGACGGCGATCAAGTTGATCGTGTCCCCGCGGTAGGCCCGGCGGATCCTGCGGATCGACCTGCACACCCACAGCACGGCATCGGACGGCCTCCTGCCCCCCGCCCGTCTCGTCATGGCCGCGCGCGAGCACGGGGTGACCACCCTGGCGCTCACCGATCACGATACCACCGACGGGTTGGCCGAGGCCATCGCGGCGGGCCGGACCTACGGGGTCGAGGTGATCCCCGGGGTCGAGATCAATACCGATGTCGACACGCACGAGGTCCACATTCTGGGATACTTCATCGACCGCGCCGATCCGGCGTTTCAGGCGTTTCTCCGGAAGATGAGGGAGGGGCGCCTGCGCCGGGCCGAGGAAATGGTGCGGAAACTGGCCGCCCTCGGCGTGTCGGTGGAGTGGGCGCGAGTCCAGCGGATCGCCGCCGGGGCCGCGGTGGGGCGCCCGCACATCGCCCGCGCCCTGGTCGAGGCGGGCCGGGTGGATTCACCCCAAGACGCGTTCGAACGGTTCCTCGGCCGGGACAGACCCGCCTACGTGCCGCGGCTGAAGCTGGCGCCCGAAGAGGCGGTCGAGGTGATCGCGCGCCACGAGGGGGTCCCCGTGCTGGCGCACCCGGGCTGGGAGGCCAGCGGGCCGGTGATCGATCGGGTGCCGCAACTCGCGGCACACGGCCTCGCCGGGATCGAGGCGTACTATCCCGACCACACCCCCGAGATGGTGGCGGCCTATGTGGCCACCGCTCACCGGCACGGGCTGGTGGTGACCGGCGGCACCGATTTCCACGGGGGAGCGTTTGCCACCCGCGTCCAGTTGGGGAGCGTCCCGGTCCCTGCGGAGGTCGTTCCGGCCCTCCGGGCGCGCTGGGCTGCGCGGCGCTCCAGCATTCCCAGCCGGGATGCGCGGCCGTCCTGAGATCGTTATCGCGGATGGAGGGTGACCATGCAGTGTGCAAAGTGCGGTGCTGAAAACCCGACCGGGAAGATCATCTGCCGGGTCTGCGGCGCCCGGATTCGGCCGGTCCCGGCGGCGGCGCCCGGAGGGGTGGCGGTCCGCGAGAGCGACGATGAGCTCCGGCGGCGGCTGACGTACGACCTGCTGCGCATCGTCTGGGTGATCGCCGTGGTCATCGTCGTCGGACTCGGCCTGGGCATCGTCTTCAAGTAGCCGGCGTGGGGGAGGCAGGGGATGGGGGCTACCCCGCTCCGCCAGTTACCCTCGGTCGAGCGGCTTCTTCATCGGCTCGAGGCGGTGGGGACGCTGTCCCTGTATCCCCGTGCGCTCGTCGTGGCCTGCACGCGGGATGCGGTCGAGCAGGCCCGCTTGCGGTTGCTCCAGGGAGGCCCTGAGCCCGCCGCGGTGAGCGTGGATGCACTGCTCGCCGATGTGCAGGCGCGGCTGGTCGATCGGGCCGCGCCGAGCCTCGCGCCGGCGATCAACGCGACCGGCATCGTCATCCACACCAACCTCGGACGCGCCCCCCTGTGCGACGCCGCGCGCGAGGCCGTCGCCGCGGCCGCGGGGGTGGCGACGCTGGAGG
>DATEHM010000004.1:0-4374 GCA_035279545.1 bacterium | reverse complement strand
CCACCCTCTCCGTCGCGGCGGGCGACACCCTCGTGATCTACAGCGACGGAGGGGGCCATGCGGCGCAAGCGTGGATGTTGCTGCGGCTCCGGGGCGTGCCGCATGCGTACATCCTCCGCGACGGCCTCGAAGCCTGGCAAGAGGACGTGCTCGCGCCCCGGGTCCCCTTCGGAGCCGACAGCGCCACCCTCGCGCGATTCGCCCGCATCAAGTCGCTGTCCGCATACTTCGGCGGCAGGCCCTCGACCGCCCCCGCCATCCTCGGGGTACGCGACACGACCGGAAGCGTCGCCCAGTCGCCGCCGAAACGACGGAAGACGTGCTGACCGCCGACGCCTGGTACGGGCAGTGGCGCAAGCGGGAGCTGGCACGCCTGGACCGCCTGGGGATCACCTACCTGGATTACACCGGCACACCTCCCTACCCGGTGTCGATCGTGCATCAGGATGCCGAGCGTCTCGACGGAGAAATCCTCGGGAATCCGCATTCGGAGAACGGTCCATCGCAGGCCTCCACGCGGGACCTCGAATCCGCCCGCGCGGCCATTCTTCGGTTCTTGAACGCCGACGCGGCCGACTACGGCGTGGTGCTCACCGCCAACGCGTCGGCCGCCTGCCGTCTGGTGGGCGAGGCGTGGCCATTCGGACCCCGGCGCCCGCTGATCCTGTCGCAGGACAATCACAATTCGGTGAATGGGCTTCGGGAGTTCGCGCGGGCCCGCGATGCGCGGGTGGCGACGGTGCCCCTCGATCCGGACCTGCGACTCACCGGGGCGCAGCGCGTCCTGGTGGAACACGCGAGGAGCGTCGGCGGCCTGTTCGCGTTCCCCGCGCAGTCGAACTTCTCCGGCGTGCGCCACTCGCTCGACCTCGTGCCCCTGGCACGGTCGCTCGGTCACCGGACCCTGCTCGACGCGGCTGGATTTCTCCCTACCGCGACCCTCGATCTCTCCCGCGTGCCGGCCGATTTCGTCGCGCTCTCCATTTATAAGATCACGGGCTACCCGACCGGGATCGGAGCCCTGGTGGCCCGGCACGACGCGCTGGCGGAGCTCGAGCGTCCCTGGTTCGCCGGCGGCACCGTCGACTGGGTGAGCGTGGGCGGCGGCCGGCACCGCCTCCGGCCGGGAGTGCAGGGCTTCGAGGACGGCACTCCGCCATTCCTGGCCGCGGGGGCCGTGGCACCGGCGCTCGACGCGATTCTCTCCGTCGATCGACCCCGGCTGGCCAGACATCTCGAGGCCCTGACCGGTGCATTGCTACGCGGGCTCAGCTGCCTGCGCCACGCGAATGGAGCACCCCTGGTCGTGATCCACGGTCCGCGCGATGTCCGGGACCGCGGCGCGACGATAGCGATCACGCTCCGGGACCCCCGGGGACACGTCCTTCCTTATTGGACAGTCGAGGGGGACGCCCGGAAGGGGGGGGTGGCCGTTCGCGGCGGGTGTTTTTGCAATCCCGGGTGTGCCGAAGCTGCCTTCGGCTGGGCCAGTGGGGAGACCGCGCGCTGCCTCGATTCCCTCGGCGCCGGCTTCACCATTCCGAAGTTCGCGGAGTGCCTGGGGGATGGACCGGTCGGCGCCATCCGGCTGTCGCTGGGATTGGGCAGTCTCCGCAGAGATGTGGACGTCGCCCTGGCGTTCCTCCGGGGGTACATGGACCGCATCGACTGCCGCACAGTGGGGTAAATGACGAAACCCGTGTCACGATACCGCGAGCTGCACACCGCCTGGCGCAATCTCCGGCGCTCCCCCGCCTTCAGCATTACCACCATTCTGGTCCTCGGTCTCGGCATCGGCGCTACCACCGCCATGGTCACGTTGGTCCGCACCCTTCTCCTCCGGCCCCTGCCGGTCACCGCGCAAGACCGCATCGTCGTTCCCCGCGTGGTGGACGCGCGCGGTACCGACATGGCCCTCACCGTGGAGGAAGTCGAGGGGCTCCGGCGGGACAGCCGCACCCTCGCGCAGATCAGCGGCGAGGCGCACCAGGGGGCGTTCACCACGACCCTGCTCGACGGGGACCAGCCCCTCTCCCTCGCGGCAGCCTGGGTGAGCGGCAACTTCTTCGACCTGCTGGGCGCCCGGCCGGTGCTCGGCCGGTTCTTTCACGCGAACGAAGAATCCCGTATCGAACCGGCCGTCGCGGTCATCACTTATCGGACCTGGCAGACCCGGTTCGCCGGGGACTCCGGCGTCCTCGGACACAAGCTGCGGAGCCCCTACACCGGTCACACACTCGCCATCGTGGGCGTCGCTCCCCCGGGGCTCGACTATCCCCGAGGCGTCGAGTACTGGTCTCCCTTGGTGTATGGCGGGGGCCTCAACGTCGTGGGCCGCCTGGCCCCGGGCGTCACTCCGCTGGCGGCGCGCGCCGAGTTCGACGCGTTGACGAAGCAAATCTTCGCGCGCCGCCCGGCCAACACACCGCAGGTCACCACGGCGCGCATCCGCACGCTCCCGGAAGCGATCGTCGGGGACGTGCGCCCGGTACTGCTCGCGCTCACGGGCGCGGTAGCCCTCCTGCTCGGCATCTCCGGCATGAACGTCGGCACGCTCCTCCTCCTGCGTCTCACGCAGCGGGAGCGCGAGATCGCCATCCGCTGCTCCCTGGGAGCGCGGACCGCGGATATCGTCCGCCAGCTGGTGACGGAGAGCGGGCTCCTGGCGCTGGGCGGCGGTGCCGCAGGATGGGCGCTTTCCCGAATCCTCCTGGCCTTGGCCGCGACCGTCGCGCTCCCGGGGCTGCCGAGGCTCGATCGACTGCCAACGAGTGCGCCGTTCGCCGCCGCGACTGTGACGCTCCTGGTGATGCTGCTGGCGGCGTCACTCCCCACTTGGATCACCATACGCACGGACCTCGCAACTCCCCTGCGGGCCGACCACCGGGCGGGCGGAGGGGCCCGGAGCCGCCGGCGGATGCGCCAGTGGTTCGTCGCGGCGCAGGCGGGGATCGCCCTCGTGCTCCTGGCGGGCGCGGGCCTGGTCGCCCGGAGTCTCGAGCGGCTGGAGCACCTCGATCTGGGCTACCGTGCCGATCACCTCTCTATCCTCACGGTGGCGGCACCGGTAGGCACCGGAGGCGCCGACTCGACCTTCGCCGCGGTGCTCGAGCGGGTGACGCCCGCCCTGCGCGCTCTACCCGGAGTGACCGCGTTGACGTCCATCGAAGCTGGGCCGTTCTACGGGCCGCAGATCTTCACCGGGCGCTGGCAGGTCGAAGGACGATCCGCAGACCAGTCCGGGGGCGATCCTTTCCTGCCGATCGAAGCGGGCGGGCCCGACTATTTCCGCACGTTTCAGATTCCGCTACTCCGCGGGCGAGGCTTCCTCGCCACCGACCGGCAGAGGTCACTCCGAGTGGCGGTGGTTAGCGAGGGAGCGGCCCGCATCCTTGGACTCGGTGACAGTGCCCTCGGCCGACGGATCCGGCTGGCCGGGGATACGGCCGCCCAGGCCTGGTGGACCGTCGTCGGTCTGGCCCGCGACGTTCACTACCGGCTCCTGCGCACCGCCTCTCCCGCCGTCATTCTCCCGTCGAGCCAGTTCTTCTTTCAGGGTGAGTACGCGGTGCGCACCTCCGGCCCGCTCGCGAACGCGCTCCCCGCGCTGCAGCGCCTGACACGGGACGCCTACCCCGGAGCCGCCTTGGTCCAGGCCGAGCCGATGGACGAGCTATTGGCGAAGGAGACGAGCGTGCCGCGAGTGTCGACGCTGGTCCTCGGGGGGTTCGGCGCGAGTGCACTCCTGCTCGCCGGCCTTGGCCTCTTCGGCGTGGTGGCAACGACGGTCCGGGAGCGAACGTCCGAATTCGGCATCCGCGCCGCGCTCGGCGCCACACCGGGTCAGATTCGCGGATCGGTCGTGAGGCAGGCGCTCGTCGTGGCCGGGCTCGGGATCGCGGGGGGACTGGGAGTCGCTCTGCTGGCGAGCCGGTTCCTTGCGGCGCTCTTGTTCGAGGTGAGTCCCCTGGACCCCCTCACCCTGCTGGGGGCCGCCGCCGTCCTGCTCCTCGTGGCGGTCACCGCCGCCGTCTTCCCGGCGCAACGGGCGACCCGCATCGACCCTATCCGGGCCCTCAGAGCCGAGTAGGCGTCCCTGTCACACCCCGCGCCCCGACGCGGTCATATTCCGGAAGATGGACGACCGCGACACGCAGTTCACCGCCGCCCGGCCCACGCTCTTCGCCATCGCCTACCGCATGGTGGGGACGGTGATGGACGCCGAGGACCTGGTCCAGGACGCCTACCTGCGCTGGCGGGAGGCGTCCGTGGCCGACGTCCGTTCGCCGGCCGCATACCTCACCACGATCGTCACCCGGCTCGCCATCAACTTCCTGGGCTCGGCACGAGTCCGCCGCGAGACCTACGTGGGAC
>DATEHM010000003.1:0-8009 GCA_035279545.1 bacterium | reverse complement strand
GGAAGGATTGGGGCTGATTCCCACCGGCACCTTCGAGATCGTGCCGAAGGACTCCTCGGTCGTCTTCGCCGTCCCGGACAACCGCGGGGGCTTCTCCGGGCGGACCACGATGGTCGCCGGCCACGTCGTGGTGGCGGCGGGCGCCGATGGAGAGACCTACGTCGCCAGGGTGGCGGCCACGATCGACAGCAGGGACATCACCACCGGGAACGCGCTCCGCGACGCGAGCATGCGCTCCACGTTCTTGCAGACCCGGCAGTACCCCGTGATCACCTTCGCCGGCACGGTGACCGCGCGTCCCGGGCTCGGCGTCCACCCGTTTCCGGCGACGGCCAGCGGGACGTTGACGATCCGCAACGTCACGCGAGACGTGGAGTTCCCCGCGACGGTGACCGCGCTGGCCCACGAGTATCTCGCCGATGCCACGACGACGATCCGGATGACCGACTTTCAGATCCCGTATCCGCGGGCGTTCATCTTCGTCGCCCGGGATCCAGTCACTGTCACCCTCCACATCCGGTCGCGCCAGCCCGAAGGGGGCAGCTCCCCGGTCCGGTGGGGGAACGCGCGCCGCCCCTAGCGCCGCGCGGCGATCTCTTTGGCGAGTCGGTCCTCGAACGCCTGGAGGGCCTGGACCCCCTCGTCACCCGCGCCTCGACTGCGCACGGCGACCGTCCCCTGTTCTTCCTCCCGATTGCCCACGACCAGCATGTACGGCACCTTCATCAGCTGCGCCTCGCGAATCTTGTGGCCGGTCCGCTCGCTGCTGTGGTCGACCTCGGCGCGGATGCCCCGGGCCCGCAGGGCCTCCTGAACGCGCCGCGCGTAGGCCAGGTGGCGGTCCGCGATCGGCAGCACGCGGACCTGCTCCGGGGCGAGCCAGAGCGGAAACGCTCCCGCGTACGTCTCGATCAAGAACGCCATCATCCGCTCGAGGGTGCTGATCACCCCCCGGTGAATCATCACCGGCCGGTGGGGCTGGCCGTCCTCGCCGATGAATTCGAGCCCGAAGCGCTCGGGCAGGTAGAAATCGATCTGCACGGTCGAGATCGTCTCGTCCTTGCCCATCACGTTCGGGACCTGGACATCCAGCTTCGGTCCGTAGAATGAGGCCTCGCCCCTGGCCTCGGCGAACTGCAGCCCGAGGGTGCGCATCGCCTCGCGCAGCCGCTCTTCGGCGAGGTCCCACATCGCGTCGTTCTGGACGAACTTCGCCCGGTCGACGGGGTCGTGCATGGACAGCCGGTACCAGTAGTCGCGCAACCCCAGATCCGCGTAGACCCGCTGGATGAGGCGCACGACCGCGACGAACTCCTCCAAGAGCTGGTCGGGGCGGCAGAAGATGTGCGCGTCGTTGAGCGTCATCCCGCGCACGCGGGCCAGCCCGGACAGCACCCCGGAGCGCTCGTAGCGGTACATGTTGCCTAGTTCGGCGATCCGAACGGGCAGGTCGCGGTAGCTGCGCTGCTGGTGCTTATAGATCATGATGTGGTGTGGGCAGTTCATGGGGCGCAGGACCAACTCCTCATTGTCCACCTTCATCGGCGGGTACATGTTCTCGCGATAGAGGTCCCAGTGCCCGCTGATCTTGTACAGCTGGATGCTGGCGAGATCCGGGGTGCGCACATGCTGGTAGCCGAGGCTCTCCTCAAGGTCGATGATGTAGCGTTCCAGCACCCGCCGCACGGTCGCCCCGCGGGGCAGCCACAGCGGCAGCCCCTGCCCTACCTCCTCGACCGAGGCAAACAGCTCCAGTTCGCGCCCCAGCTTGCGGTGGTCCCGTTGTTTGGCTTCTTCCAGCCGGGCCAAGTAGGCGTCGAGCTCCTCCGGGGTGGGAAACGAGATGCCGTAGATCCGCTGGAGCATCTCCCGATGCTCGTCCCCGCGCCAGTAGGCCCCGGAGGTGCTGAGGAGCTTGACCGCCCCGATCCGCCCCGTCGACGGAAGGTGCGGGCCCCGGCACATGTCTTGGAACCCATCCTGACGGTAGAAGCTCACCGGGTCGTCGTGGATCCCCTCCAGCAGCTCGGCCTTGTACTTCTCCCCGGCGCTCTGAAACGCGCGGCGCGCCTCTTCCCGCCCGACGGAGACGCGCTCGATCGGCTCGTCCCGCTCCGCCAGCGTGCGCATCCTCGCTTCGATCTTGCCCAGGTCCTCGGGCGTGAACGGCCGGCCGATGTCGAAATCGTAGTAAAAGCCGTCCTCGATGGGCGGCCCGATCGCGAGCTTGGCTTCGGGGAACAACTCCCTGACGGCTTGGGCCATCAGGTGGGCCGTGCTGTGCCAGTAGACCTCCTTGCCCCCCGGGTCGGCAAAGGTGAGCCACTCCACGACGGCATCGGTCGCCAGTGGAGTGGCGAGGTCGCGGGCGGCCCCGTCCGCGCGGGCGGCCAGCACGTCCCGGCGCCCCAGATCCCCGGCGATCGCCCCAAGCGTCGTCCCCGCAGGATAGCGGCGCATCGACCCGTCCGAAAACTTCACCGTCACCTCTGCCATCGCTTCTCCTCCCGCCCTGCGCATGCCCAACCCCGCTTCCCCCAAAGGCGGGTGCCGCAGGGGGTCGGGCGCAGGAAAACAATATCGCCCCCGTCCATATGGGACGGAGGCGACCGCGGTTCCACCCATCTTCCTCCCTCAGCGGGAGGCTCTCGCAGCGCGGTCTCGGGCGCACCCGGCAGGCTTCGGACAGCCGCCTGCGGCTCGGGGGTGGTGTTCTGCCCGGCATCCGGGCGGGGCTCTCAGCCTAGACCCCGCCTCTCTTTCGGCCGCCGACCGGCGTACTCGTCCCCTTCACAGCCGCCCCCATTATAGCACAGGAAACCGCCTCCTCAATTCAGAGAGCAAAGCCCCCCGCCGCGGCCGAGCACAGCCCCCCACCTGCCCGCGCGCATACAATATAAAGGACTCCAGAACAGCCCGCCAGAAATACACGGATGCTTCATCGCCTGACGCCAAATTGCAGGGGGAAATCGATGGTTAAGCACGCATGGTTTTCAAGAGGCGGGACGGTGGCCCTGGCAACGATCGGATTCCTGCTTGCGGGGCTCCTCTTCTCGCCGGCGGCCCGCCAGGGATGGGCTGCGCAATCCAAAGACACCTTCATCTGGGGGAAGTCCGGGGACGCGGACACCCTGGACAACCAGGTGAGCTCCAACGGGGAGACCTCCGAGGTTACGACCCAGATCTACAACTTGCTCGTCCGGGCGAAACCCGGGCGGACCGACGTCGAGGGCGACTTGGCGGACAGCTGGTCGGTGTCGTCGGACGGCCTGGTCTGGACGTTCAAGCTGCGCAAGGGCGTCACGTTCCATGACGGCACCCCCTGGAACGCCGAGGCGGCGAAGTTCAACTTCGACCGGATGGCGGATCCGAAGAACCCCAATCACGCGACCGCCAAGGGGTTCGACTTCGAGTACTGGAACGACTTCATGGCCGCCTCCTTCAAGGAGGCCAAGGTCGTCGATCCCTACACGCTCCAGCTCGTGCTGAAGCAGCCGAACGCCCCGCTGCTCTACAACCTCTCCATCATCGCCTTCGACATGGCCAGCCCGGCATCGTTCAAGCAGTACGGCGGGGAGGGCGTGGGGCAACACCCGGTGGGGACGGGACCCTACAAGTTCGTGGAGTGGGTGCGAGACGACCACATCACCCTGGAGGCGAACCCCAACTTCTTCCGGAAGGGGCTGCCCAAGACCAAGCGGGTGATCATGCGGGTGATGAAGGACAACGCCGCCCGCTTCCTGGCTCTCAAGGCCAACGAGATCCAGGCCATGGAGCTGCCGAACACGGAGGACGTCAAAGCGGCGCAACAGGATCCGAACCTGAAGACGGGATTCCGGCCGGCGTTCGACACCGGCTGGGTCCGCTTCAACATGAACAACGACATCTTTAAGGACAAGCGGATCCGCGAGGCGGTGGCGCTCTCTATCAACCGCCAAGCAATCGTCCAGGGGCTGTACGCGGGGTACGGCGAGGTGGCCCAGCAGCACATGCCGCCGCTGATGTGGGGCCGGATCCCCAACTGGAAGGGCTACGCGTACGACCCGACCAAGGCCAAACAGCTCCTGGCCGAGGCGCAGTACCCGAACGGGTTCTCGCTCGACTTCTGGTACATCCCGGTGAGCCGCCCCTACTTCCCGAACGGCAAGGAGATCGGCACGGCGATCGCGAGCGATCTGGGCAAGATCGGCATCCGGGTCCACCTGATGACCGAGGACTGGGCGGCGTACCTGAAGGACCGCAACACCAACAAGTTCCCGATCTTCATGATCGGATGGATCGGCGACAACGGCGATCCCGATGACTGGCTCGGCTACTTCTTCCCTAAGCACGACCCGAACAACGCCTATCTCTCGTACAACAACCCGGCGGTCTTCGACCTGATCAACAAGGCGAAGGTGACGGTCAGCCAGGCGGAGCGGGCGACGATGTACGCGCAGGCCGAACAGCTCATCGTGGACGACTACCGGGACGTCCCGATCGCGCACGCCAAGGTCCCGATTCTGATGCGCAAGAACGTCGATGGACTGGTCGGGCAGCCCGACGCGAACGAGTACATGGAGACCGTGTCTCTCAAGTAACGCGTCCGACACGGAGCCGACGGGGGGCTCGGCATGGGCCGAGGCCCCCGTCGAATCGCCGAAGACCCGTGAGTCGCTACATCCTGCGCAGGACGATCGCCCTCCTCCCCATCCTCCTCGGGGTCTCCGCGGCGGCATTCCTCCTCATTCACCTCATCCCGGGCGATCCGGCGACGGTCTACCTAGGCGACCACGCCAGCCCCGACTCCATCAAGCGCGTCCAGCACGAATTCGGCCTGGACCGGCCGCTCCCGGTGCAGTACGGGATCTACCTGTGGCACGCCATCCGCGGGGACATGGGGGAGTCGCTGGAAACCCACCGGCAGGTGATCGTGGAATTCTTGCCGCGGTTCCCTGCGACGATCGAGCTCGCGCTGGGCGCGAGCACCGTCGCCCTCATCGTGGGGATCCCGATCGGCATCGTTTCGGCGGCCCGGCCCAACTCCATCTTCGATCGGCTGGGGATGGCGGTGGCGCTGGCCGGCGTGTCGCTGCCGGTGTTCTGGCTCGGGCTGATGCTCGTGTACATCTTCAGCGTCTACTTCCACGTCCTGCCCACCTCGGGGCAGCTGGGGGTGGATGTCACGCTCAGATCGATCACCCACATCGACGTCCTGGACGGACTGCTCACGGGGAACATCCCCGCCGCGGTTGACTCGTTTCGCCACCTCATCCTGCCGAGCATCACGCTGTCCAGCTACTCCACGGCGATCATCGCCCGGATGACCCGGGCGTCGATGCAGGACGCGCTGCATCAGGACTTCATCCGCACCGCGCGCGCCAAGGGCCTCGCCGGAGGCGCGGTCATCCTCGGGCACGGGCTGCGCAACGCCCTCCTGCCCGTCATCACCGTCATCGGTCTCTCCGTGGGGTCCCTCTTGACCGGGGCGATCCTGACGGAAACGATCTTCTCCTGGCCGGGCGTGGGGCGTTTCATGTACGACTCGATCCTCTTCCGCGACTACCCGGTGATCCTGGCGGGGATCCTGCTCTTCTCGCTGGTGTTCGTGTTCGTCAACCTCCTCGTCGACGTCCTCTATGCTTTCCTCGACCCCCGAATCCGCTACGCCTAGACTGACCGCCGCCGCCGAGAGCCGGCGCCCCGGGCGGTCGGCGTTCCGGATGGCCGGCAAAAGGTTCTGGCGGAATGGCAACGCCCGGGCTGGGTTCGTGCTGATCGTCCTGTTTACCGTGATCGCGATCTTCGCGCCGAAGATCGCCTCGCAGGGGATCGATGATGAGGACCTCCTCGGCCGCCTGAAGCCGCCCAGCGCACAGCATTGGCTCGGGACCGACGAACTCGGGCGCGACGTGTTGAGCCGGGTGTTCTACGGGGCGCGGATCTCGATGACCGTGGGGCTGGTGGCCGTGGCGGGGGCGCTCGTGACCGGTTCGCTGCTCGGGATCACGTCGGGCTACGTGGGGGGCGGGCTCGACAGCCTGATCATGCGGATCATGGACGTCATGCTCGCCTTCCCGTCCGTGATCCTGGCGATCGGGATCGTTGCGATGCGCGGTCCGGGACTCAACAATACGATCCTCGCCGTCAGCGTCGTCAACATCCCCGTCTACGCCCGGGTGGCGCGGGCCTCGACGCTCTCGATCAAGGAGCACGAGTACGTCACCGCGGCGCGGGCGGCGGGCGCCCGGAGCTGGCGGATCCTGCTCCGGGCGATCCTCCCGAACGCGGCGTCCCCGCTGATCGTCCAGGGAACCCTCGGGGTGGCCGGGGCGATCCTCGACGCGGCGGCCCTCGGTTTTCTCGGGCTGGGGGCCCAACCCCCCACCCCCGAATGGGGCGCGATGCTCTCGGACAGCTACAAGTATCTGATCACGGCGTTCTGGGCGTCCCTGGCTCCGGGGGTGGCGATCGCCCTGATGATCCTGAGCTTCAACCTGGCCGGGGACGGGCTGCACGACGCTCTCGATCCCAGGCTCACCGGCACACTCTAGCCCGCGGGCCGCCGGGATTGAGGTCGCGCACGCCGGTGGAGGGTTTGGCCGGCCCGGCGATTCCGCGACTGGGGGCGCGCCGACGCCGCGTGGTGGCAGACAAGCCTCGAGGTCAGGTCAGCGGATCGGGGACACGCGGGCCATCACCTGTTCCGCCGCCGCCTCCCCGGAGTGGATACAGTCGGGGATCCCGATCCCCTCGTAGGCGTTGCCGGCCAGGGCCAAGCCGGGGTGGCGGGCCGCCTGCGCCTGCATCGCGGCGGCGCGCTCGACATGGCCGACCAGATAGTGCGGCATCGCCGCCGCGTGGCGGTGCACCCGCACGAGACGCGGGGGCCCCTGTACGCCGAGGAGCGCGCCGAGCTCCTCTCCGGCCGCCGCGACCAGCGATTCGTCATCGCGGTCGAGCAGCCCCCGGTGCGCGGCCCCGCCCATGAACGCGCGCAGGAGCACGTGATCTTCCGGGGCGCGCCCCGGGTACTTCACGCTCGAGAACGTGCACGCGAGGATGGGCCGTCCCTCGGCCTTCGGAACCACGAACCCAAACCCGTCCAGGGCGTGCCGGAGGTCGGCCCGCCGGTAGGCCAGGGTGACGGTCGCGGACGACGCGTGCGGCACCGCCTCGAGGAGCCGGCTGAGCTCCGGGTCGACCACGGACACCAGACGCGCCGTGCGGGAGGCGGGGGTGGCGAGGATCACGCCGTCGGACACGATCGTGGTCCCGTCGACGAGGTCGACGCGCCACGGACGGGGACCGGCGGATCGGCCGACCGCGATCGCCCGACGCCTGAGCCGCACCGATGCCGGGGGAAGCCGTCCCGCTAGGGTCGTGGCCAGCGCCTCCATGCCGTCTGCCGGCGCGACGAACAGGCTCCACCGCGGGCCGCTTCCGGCCGCCCCGCGGCGCTGGGCTCTCGACCGCGCGAGCGCCCACGTGATGCTCCGGTGCCGGCGCTCCATCTCCAGGAACCGGGGCATCGTCGCCGCCAAGCTCACGGTTGAGGGGTCCGCCGCGTAGATCCCGCTGATCAGCGGCTGCACCACGCGGTCCAGCACCTCCCGCCCAAACCGGCGCGTCACGAAGGCGCCCACGCTCTCGTCGCCTTCCGTCCGGCCGCGCGGGAGGACGAGTTCCATCGTCATCCGCGCCTTCCCCCGCCAGGTCAGGAGCGGGGACCGCCACGCCGGGACCAGGCGGCTCGGGCCGAGGACGAGAAACCCGTCGGGGAGCGGAACGAGGCGGCCGCGGTCGACGACGAAGGTCCGCTGGTGCGTAGCGCGGGTCGGAATTAGGCGATCCGCGATCCCGAGGCGCTGACAGAGGGCGAGCGCCCAGGGCTTCTCGGTCAGAAACGAGTCTGGGCCGCCCTCGACGAGGAAATCGTCGATGCGCTCGGTGACGATGATTCCCCCGAGCCGGTCCCGCGCCTCGAGCAGGATGAGATCCAGCGCGGTGTGCTGGGCCGCAGCCAATTC
>DATEHM010000002.1:0-3210 GCA_035279545.1 bacterium | reverse complement strand
CTTGGCGGGCGGCGGCGGGGCGGGCGGCTTGAGCGTCTTGAGGACCGACTGAACCTTGCTGGCTTCCTGCGACCTTCCCGCTTTGATGTAGGCATCGTGCAGGGCCGCGAGCACGTCGGCGTCGTCGGGGGTCAGCTCGCTCGCCCGGGTCCAGGCGGCGATCGCCCCCGCCCACTGCTGGGACTCCGCCAACCGCTCCCCCAGCGTGCTGAGCACCATCACCGCCGCGGGCGGGGCGCCCTGCTTCAGGTAGAGGTCAACCAGGTCCCAGTAGGCGAACGCATCGTCGGGGGCGAGCTCGATGACCTTCTTGAAGCACGCCACCGCGCTCTCCACCCGTCCGGCGGCGCGGTGCGACTGCCCGGCGTGAAACCAGACCGCCACGTCGAGGGCGACGTCGCGCTCGGCCAGGCGCAGCGCCTCTCGATAGACGGCCAGCTGTCCAGCGGTCTCGCTGGGGAGGGCGGAATCCTCACCCGCCCGGGTGGTCCGGGGATTGCCTACAGGCACGCAGCGACGGCCTCGCGAACGCGGGTCGCCTCGATCCGCATCCGGCCCAGGTTGCACAGCCGGTTGCCCATCACGACGAGCACGGCGTCGCCGGCCACCGGGGAGACCGAGATCGGTCCGGATTCAAACTCCACCAGCAGCATCTGCGGGCCGCCCGTGGACATATCCGCGCCGATGGACTCCCAGCCGATCAGCGCGCTGCTCGTCAGCGCCCCCAGGGCATCCATGTCCAGTTCCTCTTCGGACGTCAGGCCCTCGATCACAAACCCGTCGCGGCTCACCACCAGCGCGGCGATGACGCCGGGTTTCTTCGTCAGGTCCGCCAGCACTTCTTTGAGATTTGCGGTTGCGGTTGTCACCGTGTCACCACCCTCCTCGCGCGCATCCATCCCCCTACCCCGTGGCAAGTTGTGCCGCGCCCGTGAGTTCCGGCAGATACCGGCGGAACTGCACCCGGGCCTTTCCCACGTTTCCCTTGCTGCTCAAGAACAGCGCCACGCAGTGGTCCGGGCCGGGCATCGCCGCCAGCACCGTGAAGCGCTCACAATTCATCATCATGTGGTCAAACGACCCTCCCTCCACCTTGCGGCACATGTACATGAAGAGCTTGGCCGCGGTCACCACGTCCTGGCCGGCGCGCTCCACGGGGAATCCGGTCTCCAACTTGAGGAGCTCGATCGGCACCCCATCCATGCCGATCAGCGCCGCCGCCAGCACCCCATCGGTCCCCGCCACCATCGCCCCGAGGACCTCCCGGGCCTTCCTCATTCACCGCGCCTCCCGGCGGGGCTCGTCCCCCCCGCCCCCGCCGGCTCGGGGGTCCGGGTGCGAGATGGGGCCGCGCCCTCGGCCTCGTTCTGGTCGGGTTGCGCCGCGAGCCACGCGCGCACGCCCTGGAGGCTCATCCCCTCCTCCTCGACCAGCCGGCGGATCGCCTGCACCATCCGGAGGTCGCGCGTCGAGTACAGCCGGTGCCCCCCTTTGGTGCGGGCGGGGCGCAGGAGCTGGTATTCCACCTCCCAACTCCGGAGACGCCGCGCGTCCACTCCGGAGAGCGAGGCGACGGTGCGGATGGGATAGATCGGCAGATCGTCGGACGTCTTCACGGCTGTCGAACCTCCTCGATCGCGTGGTCCATGGCGTGATCGATTTCACTCGTCTTCAGGTGCGTGGCCAAGCGCTTCAAGGCGGCGGCGAGGACGCGCGAGACGTGCCGCTGAGAGACTCCCAATCGTTTTGCCACCTCGCTCTGCGTGAGATCCTGATAGAACAGGTAGTAGACGACCTTCCGCTGCAGATCGGCGAGGCGCTCCACCGCCTTCAGGAGGATGATCCGATCTTCCACGGGCAGCTGGAACGAGACGTAGCGCTGGTGCGCGATCATATCCCGCTGCGTCTCCTGCCGGTCCACGAGCTCGCTGATCGAGTGCACCCGCGATCGGTTGTGCGCCCGCAGGATTTCGAGCACGCCCGTCTCGGTCAGGTTCATGCGCGCGGCGATCTCCGCCAGCGTCGGCGTCCGCCCCAGCGACTGCCGCAGCTCGGCGACCGCCTGGGTCAGCTCGCCGTACAGCTTCCGCACCCAGCGCGGGGCGCGGACCGGCTCCACGGCGTCGCGGAGGTAATGACGGATCTCCCCGGCGATGTGATGATAGGCGTACGCCTCGAACTTGACCCCGCGGGCGGGGTCAAAGGAGGTGACGGCGTTCATGAGGCCGATGGTGCCGATCTGCGTGAGGTCGTCGAGCGGCACCCCGATGCGCACGTACCGCCGCGCGATTCGTTTGGCCAGGAGGAGATAATGACAGACCAGCTCCTGTCGGAGGGCCGTATCGCCGGTGCGTCGGTACCGCCGAAACTTCTCGAGCAGGAGTAACTGATCGGGGTCGGGATCGTGGGGAGCTTCCGTGCGGGGTGCCTGCACGACCACAGCTGCGCCGGCCGTTCTGGTGCTGACCATCGTCCCCCTCCCTCTGATAAATGGGCGAACCCGGACCGATAAAAGAGCGGGAGAGGGTGCGATGAAATACAACGACCTCCCGCTTGCCATGTGCCACGGGAGGTCTCCAGTTGCTCTCCGGCAACCCGGCTGACTTGCCAGCTCGCGCTGGCCTGTCCCGTGGCTTTGCGCCCCCAGATCTCTCTGGGTTTGCCCTTGTACGGAGCGATAAACCGCTCGTCAAACGCTTACGACTGCGATGGCATCTGTGAGTAAATCACACGGCTTGTGGGTTGTCAAGGAATTCCCCGAAGCCTGGAGAGATGATCCGGGCAGGTTTCCCGGCCCACCGAAATCTCCACAAACCTCTCCCCCGACTGCCTCCGAATTGCGTCTACCTGGAGGAAGTTGTGGGCATAGGAGACGGTAGGCGCGGCATCGCAGGGGCGTCACTTTCGCCTTGCGCCTGGTCGTGCATTTACTTGGGAAGACGCACGCGGCCAGATCGCTTTGGGGAGGTTGCGGGATGGGAACAGCGCAGAACGAACCGACCAACGCAGCCCGCAGCCGGGACGCGCTTCAGACGTCGATCCGCGAGGCCGCGGCCAAAGCCCAGGAACTGCAGCGGCAGGCCGGAGCCGCCCAGACCTCCCTCAAGGACGCCGCCGCCAAAGTTCAACAGCTGCAACAGCAGGCCGCCGACGCGCAGCAGATGATCGCGGCGTATCAAGAACAGGAAGGGGTGATCGCCCGCGCGCTCG
>DATEHM010000001.1:0-13463 GCA_035279545.1 bacterium | reverse complement strand
CGCAACAACGCGCGACGACTGAACCGTCGCCCCCCACGAGGTAGCGATGGACCGGACCGGCTCATTCGGTTCCCTCCTCCTCTCGGATCGTACGGTCACGCAAAGTCCTTGGGCCCGATGGACGGCCGCAGGAGGCGTTGGGCGGACGGAAAACGCCCCGGCCTCCCGCGCCTGGGGCGACCGTCGGACGTGTACCAGATAACTTCTCACCGTGGGAGACCCTCTCCTGTGTCGAGGGCCAGGTGATAGGTGCCTGTCAAAAGTGGACATCTGGGAGCCTCAAAACTGGACTTGGACTCCCAGCGTGTAGGCTCCCACTCGGTGCCCGTCCCAGAGGATCACGAGTTGCTCCTCGGGACGCCAGCAGACCGTCACGCGACCCGTCCACTTTTGACGGTCACATCTGTCCACTTTTGACAGTCCCGTAACAGTGTCGAGGGCCAGGGCTGGATCGGCCACCCCTGAATACCAGCGGGGCGGCGGGAAGTAATCCGGGGGCGCAGGACGAATACCCTCTCTGGACGTCGAACGACGGACGCGGGGACGGCGAGGCCGTGGGCCGGTCGCCCGCGGGAGGGGCGCGTAAGTTGATGAAGGCCATCGTGCTGGATGCCTTCGGCGGCGTGGAGCATCTTCGCTGGGCGGAGTGGCCGATGCCCCAGCCGGCGCCCGAACAAGTCCGCATCCGCGTTGCGGCGATCGCGGTGAACCCGGTCGATTGGAAAATGCGGCAGGGGTGGCTCTCGGTTGATCTCCCGACGATCCTGGGCCGCGATGTGGCGGGCACGGTCGATGCCGTCGGGGAGGCGGTCACCGAATTTGCGCCGGGAGACGAGGTCTTTGCGGTGCTGTTCGGCCCTCGCAGCAACGGGGCCTATGCACCCTACGTCGCGACCTCTCCGGCCTTCGTGCACCCCATGCCGAGAGGGCTCAGTTACGCCCAGGCGGCCGCGCTGGGCGTGGCCGGCCTGACGGCTTACGAATCGGTCGTGCGCAAGGCCCGGGTGCGACGGGGAGAGGCGGTGCTGATCACCGGAGGAGCCGGGGGCGTGGGCAGTTTCGCGATCCCGCTCTTGCGCCATGTCGGCGCGTCACCGATCATCGCCACCTACGGCATCGAGACGAGCCGACGGTACCTGGTCGACCTCATGGGCCTCGAGGCCGATCACCTCATCGGGTACCGGGGGCGTTCGCTCGACGCCCTCGAAGCCGACATCCGCGAGCGGACCGGCGGACGCGGCGTCGCGGCGGCTTTCGACTTTGTCGGCGCCGACATGAAGACGCTCTGCCTGCGCGCCCTCGACTTCGACGGGCGGGTGGTCAGCATCGTGGAGGAGCCACCCGGGCCCGGCCTCGACGTCTCGCGCCCGGACCGCAGCCCGCTGCTGGCCAAATCCGGAACGTTCCACTTCGTGGCCACGAGCGCCCGGGCGCGCAGCGGGGAGGCGGCGCACTGGCGGGTGTACCGGGAGATGATGGCGGACCTCGCCCACCTGATCGAACACGGCCGCATTCCCCCCCCACACGTCACGACGGTCGGGGAGTTCGGGGAGGAGACGATCCGGGAGGCCCACGCCCGCCTCGAGGCCGGGCACGTCACGGGCAAGCTGGCCCTCACCGTGGGAGAGCATCCTCCGGCGCGCCCCGCGCGCTGATCGTCGGGAAACGCCGGTCTGGCCGGACCCCGCCCCCCGCAGCGTCAGAGCGGATGCCGCGGGGGCCTGGGGCATCCGCGGCGCACGCTTCCCCCAACGCGGCGGTGAGATTGCTTCGGCGAGAGGGGTTCTGGAACCCATAGTGGAAGCGTCCGGCTCAGGCTGACGTGCCGAAATCGCAAAGACACAGGTGAGACGAAACGGGGGCAGAGAGATGAAACGGAACCTGTTCGTCGGGACCCCGCACCGGTTTGTATACCTCCTCGCCCTCCTGCTGGCAATGGGAGTCGGCACCTACGCGCCGATACCTCTGGCGGCCCTCGCCCAGACCACCAAGTATCGGGAAGCGCCGATGCTGGCGGAGCTGGTGCGGGCCGGGAAGCTCCCCGCGGTGGACAAGCGCCTGCCGGAAGACCCGCTCGTCGTCGACACGGTCGAGGGCATCGGGCGGTACGGCGGCGTCTGGCGACGAGGCTTCTTGGGCCCCAGCGACTTCAACAACTATCACCGGATCGTCTACGACGCCCTCGTCCGCTACTCGCCGGATGGGACCAAGGTCGAGCCGAAGTACTCCTCGAGCGTGACGTCGTCCAAGGACTACACGACGTGGACGGTCAAGCTACGCAAGGGCGCCAAATGGTCGGACGGCAGCCCGTTCACGGCCGACGACATCATGTTCTGGTACAACGACGTGCTCCTGAACAAGGACCTCACCCCGGCGCTGCCCGTGTGGATGAAGAACCACGATGGCTCGCCGGTGGCGGTCCAGCGCGTGGACGACATCACGGTCCGCTGGGTGTACAAGCAGCCGAACACGACCTTCCTGATGGAACTCGCCAACAAGGACAGCGGCGACCGCCAGTACGCGTGCTTTCTGCCGGCCCACTACCTGAAGCAGTTTCACGCCGTGTACGCGGACAAGGCGAAGCTGGACCAGATGGTCGCCGCGGCCAAGTTCAAGACGTGGGTGGAGCTCTTTGCGGCCAAGGCGCATCCGCCGGAGAACCCCGAGCGCCCCTCCATGGCGGCGTGGGTGCCGGCGACGCGCGTCAGCGACCAGTTGTTCGTGCTGCGCCGCAACCCCTACTACGTTGGGGTGGACAAGGCGGGGAACCAACTTCCATACATCGACACGGTCCAGTTCAAGTTCTTTGCCGACGCGCAGTCCCTCAACCTCGCGGCGATCGCCGGCCAGCTGGACGAACAGGAGCGGCATATCATCCTTGGGAACTATCCGGTGCTCAAGGAGCACGAGAAGGACGGCAAGTACCGCGTCATCCTCTGGCAGGGCTTCGGCGGCGCGGACGCCGACGTCACGTTCAACGAGACCTACACCAAGGACCCAGACCTCGGCCGGCTGCTCCAAAACCGGGAGTTCCGCATCGCCATGTCGTACGCGATCAACCGGAACCAGATCAAGGAGTCCGCGTTCCTCGGCCTGGGGGAAGCCCGCCAACCGGTGGCTGCGCCGTGGTCGCCGTACTACCCGGGCAACCTTTACGCGCGCAAGTACACGGAGTACCGGCCGGACGAGGCCAACCGGATGCTCGATCGGATCGGCCTGGATAAGAAGGATGCGGAGGGCTTCCGCCTCTTTCAGGGCAGCAACCGCCGCGTCACCGTCGAGCTCTCCGTCGTCCCTGTCTTCGGTCCCTGGCCCGATGTCGCGCAGCTGATCGCCAAGGACTGGGAACGGGTGGGGATCAAGACCATCGTCCAGGTCCGCGAGCGGTCGCTGCACTTCCAGATGCGGCAGTCGAACGACCTGCAGGCGGAGATCTGGAACCAGGACACCGCCGGTTTCCCGTTCACGGGGACCCCGAAGTACGATCCCCGCACCATCCTCTACGGAACCATCACGATCGGGCCGCTGTGGAAGCAGTGGTACGATACGGGCGGGAAGGAAGGCGTGGAGCCGCCGGCGGCGGCCAAGCGCCTCGTCGAGTTGATCGATCGGGCGAAGATGGCGGATCCCAAGGAACAGGCCAGGGACGCCCAGGAGATTTTCAAGATCTGGGTAGACAACATGTTCGAGATCGGGACGATCGGCCTCACGCCGATGGACCAGGGGGTCGTCGTGGTCAACGTCCATATGCACAACGTCCCAACAAAGCTGGGCAAAGACTGGCCGCTGCGCACGCCGGGGAACGCGCGCACGGAGCAGTTCTACTACCAGTAGGCATTCGACCGCGGCGGCGGGGGGCGCCCTGCGGCGCGCCCGCCGCCGCGGAGTGAGGTCGGATCCCGATGCTGCGCGTCCTGATTCAGCGCCTGCTCCTCCTGCCGCTCCTGCTCGCGGTGTTTTCGATCGCGGTCTTTACGCTGGTCCAGGCCCCTCCCGGGGGGTTCCTCACGAGTTACGTCTCCATGCTCGCCTCGTCCGGCTCATCGATCAGCGAGGAGCAGGTTGTGGCGCTCCGCCGCCAGTTCGGGCTCGACCAACCGTTCTACGTCCGGTACTTCCGCTGGGTGCGGAACCTCGCGCGTGGTGACCTCGGCCTGTCGCTGGAGTACCAGCGCCCTAACGCCGAGTTGATCCGCCAGTACCTACTGCTGACCGTCCTGCTCGCCCTCTTCTCGTTTGTGCTCACCTGGGCGATCGCGATCCCGGCGGGTATCTATTCGGCGACGCATCCGCGCTCGTGGCTCGACTATGGGCTGACCGTCGTCAACTACATCGGCGTGGCGGTCCCAAACTTCATGCTGGCGCTCGTCCTGATGTGGATTGCGTTCGCGCGCTTCGGCATCAGCGTGACGGGGCTGTTTTCTCCCGAGTACGTGCAGGCGCCGTGGAGTCTGGGGCGGGTGGGCGACCTGCTCATGCACATCTGGCTGCCGGCGATCGTGCTGGGGATCGCCGGGACGGCCCGCCTCACGCGCGTCATGCGTGCCAACCTGCTGGACGAGCTTCACAAGCCGTACGTCGTCATGGCGCGCGCCAAAGGCCTGTCGGAGTGGCGGCTGGTCCTGAAGTATCCGGTTAGGGTGGCGATCAACCCGCTGATCAGCACGATCGGCTGGTACCTGCCGCAGCTGTTCTCGGGGAGCCTGATCGTCGCCACGGTGATGAACCTGCCGAACATCGGGCCGCTGCTGCTGCGCGCCCTCATTCAGCAGGACATGTACCTCGCCGGCAGCGTCCTGATGATCTACTGCTTCTTCACCGTCATCGGGACGCTGATCTCGGACCTCTTGCTGGCCTGGGTTGACCCTAGGATCCGCATGGAGGGATGAACGTGCCGGGGGACGCCGAGGTCCAGGGACCCGTCGCCGACCTCACCGGGCCGGCCGCGGCGGTCCCGCCCGCCTCCGAGACGGAAGAGCGCCTCTCGCTGGCATCCAACTGGACGCTGGTGTGGTGGCGGTTCAAGAAGCATCGCCTGGCGATGGTCGGTGCCGGCGTGCTGGTCCTGTTCTACCTGGTGGTGCTCTTGCCAGACTTCTTCAGCACGCAGGACCCCGAGGCCACCGACGCCCGCCTGGCCTTCATCCCCGTCCAGCATCTGGCCCCGCTCGAGGGCCTGCGGTTCCGCCCCTCGGTCCCGTCCGTGGTCGGAAAACGGAACCCCGTCACGTTGCGCATGGAGTGGCAGGTCGACCCGGCCCGACGCATCCCCGTCCGCATCTTCGTCCGCGGCTATCGCTACGCGCCGTTGGGTCTCTTCAAAACGGACATCCACCTCCTCGGCTCCGGGGACCGCGCCGCCGGAGTGTATCTTCTCGGAACCGATCGGCTCGGCCGCGACCAGTGGTCGCGCCTGATGCACGGGACGCGCACCTCGATGACGGTGGGCCTGGCCGCCGTGGCGGTTAGCGTGATCCTGGGGGCATTTCTGGGAGGCCTCTCCGGGTACGTCGGTGGATGGCTCGACCTGATCATCCAGCGGGTAATCGAGCTGTTGCAGTCCCTGCCCACGATCCCGGTCTGGCTGGCCATGGCCGCCGCGCTGCCGCGGGACTGGCCGCCCCAGAAGGTCTTCTTTGCGATCTCCCTCATCCTGGCGTTGGTCGGTTGGACGACGCTGGGACGGGAGGTGCGAGGGCGGTTCCTGTCCCTGCGCGATGAAGACTTCGTCCTCGCCGCCGAGCTGGCCGGATGCAGCCGGCTGCGCGTCGTCTGGCGGCATATGATGCCGGCGATGACGAGCCACATCATCGCCACCAGCACGCTGGCGATCCCGGTGCTGATCATCAGCGAGACCTCCCTGAGCTTCCTCGGCCTGGGCATCCGGCCGCCGGCCATCAGCTGGGGGGTGCTGCTGCAGGAAGCCCAGAACATCCAGACCGTCGCGCAGGCGCCCTGGCTGCTCATCCCGGGGGTGGTCGTGATCATCGCCGTGCTCGCGTTCAACGTTGTCGGCGACGGGCTGCGCGACGCCGCCGATCCGTACGGCCACTAGCGCCGGTGCGACGATGCCGCCCATGCCGATGAGTGATCGGACCCCCCCGCTGCTTTCGGTGCGCGATCTGAAAGTGCACTTCTTCATGGACGAGGGCGTGGTCAAGGCCGTCGACGGAATCTCCTTCGACGTCTTTCCGGGCCAGGTGTTCGGCGTGGTGGGGGAGACCGGCTGCGGCAAGTCGGTGGCGATGCGGGCGGTCCTCCGCATTGTCGAGCCACCCGGGCGCATCGTCTCCGGCGAGATCCTGCTGCGCCGGCCGCACGCCGGATCCGAGGTTGGCCGCGACGACATCGTCCAGGATCTGGTGAGGCTGCCCTCCGGCGGGACGGAGCTGCGCCACATCCGCGGCGGAGAGATCGCGCTGATCCCGCAGGAGCCGATGGCGGCGTTCAGCCCCGTGCACTCCATCGGCGATCAGATCCTGGAGGCGATTGCCCTCCACCGCCGCGTGAACGACACGGAGGCCAGGCGTCTCGCCGCGTCGCTGTGCCGGGACGTCGGGATCCCCGCGCCCGAGCAGCGCCTGGGCGACTACGCCTGGCAGCTTAGCGGCGGCCTGCGCCAGCGCGCGCTGATCGCCATGGCGCTTTCGTGCAACCCGCGCCTGCTCATTGCCGACGAACCGACGACGGCGGTGGATGTCACCACGCAGGCCCAGGTATTGCGCCTGCTGCGGCAGCTTCAGCAGGCGCGCAACGCCGCGATCATTTTCATCACGCACGATCTCGGCGTCATCGCCCAGATCGCCGACCACGTGATGGTCATGTACCTCGGGCGGGTGATGGAGCAGGGGCCCGTCGATCGGATCTTCCACGCGGCCCAGCATCCCTACACGCAGGCGCTGCTGCGGTCCATCCCCAGCATCGAATCGACTCCCCGAACCCACCTTCCGTCCATCAGCGGCTCGATCCCGCATCCGTTCAACCGTCCGCGCGGTTGTCCGTTTCATCCGCGCTGTCCGCACGCGATTCCCGGCAGGTGCGACCGGGAGTCTCCTGCGCTGCGGCCGGTGGCCGACGGGCATCTGGTGAGCTGCTTCCTCTACGAGCCGGCGGGGGAACCGGCGTGATCGGGGCTTCGCCGGAAGCTCCGCCGCTGCTCGACGTCCGGCATCTGCGCAAGCACTTCCCGATCAAGAAAGGTGTGATGCGGCGGGTTGTGGGCCACGTCCGCGCGGTGGATGATGTCGGCTTCGCGATCCGGGAAGGGGAAACCCTCGGCCTCGTTGGCGAGAGCGGCTGCGGCAAGACGACCGCGGCCCGCTGCATCCTCCGGGCCTACACACCTACGGGCGGCGAGATCCTGTTTCGAACGACCCGCGGCAACGTCGTTGATCTAGCCGGCGTGTCCCGGCGCGAGCTGGGCCCGCTCCGCCGGCAGATCCAGATGGTCTTCCAGGACCCATACGCCTCGCTCAACCCCCGCATGACGATCTCGGACATCGTTGGAGAGCCGCTGCTGGTGAACGGGATGAAAGACCGGCGGGCGCGCACGGAGCGCGTCGCGGATCTGCTGCAGCTCGTCGGCCTGCGGTCGGAATACATGCAACGCTTCCCCCACGCGTTCAGCGGCGGGCAGCGGCAGCGTATCGGCATCGCCCGCGCGCTGGCCTTGCACCCGCGCCTCGTGGTCGCGGACGAGCCGGTCTCCGCGCTGGACGTCTCCGTGCAGGCGCAGATCCTGAACCTGATGCTGGATCTGCAGCAACGGCTCAGGCTCACGTATCTGTTCATCGGGCACAACCTCAGCGTGGTCAGGCACGTCTGCGATCGGGTCGCCGTGATGTACGTCGGCAAGATCGTGGAAAGCGCGACCGCGCAGGAGTTGTTCCGCGCGCCGAAACACCCGTACACGGCGGCGCTGATGGCGGCGGTGCCCGTCCCCGACCCCCGCCGCAGGGTGGGAGACGTGGAGCTCCAGGGCGAAGTGGCGAGCCCGGCCAACCCGCCCTCGGGCTGCTATTTTCACCCGCGCTGCCCGCACGCCGTCGACCTGTGCCGGACCCGGGCCCCGGCGCTCGAGGAGATCTCCCCGGGGCACCTCGCCAGCTGTCACCGGGCGAGGGAACTGGTGCTGCCGCGGGTGACGTGACCGACCCCGGCGTCCGGCGGGCAGCTACGCCGCGTGTCGCGTATGGTCACCCGCGCGGCGGCCGGCGCCGCGATGCCTCCCCGCTTAGTCGTGCCCCGGCGGGAATGGGGGCGGTGTCCTCGAAGACCTATGAGCATGGGGACCGCCGCCCACGACCCCGCGCGGGAGAGCGGGGAGACCGCGCGAATCGAGGCGTTCAGCGACGGGGTCTTCGCAATCGCGATCACCCTCCTCGTGCTGGACCTCAAGGTCCCCCGCGACGCCAGCGACGGGACGGGCCTGCTGCGCGCGCTCCTCGGCCAGTGGCCGGCCTATCTGGCGTTCCTGACCAGCTTCGCCACGATCGGGATCATGTGGGTCAACCACCACCGCCTCTTCACGCTCATCCGCCGCTCGAACCACACGTTGCTCCTCCTCAACAGCCTCCTGCTGTTGGGGATCACGTTCGTGCCCTTCCCCACGGCGCTGGTCGCGGCGTACGTTCTGCGGCATGGCGATCGAGTGGCCGCGCTGGTCTACAGCGGCACGTTCACGGTGATCGCGGTGGTGTTCAACCTGCTGTGGCGGTATGCGTGCCACGGCCATCGACTGCTGCGCCCCAACGTTGACCCGGCGGTGGTGCAGGCGATCACGCGGGCCTACGCCTTCGGCCCGCCGCTCTACCTCCTCTCGTTCGGCCTGGCCTGGGTGAACGTCCCGGCCAGCCTGGCGATGAACGTGGCGCTGGCCCTCTTCTTCGCGCTCCCCGACCGGCGCCGGTAGCGCGCGCCGCCCGGACCTCGGGGCGGCGTCAGCCCGCGTACGGCGTGGGAATCCACCACTCCTCTCCCCGCGCGGTCCGCACGTACTCCGGCCACCGCAGGTCGACCGGGGGAACAAAATCCTTCGGCAGCAGCGGAGCCACCCACGAGGTCCCGCCCACTCCTCCACCGGTCCGTTCGGCAAATTCCCCTTTGGCCTTTGCCAGTTCCGAAGGTTGGGTGAGCAGATCGACCAGCGTCGCGCCGATGGTCTTGCCCGCGGTCAACATCATCGGGTCGATGCAGCTCGGGACTCCCCCCAGGGCGTTGTGGGCCCAGGCCGGGTACTCGTACCCCGGACGCGGCGGCCTCAACCGGGGGCGTCCGGTGAACACCCGCACCGTGGGGGCGTGCCACGTATACTCGACGTAGTCGTCCGACGTAAAGCTCGATTGCCAGGAAGGTATCCCGCCGCGCAGGGTGGCCTCGTACTCCGGAGGGGAGATGAGGCGCTGGCTGCTCTCGGTAAACGGATCGTCCATCGGCGTGAATCCGAGGGTCTTTTGAATCTCCCGACCGAACCGCCGGGCCGGCTCGTCCAGGGCGGGAGGGCCGACCAGCGCGAGGTTCCGATAGCCGAGATCGGCGAGGGCGAGATTCGGGAGGCCGACCCGGGTCTTGGTGACCCAGCGGCTCGACGCCCGACACCCGGTGATCTGCGCCACGTGGTGGGCGTTGTGCTCCAAGACCTGTGCGATCCGCTCTTGGATCGCCAGGCTGGGCGACCGCCACGCGTACTGGATGGCGCTCATCCGCGGGGGCAGGTTGTCCGAGGTGCACTGCCCCGCCACCATGATGAACTCGTTGAGCGTCCACGTGCCGGTATGGGGGAACATCGCTTCCTTGAGGTACTTGCTCGTCGTGTACATCAGGCAGACGGCGTCGAGCGCTCCCGGACACCGGGGCGCGGCGTGCGCATGCCGGGGGAACGGCAGCAGCGACTGGTCGACCCACGTCTCGGGGGCCAGGCACTCGAAGGTGAAGAGCAGGCTCCAGTACGAGCCGCAGTGTGTCTCCCACGCGACGGTGTTGTAGGGGCTGGGATGATAGGCCACGTACGCGTCGGCCCCGTCGTAGTACCCTTTGGCGGCGTGCACCGGCTTGGACCCGCACACCTTCTCGGCGGGCTCCCCGAAAAACCGCAGCGTTCCCCCCAGGCCGTGCGTTTGCATGGCGGCCTTGGCCGCGAGCACGCCCGTCAGCGCGGCGGCGCCCAAGGCGGAATGGGGATCGGTGTGCCCGGCCGCCCACGGGTGCAACCCGTCCCGGGGGATCCGGTAGGGAACCGGTTGCTGAGAGTTCTCGGGTACCGCGTCGTACTCGGCGTACGTCCCCAGGACGGGCTCCCCCGCGCCGAAGGTTGCGGCGAACGCGGTGGGCATCCCGCCCGACCCCTCCTCGACCGCGAAGCCTTCGCGCCGCAGCAGGTCGCAATAGGCCTTGGCCGATTTATACTCGCGAAAGGCGGGCTCGGCGTAGTTCCAGATTTCCTGCGCAAACCGGGAAAGCCGGCCGGCTTCCTGATCCACCCACCGGAGCGCAGTCTGCTTTTCCCCTGGCACGTGGCGCATGGCCCCCCCCTCGATCTGACCGCGTCAGTCGGTTCGGAGGATTCGCCGGCGCGGTACGCGTCCCCTCACAGGGGGAGTGGGCGCCCGGGACCGAATGGAGGGATGACGGCCGCACGGGGCGCGAGGACCCCCGGCCCATCGAATCTCTGGGGGAGGCGGATGCGATGGCACACTGGGCGGTCTTTCCTGACGAAACCCCGTCCAAGCACGCCGTGGCCCTGGCCGAGCAGATCGACCGGGACGGCGGCCACGCCTTGGCCATCTACCGGGAACCGGTCGGGGATCACTGGCAAATCTTCTGCCTGCTCCCCCTCGGGAAGGTCGGGCCCACCCCGTACCAACGGGACCTCTCCCCCACCCACGTCAAACGCCTGTTGACGGCGATGAAGAAACTCGACCGGTTCGTGGACCCCATCGTCGTCATGTCGCCCGGCCCGGGCGTGTACTGGACCCCCAACGGCAACCACCGCCGCACGGTCGCAGAAAAACTGCGAGGGGATATGATCCCGTCGATCGTCGTCCCCGAGCCGGAAGTGGCCTTCCAGATCCTCGCCCTCAACACCGAAAAGGCGCACAACCTGAAGGAAAAGTCCCTGGAGGTCATCCGCATGTACCGGGGCTTGGTGGAGGAGGCCCCATCGCGCGGGGAGGAGGATTACACCTTCCAGTTCGAAGCCGCACACTTCATCACGCTCGGGTTGCTCTACGAGAGCAACAAGCGCTTCGCCGGCGGGGCGTTTGCCCCCATCCTCCGCCGCGTCGACAAGTTCTTGAAGGGCGCCTTTCCGAAGACCCTTCCCGAGCGCGAAGAGCGTGCCGCGATGGTCCGCCACGCGGATGAGATCTTGGGGGAGGTGGTCGCCAGGCTGAAGAAGCGGGGCCTCAGCCACCCCTACGTGAAGAACTTCGTCCTGTCGCGGACCACCCCCCTCACCCGGCAGCGCAAGACCCTGCCCAGCTTCGAGCAGACCTTCAAGAAGCTGGCGGCCAACCTGGAGGGGTTCGACGTGGCGAAGGTCCGCTACGAGGACATCCAGCGTTCGGCGATCATGGGAGCACCGTCGGCCGAGTAGCTCGGTGGTGAGACTTAGTCCGTCGCCGGGCGCCCCTGCGCGCGATCGTACCGGATGATGTGCTCCCACTCCGATGCGTCGGCTCGCGCCACGACCGCGACAACGGGATCCGTGTCGCTCAAGTTGACGACCTCGTGGGGGACCCCGGGGGCGATGAAGATGAAGTCACCCGCCTCGTTATCGATGACGCGCCGGCATCCCGGCCCGTACTCGTGCCGGACGCGGCCCTGGAGGATGTAGAGCATGACCTCGAATCCCACGTGGATGTGCGCGGAGGCGGTGCCGCCCGGAGGGATCGTCGCGACGTTCATCGAGAGCTGGCTCGCGCCGACGTTCTTGGCGGAGAGTCCCGCCAGGTAGTGAATCCCGTTCCACGTTCGGCGCCCCGGGCCGGCGCGCACGGTGAGGATCCCGGCTTCCCCCTGGACCCCCCGCACGAGATCCTCGTCACCGATCGGCGTCCCTGTCGACATGCGGTCCTCCTCTCGCCGGGGCGGACCCGCACCCTGGCCGTCGCCTCCCGCCTTCGCGTTCGCCCCAAAGACCCTGCCCGCGGGGCTGTCCGCCGATTCGCGTTCCCCGGTCAGGCCTGCCGTCCCTCCCGCGGACGGTAGCGGACCATGATCGCCGCGAGTTCGTCCAGGGGGAGTGCATGAACCGTCCCCTTGAATCCCACCATCGTCTCCGCGGCGACGAGGGCGTTGAGGATCGACTCCTCCACCGCCTCGGCCACCCCGTCGAAGAACGGATTGAGATGCTCGTGCGGCAGCATGCGGAGGTCGTGCAGCGTCCGCGAGACGGCCGGCAGGTGGTTCCCGGTGGCGAACGCGAGGAAGATGTCGCCGCTGGAGTTGTACCCGACCCCCCCGACCCGCGCCAGGCCCACGGTGGCCCGCTGGGCGAGGCGTCGACACTGACCGGGCAACAGCGGCGCATCGGTGGCGACGATCACGATGATCGATCCGCCCGGGCTCGGGACGGCCCACCGCGGGTCCAGCTCGCGCCCCACCGGGACGCCGTCCACCCGGAGGTGGCGCACGCTCCCGTAATTCGCCTGGACGAGCGCGCCGACCACGTATCTCCCCGTCTCGTTCTCGACCAACCGGGAAGCCGTGCCGATCCCGCCCTTGAACCCGTGGCACCGCATCCCTGTGCCGCCGCCCACGTTCCCCTCGGGGACGGGCCCCCCCGCCGCGGCCGCGAGGGCATCGTAGGCGTGTTGTCGCTGGACGTGGAACGCGTTGATATCGTTCAGCCAGCCGTCGAAGGTCTCCGCCACCACCGGCAGCGTGAACCCCGTGACATACCCGCGCTCCACTCCGTAGCCCACGAGCGCGTCCCTCACCACCCCCACGGCGTGCGTGTTGGTGATGCCGATCGGACCGTCCAGCAGGCCCGCCTCCTCCAGCCACACCAGCCCGGTCATTTCGCCGTTTCCGTTGAACGAATGGTGGGCGGCGAAGACGGGATCGCGCCAGACCGCACCGTCGCGGGGGACCACCATCGTCACCCCCGTGCGGGCCATCCGCGGCGTGTCCCAGATCAGCGTGCGGTGCCCCACCAGCACCCCCGGCACGTCGGTGATGGCATTGTGGGGGCCGGTGGGCATCTGCCCGATGGCGATCCCCAAGTCCCGCAAGCGTGCCCTCCCCATCCGCCTCTCTCCCCCACGCTCATCCAAAGGCGAACGCACCCCCGGCTCGCATACGAGCGCTTCCCAGTCGCGTGCGGTTCCGGAAGAAACGGAAGAGGGCCCGCATCCCGTTCCGGGGCCAGACGCGGAGCGGGGGGCGGCCGCGGTCCCCGCCGGCCGCCCCCGCTCCGCCGGGTCTCTATTTCGTGACGGTCACCCTCCCCACCATCCAGGGAT